>JAJZHH010000032.1 GCA_021804595.1 Pseudomonadota bacterium
GATCTGGCGGCGACGCTGGCCGCGCGCGTGGCGCCGCCGACTGCGGCCAGCTCGACGCGGCCGGCCAGCGTCGGCTCGGCCGCCAGCAGCGTCGCCGCCTCGGTGTCGCCGGGCTGCACCACGAGCACGATGCGCGCCAGCCGCGGCAGCGCCGCGAACACGCGCAGCGTGTGCACGACCAGCGCGGCGCCGGCCACCGGCAGGTATTGCTTGGGCTGGCCGGCGGCGAGCCGCGCGCCGCTGCCGGCGCAGGGAATCAGGGCATGGACAAGCATCGAACGGCGCAAGTGGGCGTGGCCGGCGCCAGGCGCGGCGGCGTTGCGGATGCAGGGCGCGCTCGCCCCGTACCTGCGAGAATTCTAGGGATGTCCGCCTCAGAACACGTCGAATCGCTGCAGTTGGGCGCGTCGCTGCCCCCCCTGAAACCCGGCCAGCGCCACGCGCTGGCGCGCCCGACCGGCAGCGCCGATGCGCTGCTCGTCGCCGAACTGGCGCGCCGCCACCGCCACCCGTGGCTGGTCGTCACCGCCGACCCGGCCGACGCGCAGCGCCTGCTCGACGAGATCACCTGGTTTGCGCCGTCGCTGCGCTGCGGCGTGCTGCCCGACTGGGAAACGCTGCCCTACGACGCGTTCTCGCCGCACCAGGACCTGGTCTCCGAGCGGCTGGCCACGCTGTGGGCGCTGCACCAGCGCGCCATCGACGTCGTGCTGGTGCCGGCCGCCACCGCCTTGCAGCGGCTGGCGCCGGCGTCGTTCCTGGCCTCGACGACTTTTGCCTTCCGCAAGGGCGAAGCGCTCGACGAGGCCGCGCTGCGCGCGCAGCTGGTGCTGGCCGGTTACGCCCACGTCACCCAGGTCGTCGCCCCCGGCGAATACGCGGTACGCGGCGGCCTGATCGACCTGCACCCGATGGGCTCGACCCTGCCGCTGCGCGTCGACCTGTTCGGCGACACCGTCGAGTCGGTGCATACCTTCGACCCCGACAGCCAGCGCAGCCTGTACCCGATCGACGAAGTCAGACTGCTGCCCGGGCACGAATTCCCGCTCGACGACGCCGCCTGCCAGCGTTTCCGCGCGCAGTGGCGCGAGCGCATCGAAGGCGACCCCAGCCGCAGCCCGCTGTACAAGGACATCGCGCACGGCGTCGCCGGCCCCGGCATCGAGTACTACCTGCCGCTGTTCCACGAGCGCACCGACACGCTGCTCGACTACCTCGGCGCCGACGCCGGCGTCGTGCTGCACGGCGACGTCGCCGGCGCGATGCGCCAGTTCGCCGCCGACACCCACGAGCGCTGGCGCCTGCTGCGCCACGACCCCGAGCGCCCGGCGCTGCCGCCGGCCGAGCTCTACCTCAGCGATGAGGACTTCTTCGTCGCCCTGAAGAGCCTGCCGCAGCTGGCGCTGCGCGACGCCGCGGCTGCGGCCGAGGTGGCCGCCGGCGCATCGGCCGACGCCGCCGGCAGCGGCGCGCGCTCCGGTGCGCTGGCGGTGCGCCGGCTGCCGGACCTGGCGCTGCTGCAGCGCGCCGAGCAGCCGCTGCAGCGGCTGCAGGACTGGCTCGCGCGCCCGGGACCGCGCGTGCTGCTGTGCGCCGAATCGGCCGGACGGCGCGAAACCCTGCTCGAGCTGCTGCGCGAATCCGGGCTGCAGCCGCAGCCGCTCGACGACTGGGCAGCGTTCGCCGCCGCCGAGGCGCGCTTCGCGTTGACCGTGGCGCCGCTGGCCGCCGGCTTCGAGCTGCCCGACGCGCAGCTGGCGCTGCTCACCGAGACCGAGCTGTTCGCGCTGCCGGCCACGCGCGGCCGCCGGCGCCGCCAGGAACGCGCCAGCGACGTCGAGAATCTGATCCGCGACCTGTCCGAGCTGAAGGCCGGCGACCCGGTGGTGCACCAGCAGCACGGCATCGGACGCTACCAGGGGCTGAGCTCGCTCGACCTCGGCGACGGCCCGGCCGAGTTCCTGCACCTGCGCTACGCCGGCGACGCGTCGCTGTACGTGCCGGTGGCGCAGCTGCATCTGATCGCGCGCTACAGCGGCGTCGACCCCGAGCACGCGCCGCTGCACCAGCTCGGCTCCGGGCAGTGGGACCGCGCGCGGCGCAAGGCCGCCGAACAGGTGCGCGACACCGCCGCCGAGCTGCTCAACATCCACGCCCGCCGCGCCGCGCGCGCCGGCCACGCGTTCCGCTTCCCGGCGCAGGAGTACGAGGCCTTCGCCGCCGGCTTCGGCTTCGACGAGACCCCCGACCAGGCCGCGGCGATCCACGCCGTGGTGCAGGACATGATTTCGCCGCGGCCGATGGACCGGCTGGTGTGCGGCGACGTCGGCTTCGGCAAGACCGAGGTCGCGCTGCGCGCCGCCTTCGTCGCGGTGATGGGCGGACGCCAGGTCGCGGTGCTGGCGCCGACCACGCTGCTGGCCGAGCAGCACGTCGAGACCTTCCGCGACCGCTTCGCCGACTGGCCGGTGAAAATCGCCGAGCTGTCGCGCTTCCGCAGCGCGAAGGAAGTCAAGGCGGCGCTGGCCGGTGTGGCCGACGGCAGCGTCGACATCGTCATCGGCACGCACAAGCTGCTGTCGGGCGACATCGCGTTCGCGCGCCTGGGGCTGGTCATCGTCGACGAGGAGCACCGCTTCGGCGTGCGTCACAAGGAGGCGTTGAAGGCGCTGCGCGCCGAAGTCGACATGCTGACGCTGACCGCGACGCCGATTCCACGCACGCTGGGGCTGGCGATGGAGGGCCTGCGCGACCTGTCGGTGATCGCCACCGCGCCGCAAAAGCGCCTGGCGATCAAGACCTTCGTGCGCAACGAGAGCCGCGCGGTGATCCGCGAAGCGCTGCTGCGCGAAATCAAGCGCGGCGGCCAGGTCTACTTCCTGCACAACGAGGTCGACACCATTGAGCGGCGCCGCGACATGCTCGCCGAGCTGGTTCCCGAGGCACGCATCGCGATCGCCCACGGCCAGATGCACGAGCGCGACCTCGAGCGCGTCATGCGCGACTTCCACGCCCAGCGCTTCAACCTGCTGCTGTGCTCGACGATCATCGAGACCGGCATCGACGTGCCGACCGCCAACACCATCGTCATCAGCCGCGCCGACAAGTTCGGGCTGGCACAGCTGCACCAGCTGCGCGGCCGCGTCGGCCGCAGCCACCATCAGGCCTACGCCTACCTGCTGGTGCCCGAGGTGCAGAGCCTGAGCAAGACCGCGCAGCAGCGCCTCGACGCGATCGCGCAGATGGAGGAGCTCGGCAGCGGCTTCTACCTGGCGATGCACGACCTGGAAATCCGCGGCGCCGGCGAAGCGCTCGGCGACGCGCAATCGGGCAATGTGCAGGACGTCGGCTACCAGATGTACATCGACATGCTGCAGGCCGCGGTCAAGGCGCTGAAGGCCGGACGCGAACCCGACCTGACCCACCCGCTGGGCGTGACCACCGAGATCAACCTGCACGAGCCGGCGCTGCTGCCCGCGGACTACTGCCCCGACGTCAACGCGCGGCTCAATCTGTACAAGCGCCTGGCGAGCTGCGCCGACGAGGCCGCGCTGCAGGCCGTCGCCGAGGAAATCGTCGACCGCTTCGGCCGCATGCCGGCGTCGGCCACCCACCTGCTGGAGACGCACCGGCTGCGCCTGCTCGCGGCGCGCTACGGCGTGCTCAAGGTCGACGCCGCCGAGCAGCAGACGCTGGTGCAGTTCGCGCCCGACGCTCCGGTCGACGCCGCGCGCATCATCGCGCTGGTGCAGAGTCAGCGCCATGTGCGACTGGCCGGCGCCGACCGGCTGCGCATCACCCGCGAGGCCCCCGACGCCGCCGCGCGCGCCCGGCTGGTGCGCGACACGCTGCGCCAGCTCGGCGAGCCCACGCGCGCCAACGCCGCCGGCGGCTGAGCGACGCGCCCCGCCCCTTTCCCGCATTCGAACCCGTCCCTGCCCATGCACCATCTCGTCCTGCAAGTTCCCCGCCACGCCGCGCTCGACCCGGCGCTGGTCGATCGTGTCGCCCAGCGCGTGCGCCCGGCGTCGATCGAGTCGATCGACAGCCCGCACACGCACGCGGTGCGGCTGCGCGACCTCGCGCTCGACGCACCCGAGGTCAGCCGCCTGATGCGCGAACTGGCCGACGGCGCCGACTGGGCCGTCGTTCCCGACGCGCTGCGGCTGCGCGACTTCCGCGTGCTCGCGCTCGACATGGACTCGACGCTGGTGTCGATGGAAACGATCGACGAACTCGGCGAAGCCAGCGGCACCAAGGCGCAGATCGCCGCGATCACCGAAGCGGCGATGCGCGGCGAGATCGCCGATTACGCCGAAAGCCTGCGCCGACGCCTGGCGCTGCTCGCCGGAACGCCGCAAAGCGTGCTCGAGCAAGTGTGGTCACGCATGCAGCTCAACCCCGGGGCCGAAGCGCTGATCGCCGCGGCCAAGGCCGCCGGGCTGACCGTGCTGCTGGCCACCGGCGGCTTCACCTGGTTCGCCGAGCGGCTGCAGCAGCGCCTGGGGCTGGACCGCGTGCGCGCCAACCAGCTCGACATCCGCGACGGCGTGCTCACCGGCCACGCCATCGGCGCCATCGTCGACGGCGCGGCCAAGCGCCAGGCGCTGCTCGACACCTGCGCCGAGCTTGGCTGCTCGCCGCAGCAGGCGATCGCGATCGGCGATGGCGCCAACGACCTGCCGATGCTCGGCGCCGCCGGCCTCGGCGTGGCCTATCACGCCAAGCCGGCGGTGCGCGACGCCGCGCGCATCGCACTCAACGTCTGCGGCCTCGACGGCGTGTTGCAGGTGTTCGAAAGCTGACTGCCGGGCTCAAGTTTTACGATATCGAGCCGTACTGCGGTATACACGGCCCTGGCCGCAACACCCCACCCAACGCTGTCGCGATCCGAGATGAACGCCGAAATCCGCCATGCGGTCGAGCAGACGCTGCACGGCCTGGAAACGCTGGACCTGATCGCCGACGTCGATGACGAGGCCACCATCGTCGCGCTGAACCCGGCGGCGCAAGGTACGTTTGCGCGCTTCGCCGACGATTTCCGCGCCGCGTTCGGCGGTGCCGACCCGGCCCGCCTGGTCGGCCAGCCGCTGCGCTGCCTGGGGCTGGACGGCGACGGGCTGCGCGCGCTGCGCGAGCCGCAGGCGGCGCCGCTGCACGCCCGCATCGAGGCCGGCACCTTCCTGTTCTCGGCGCTGGTCAGCGCGGTGCGCGATCGCGACGGCGGCGCGCAGCTGCTGCACGCCAGCCTGCGCAACATCTCGGCGCGGCGCGAAGCGGTGCAGATCAACGAACGCCTGAAGGCGACGCTGGATACGATGGTGCACACCGGCGCCGACATCGACTCGTCGATGGGCGACGTCGACGCCGCCGTGCGCAGCGTCTCCGGCGTCGTGCGCGACAACGTGCGCGCGGTCGATTCGCTGCTCGAGCAGGTGCGCTCGGTCGGCGTGCTGGTTGGCGGCATCCGCGAAATCGCCGACCAGACCAACCTGCTCGCGCTCAACGCCGCGCTGGAAGCGGCGCGCGCCGGCGAAGCTGGGCGCGGCTTTGCTGTCGTCGCCGACGAAGTGCGCAATCTGGCGCGTCACGTGCGCCGCGCGACCAACGGCATCGAGGACCGCACGACCGAAATCATCAACCAGGCCGAGCTGCTGTCGGTGGCCAGCGAGCGGTCGCGGCGCGAACTCGAAGTCGTCTCCGGCGTCAGCGCGCGGCTGAAGATCCAGGTTGCGTCGCTGCAGCGCCAGTCGACGCACAAGCTGCTCGAAGCCGCGCACGACGACCACCGCAACCTGGTGATCCGCGTGCTCGCCGCGCTCGAGGACCCGACCCAGGCCACGGCGGTGCCGGCCGACGTGCACCACTGCACGCTGGGCCAGTGGTGCGACGGACCGGGTCGCGCGCACTACGGCCAGCACGACGCCTACACCGCGCTGCAGCCGCTGCACGCGGCGCTGCACGCGGCCGCGGTCGAAGCACTGCAGGCCGCGCGCGACGGCCGCCGCGACGCGCTGCCGGGCCTGGGCGCGGCGCTGCTCGAGCACGAGCAGCAGCTCGCCGGCGGGCTCGACGCGCTGCTGCGCGCGGTCGACACGACCGACTGATCACGCGCTGAGCACGGCCAGCGCCTGGGCCAGGTCGGCGATCAGGTCGTCGGCGTCCTCGAGCCCGATCGCCAGCCGCACCAGCGGGCTGCCATCAACCCACGCGGCGCCGCGCATCGCGTCGATCGCATAAGGCACCGCGAGGCTGCGCGGGCCGCCCCACGAATAGCCGATGCCGAACAGCTGCAATGCGTCGACGAAGGCGTCGACCCGCGCCGGCGTGACCTCGGGCGCGAACGTGAAGCTGAACAGCCCGGCCGCGGCGCTGCAGTCGCGCGCCCAGTGCGCATGGCCCGGGCTGTCGGGCAGCGCCGGGTGCAGCACGCGGCGCACTTGCGGCTGCGTCTGCAGCCATTGCGCGACGCGGCGCGCCGCCGCGTCGTGCGCGGCGTAGCGCAGCGCCAGCGTCGACAGCCCGCGCAGCACCAGGCTGGCGTCGTCGCCGCCGACGCCCAGACCCAGCCGCATATGCGCCAGCGTGAGTCTTTCATGCAGGGCGTCGTCGCGGCACATGACCGCCCCCATCAGCACGTCGGCACCGCCCGACTGGTACTTGGTCAGCGCCTGGATCGAGATGTCGATGCCGAGCTCGAACGGCCGCAGCGCGATGCCGGCGGCCCAGGTATTGTCGATCGCGGTGCGCAGGCCGTGCGCCCGCGCCAGTTCGACCAGGCCGCGCAGGTCGGGCATTTCCATGCTGACCGAGCCCGGCGCCTCGAGCCACAGCAGCCGTGTGCGCGGCGTGATCAGGCGCGCGGCCGAATCGACGTCGAGCGGGTCGTACAAATGCGCGTCGATGCCCCATGAGGCGAGCATGCGCTGCGCGAACTCGACGCCGGGGCCGTAGCCGTTGGCCGGCACCAGCACCGCGTCGCCGTGCTCGAGCAGCGCGAGGTCGACCAGCGTGATCGCCGACAGCCCCGACGGACACAGCAGCGCGTGGCACGCCCCCTCGATCTCGGCCAGCCGCTGCTCGAGCATGAAGGTCGTCGGCGTGCCGTGCAGGCCATAGGTGTAGCCGTCCTTGCGCCGCCAGTCGCGCGAGCGCAGCGCGGCGACGTCGGCAAACAACACCGTCGACGCGCGCCAGGTCGCCGGCTGTACCGCGCCGAAGCCCGCCGGCGGCTCGTAGACGCTGTGCTGCAGCCGCGTGGCCAGCGCGCAGTTCTGTTCTAATCGGGAATCGTGTTCGTTCCTGGACATGGGATGAGGCAGCTGTCGCCGCGCCACCGCCGCGGCAGCGCGCGCGAGAGGCCAAGCATAGTTCGGCCGTCGCGAGCCGCCCACCCCTTCCTCCGCCCTCATTGGACCCTGCCCCTGACCTCGCGCGATTGCGCCACACGCTGACCTGCCGGTCGGGGTGCGGCCGCGCGCGTGCCGGGTCCGCCCCGCGCGCCGCTCGCGCGCGCCTGCGCGGCATCCCCGCCGCCGTACGACGATGACGGAAATCCTGCTGCTGCTCGCGTTGATCCTGCTCAACGGCCTGTTCGCGATGGCCGAAATCGCGCTGGTCACCGCGCGCCGCGCACGCCTGACCGCGATGGCCGAGGCCGGCAGCGTGCAGGCAAAAGCCGCGCTGCGGCTGACCGAACAGCCGACGCGGCTGCTGTCGACGGTGCAGATCGGCATCACCTCGATCGGCGTGCTCAACGGCATCATCGGCGAGGCCGCGTTCTCGGCGCCGATCAGTGGCGCGCTGCAGCAACTCGGCGTGCAGCCGCGGCTGGCGTCGATCAGCGCGACCGCGCTGGTCGTCGTCGTCATCACCTACCTGTCGATCGTCATCGGCGAACTGGTCCCGAAGCGCCTGGGCCAGCTGGCGCCCGAGCGCATCGCGCTGATCACCGCGCAGCCGATGCTGTTTCTCGCGCGCGTGGTCGCGGTGTTCGTCAGGTTGCTGACGGTGTCGACCGACCTGCTGCTGCGGCTGCTGCGCGTGCGCACCGACGCGCCCAAGCAGGTCACCGAGGAAGAGATCAACGTCGTGCTCGAGGAAGGCTCGGACGCCGGCGTGATCGAACTGCAGGAACACGAGATGGTGCGCAACGTGTTCCGTCTCGACGACCGCCAGATCGCGTCGCTGATGACTCCACGCAATGAAATCGAGTTCCTCGACATCGAGGACCCGCTGGCGGCCAACCTGACGCGCATCGCCGAGTCGACGCATTCGCGCTTCCCGCTGGTGCGCGGTGACCTCGACAACGTGCTCGGCCTGGTCTCGGCCAAGGAGCTGCTCGGCCGCTTCATCCGCCGCGAAGGCATCGAGGACCTGGGCAAGGCGGCGAGCCCGGCGATTTTCGTGCCCGACAGTCTGACCGGTCTCGACCTGCTGCAGACCTTCAAGCAAAGCCCCGACCACACAGCGCTGGTGCTCGGCGAATACGGCCAGACGCTGGGCATCGTGACCGTGCAGGACATCCTCGAGGCGATCGCCGGCGAATTCAAGGCGCATCCGTCGGAAGAACCGTGGGCGATTCCGCGCGACGACGGCAGCTGGCTGCTCGACGGCCTGATTCCGGTCGGCGACCTGAAGGACAAGCTCGAGCTGAAGACCCTGCCCGAGCAGGAGAAGGCGCGCTACAACACGCTGGCCGGCATGCTGCTGCTGCTGCTGGCGCGGCTGCCGATCACCGGCGACCGCGTCGACTGGGACGGCTGGCGCTTCGAGATCGTCGACATGGACGGCAAGCGCATCGACCGCGTGCTCGCGCAACGCCTGCCCTCGGAGCTCACCGCCGACTCGACACCGGTCGCCGGCTGACGCGACACGAACGCACATGAAACCGTTGTAACAATTACCGGGTTTTCCCGCAGCGGGCGGGCTTGTCCGTCGCGGGCGCTGCGTTGCACAATGAAACGATCCGTGCAACTCCGCCGCCCATGACGAAACCCATGATCCTGCGAGCTCGAGGCCTGAGCAAACGCTTCGGCGCCTTCACGGCGGTGCAGGACATCGATCTCGACGTCGCGCAAGGCAGCATCCACGCGCTGGTCGGCCCCAACGGCGCCGGCAAGACGACCTGCTTCAACCTGCTCAGCCGTTTCCTGCCGGCCAGCGCCGGCACGATCAAATTCGGCGAGCACGACATCACCCGCTCGAGCCCGACCGAAGTCGCCCGCCTTGGCCTGGTGCGCTCGTTCCAGATCAGCGCGACCTTCGCCCACATGAGCCTGCTCGAGAACGTGCGCGTCGGGCTGCAGCGCCCGGCGGGACTGGCCTGGCAGTTCTGGACCTCGCCGCAGCGGTTGCGCGTGCTCGACGAGCGCGCGATGCATTATCTCGAGATGGTCGGGCTGGCCGACCGTGCCGGCGACCTGGCGGTGAACCTGCCCTACGGCCACAAGCGCGCGCTCGAGCTGGCGACCACGCTGGCGCTGGAGCCGACGCTGATGCTGCTCGACGAGCCGACCCAGGGCCTGGGCCACGAGGACGTCGAACGCGTCACCGAACTGATCGCGCGCGTCGCGCAGGGGCGCACGGTGCTGATGGTCGAACACAATATGTCGGTGATCTCGCGCATCTGCGACCGCGTCACCGTGATGCAGCGCGGCGCCAAGCTGGCCGAAGGCAGTTACGCCGAAGTCGCCGCGAACCCCGAAGTGATGACCGCCTACATGGGCGAGGCGATCGAGGACAGCGTCGCATGATCGAAACCGAACCGCGTCGCGCCGCGGCCGCGCCCTCCGCATCCGCGCCGGCGCTCGAAGTCGGCAACCTGCACGCCTGGTACGGCGAGTCGCAGGTGCTGCACGGCGTCGACCTGCGCGTGGGCGTCGGCGAGACCGTGTGCCTGCTCGGCCGCAACGGCGCCGGGCGCACCAGCACGCTGCGCGCGATCATGGGCCTGACCAGCGCGCGCAGCGGCACCGTGCGCGTGTTCGGCCACGATCTGGCGCGCGTCAAGCCGCACCGCATCGCCGGCCTCGGCGTCGGCTACTGTCCCGAGGAACGCGGCATTTTCGCCAGCCTGAGCACGCGCGAGAACCTGCTGCTGCCGCCGCTGCTGCACACCGGCTTCGAGGGCTTCAGCCTGGCCGAAATCGATGCGCTGTTCCCGAACCTGAAGGAGCGCGCCGACGCGCCCGGCACCAGCCTGTCGGGCGGCGAACAGCAGATGCTCGCGCTGGCCCGCATCCTGCGCACCGGCGCCAGACTGCTGCTGCTCGACGAAATATCCGAAGGCCTGGCGCCGGTCATCGTGCAGGCGCTGGGTCGCGCGATCGCATCGCTGCGCGACCGCGGCTTCTCGATTCTGCTGGTCGAGCAGAACTTCCACTTCTCGGCGCGGCTCGCCGACCGCTTCTACGTGATGGAACGTGGGCGCATCGTCGAGCATTTCAGCCGCCAGGAATTGCCGCACAGGCGCGAGCAACTCGCGCGCCTGCTCGGTGTTTGACCCGTCCAACTCGAATGAACAGGAGACTCAGGATGCATACGATCAGGAAGACGATACTCGCCACGGCCGTCGCGCTCGGACTGGGCAGCGCCGCGCACGCCGCCGCGCCGGTCAAGCTGGGCTTCATCACCGACATGTCGGGCGTGTACTCGGCGGTCGACGGCCCCGGCGGCGCCACGGCGATCCGCATGGCGATCAAGGACTTCGGCGGCAAGGTGCTCGGCCGGCCGGTCGAACTGATGACTTTCGACCACCAGAACAAAGCCGACCTGGCCGCAGGCAAGGCCAAGGAATTCTTCGCCCAGGACGGCGTCGACATGCTGATCGCCGGCACCAACAGCGGCACTGCGCTGGCCATGGAGCCGGTCGCGGCCAGCTACAAGAAACCGTTCTTCGTCGTCGGCGCCGGCGCCTCGAGCATCGTCGGCAAGATGTGCACGCCGTACACCGTGATGTACGCGTACAACACCACGGCGCTGGCCCGCGGCACCGCGAAGGCGATCGTCAAGCAAGGCGGCAAGAGCTGGTATTTCCTGACCGCCGACTACGCCTTCGGCAAGTCGCTCGAAGCCGACGCGGCGCGTATTGTCAAGGAGGAAGGCGGCACGGTCGCCGGCCAGGTGCTGGCGCCGCTGGCGTCGTCGGATTTCTCGTCCTATCTGCTGCAGGCGCAGGCGTCGAAGGCCCAGGTGCTGGGGCTGGCCAACGCCGGTGGCGACGCGGTCAATTCGATCAAGCAGGCCACCCAGTTCGGCGTGACCAAGTCGATGAAGCTGGCCGGACTGCTGCTGTTCCTGACCGACATCCACAGCATCGGCCTGCAGTCGGCGCAGGGGCTGTACCTGACCACGCCGTGGTACTGGAAGCAGGACGCCGCGGCGCAAACGTGGGCCAGGCGCTACTACGCGCAGATGCACGCGATGCCGACCTTCCTGCAGGCGGCCGACTACTCGGCGGCGATGACCTACCTGAAGGCGGTCAAAGCCGCGGGCACGACCGACGGCGCCAAGGTGATGGCCGAGCTGCACAAGATGAAGGTCGACGACATGTTCACGCATGACGGACGCCTCGCGGCCAACGGCCTGCTGATCCACGACATGTACCTGGCGCAGGTCAAGACCCCGGCGCAGTCCAAGCAGGACTGGGACTACTACAACATCGTGCAGAAGATCCCGGGCGCCGAAGCGTTCGGCTCGATCGCCGCGTACGGCTGCCCCGAGGCGAAGTAAGCCACGCGCGAGGACGCGCCGCGCCCGGCCGCGAGCCGGGCGCGGCGCCGCTGTGCCAACGTCTCCTGCGCGAGGTCCTGCTTGACTGAACTGTTCGGTTTCCCGTTGCCGCTGCTGCTCGGCCAGCTCGTGCTCGGCCTGGTCAACGGCGCGTTCTATGCGATGCTGTCGCTGGGCCTGGCGGTGATCTTCGGGCTGATGGACGTGGTCAATTTCGCCCACGGCGCCTTCTTCATGATGGGCGCGATGCTGGCGTGGATCGGTGCGCAGTACTTCGGCCTGAGCTACTGGGCCATGCTGCTGCTGGCGCCGCTGGCGCTGGCCGCGTTCGGCATGGTCGTCGAGCGATTGATGCTGCGCCGGCTGCGCGGCATGGACCCGATCTACGGCCTGCTGCTGACCTTCGGCCTGACGCTGCTGCTCGAAGGGCTGTTCCGATCGTTCTTCGGCGTCGCCGGCCAGCCCTACAACCCGCCGCCGCAACTCGGCGGCACCTTGAACCTGGGCTTCATGTTCCTGCCCGAATACCACGCCTTCGCGGTGCTGGCGTCGATCGTGCTGTGCGTCGGAACCTGGGCGCTGATCGAGCGCACCCGGCTCGGCGCCTACCTGCGCGCCGGCACCGAGAACCCGGCGCTGGTGCAGTGCTTCGGCATCAACGTGCCGCTGCTGATCACCGCGACCTTCGGCTTCGGCGCCGCGCTGGCCGGGCTGGCCGGCGTGCTCGCGGCGCCGGTGATCCAGGTCTCGCCGCTGATGGGCTCGAACCTGATCATCACGGTGTTCGCGATCGTCGTCATCGGCGGCATGGGCTCGGTGGTCGGCGCCATCGTCTCCGGGCTGGCCCTGGGGCTGATCGAGGGTCTGGCCAAGGTGGTGTATGCGCCGATCTCGAGCACCGTCGTGTTCATCCTGATGGCGCTGGTGCTGACCGTGCGTCCGGCCGGCCTGTTCGGGAGGTCGCGATGAAACGCGCCGCTTTCGGCTGGATCGCCTTGCTCGCGCTGGTCGCGGCGGCACCCTGGCTGGGCCTGTATCCGGTGCTGGGCATGCGCATCATGTGCTTTGCGCTGCTGGCCTGCGCCTTCAACCTGCTCGCCGGCTACGGCGGGCTGATCTCGTTCGGTCACGCCGCGCTGTTCGGCGGCGCCGGCTACATCGCCGGCCTCGCACTGGCCAGCTGGCACTGGCCGACGCCGCTGGGCGTGCTGCTCGGCGTCGCGTTCGCGGTCGCGATCGGACTGGCGATGGCGCTGATCGCGGTTCGCCGCCACGGCATCTATTTCTCGATGATCACGCTGGCGCTGGCGCAGATCGTCTATTTCTATTTCCTGCAGGCCTCGTTCACCGGCGGCGAGGACGGGCTGCAGGGCATCCCCCGCGGCACGCTGCTGGGGCTGCCGCTGCACGACGACCGCGTGATGTACGAAGTCGTGTTCGCGGTGTTCGCGACCAGCTGGTGGTTCCTGCGCCGCATCAACCGCTCGCCGTTCGGGCAGATCCTGCATGCGTCGCGCGAGAACACGCAACGGCTGATTTCGCTGGGCTACAGCGCGACCCAGTACCGCATCGCCGTGTTCGTGCTGTCGGCGGCGTTCGCCGGACTGGCCGGTGCGCTGAAGGCCGTGGTGATGGGCTTCGAGACGCTCGACGACGTGCACTGGGCCACCTCCGGGCTGGTCATCCTGATGACCCTGGTCGGCGGTCTCGGCACCGACCTCGGGCCCGTGTTCGGCGCCGCGCTGGTCACGCTGCTCGAGGACAAGATGGGTGCGATTGCCCGACTGCTCGTGCACCTGACCGGGGTGGCGTGGTTCCAGCAGCTCAGCGATTCGGTGAGCATCGTCATCGGCGCGATTTTCGTGCTGTGCGTGCTGTTGCTGCGCCGCGGCGTGGTCGGCGAGATCGGCGCCAGGCTGCGCGGCGATCCGGGCGGCTGACGCGCTCTTCCCGGCTGCGCGCAGGGGTATCGCCGAGCGGCGACAATGCCGCTCATGGACATGCGTCGAGACGACCGCCACGATTTCGCCGGACTGGCATGGCCGCGCCAGCCGCTGCGCGAGCTCGGCCCCGAGTTCTACGCCGAACTGGCCCCGCAGGGGCTGCCGCAACCCGAGTTGCGGCTGTACAGCGACGACGCCGCGCGCCTGCTCGGACTGACGCCGCCGACCGACGCCGCGCGGCGCGCCGAGTGGGCCGCGCTGTTCGCCGGCAACCGCGTCGACCCCGACTGCCTGCCGCTGGCCACCGTCTACGCCGGCCACCAGTTCGGCAACTGGGCCGGCCAGCTCGGCGACGGCCGCGCCCATCTGCTCGGCGAGCTGGCGGCTCTCGACGGCGCGCAGAACGCCGGCCACGCTTCTTGGGAAGTCCAGCTCAAGGGAGCTGGGCGCACGCCCTTTTCGCGCTTCGGCGACGGTCGAGCGGTGCTGCGTTCGTCCTTGCGTGAATTCCTCGCCAGCGAAGCGATGTGGCACCTGGGCGTGCCGACGACGCGCGCGTTGTGCCTGGTCGATTCGCCGCTGCCGGTGCGCCGCGAGCGCATCGAGCGCGCCGCGGTGGTCACGCGGCTGGCGCCGAGTTTCATGCGCATCGGCCACTTCGAGCACTTCAGCCACAGCGGCCAGCACGCGGCGCTGCGCCGGCTGCTCGACGCCTGGATCGCGCGCTTCGAACCCGACTGCGCGCAGGCCGGCAACCCGGCGCTGGCGCTGCTGCAGCGCGTCAGCGAACGCAGCGCCGAGCTGGTGGCGGCGTGGCAGGCGGTCGGCTTCGTGCACGGCGTGCTCAACACCGACAACCTGTCGATGCTCGGCTGGACCCTCGATTACGGCCCGTTCGGCTTTCTCGACGCCTTCGACCCCGACTACACGCCAAACACCAGCGACACCTCGTCGCGCTACTGCTGGGGCCGGCAGCCGGCTGCGGTGCACTGGAGTCTGTACGCGCTCGGCGCGGCGCTGAAGCCGCTGATCGGCGACGCGCAACGCATCGACGACGCCTTGCAGCGCTTCCCGGCGGCGTTCGACGCAGCGTGGCGCGCGCGGCTGCGCGCCAAGCTCGGGCTCGACGTCGCCAGCGCCGAACACGACGCGCTGGCGCGCGACTGGCTCGAGCTGCTGCACCGCGCTCGCGCCGACTGGACGATCAGCTTCCGCCGGCTGCACGACGCCGCCGACGGCGCGATGCCACCGTTGCTGGCGGCGCAGTTCAGCGGCTGCACCGACGCGTGGCTGGCGTGGCTGGCGCGCTGGCGCGCGCTCAGCAGCGCGCCGGCGCGTGCGGCGATGCCTGCACTCAACCCGCACCTGGTGCTGCGCCACCACCTGGCCCAGCACGCGATCGACGCCGCCGAGCGCGGCGACTTCGAGCCGGCGCAGGCGCTGCACGACGCGCTGCGCGAGCCCTACCGCGAAACCGCGGCCAACGCCGCATTCGCCGCACCGCCACCACCCGATGCGCCGCCGGCATGCCTGTCGTGCTCGAGTTGACCCCACGCCGCGAGGAGAGAACGCCATGACCGACGATGCCCGCGACGCCGAATGGCGTCGCCGCCTCAGCGCCGAACAGTATGCGGTGACGCGCCGCGCCGCCACCGAAGCGCCGTTCAGCGGCCGCTACTGGAACCACGACGCCGATGGCCGCTACCGCTGCGTGTGCTGCGGCGCGCCGCTGTTCGAGTCGGCGGACAAGTTCGATGCCGGCTGCGGCTGGCCCAGCTTCACGTCGCCGGCGGCGGCAGCCGCGCTGCACGAACGTGTCGACCGCAGTCACGGCATGGTGCGCACCGAAGTGCTGTGCGCGGCGTGCGACGCCCACCTCGGCCACGTCTTCCCCGACGGCCCGGCCCCGACCGGTCTGCGCTACTGCATCAATTCCGCGGCGCTGGATTTCGACGCCGAACCCGACGCTGGCGCGCAGCGGCGATAATGCACGGATGAAGCTGCTCTTTGATTTCCTGCCGATCATCCTGTTCTTCGCCGCTTTCAAGGTCGGCGGCATTTATGTCGCCACCGCGGTGGCGATCGCGGCAACGTTCGGCCAGATCGGCTGGCTGCGACTGCGCGGACGTCGCGTCGAGCCGATGCTGTGGGTCAGCCTGGTCGTCGTCGTCGTGTTCGGCGGCGCCACGCTGGTGCTGCACGACGACACCTTCATCAAGTGGAAGCCGACCGTGCTGTACTGGCTGTTCGCCGCCGCGCTGGTCGGCGGTCAGTTGCTGTGGCGACGCAACCTGATCCGCTCGCTGCTGGGCAGCCAGATGCAGTTGCCCGAACGCGCGTGGACTCGGTTGAACTGGTCGTGGGCCGGTTATTTCACGGTGATGGGTATGGCCAACATCTGGGTCGCCTATCACTACCCGACCGCGACCTGGGTCGATTTCAAGCTGTTCGGCAGCCTGGCGCTGACCGTCGTGTTCGCGATCGGCCAGTCGCTGTTGATCGCCCGCGATCTGCCGCAGGGCGGCTGAAATGACACGAGCCCAGCGCATCGACGCGTTGCTGCGCGCGGCGTTCGAGCCGCAGCGACTCCAAGTCCGCGACGATTCGCCGGGCCACCGCGGCCACGGCGGGCACGACCCGCTCGGCAGCCATTTCCACGTCGAGATGGTCAGCTCGCGCTTCAACGGAAAATCAAGGTTGGGCAAACAACGCCTCGTGTATGATGCCTTGGCCTCGATGTTCCCGGGTGAGATCCACGCCCTGACCATGCTCCTGCTGGCCCCAGGCGAGGATCGAGTCCCGTCCGAGACCAGCGTGCAGGCCGAAGGCCGCGCACAACCCTAGTCCATTCCATGCCAGCCATGATCCAAGTTCGTTCCAAAGTCCTGCCCGCCGCGTTCGCGCTGGCGATGCTGTCCCCGTTGGCTCACGCGCAAACCGCCGCGACCGTCAACGGCAAGCCGATTCCCGAATCGCTGGTCGACGCGATCGCGCAAAGCATGGCCCAGCGCAGTGGCCACCCGGCGACGCCGCAGATCAAGGAGCAGATCAAGAAGCAGTTGATCATGCGCACGGTGATCGTGCAGCAGGCGGAAAAGGAAGGCCTGGCGAAGGACCCGCAAGTCAAGGACGAGCTCGCGATGACGCACGACGACGTGCTGATCCGCGCGCTGCTGGGCAAGTACCTGAAGGCGCACCCGATCACCGACGCGCAGGTGCAGGCCAAGTACGCCGAATTCACCAAGTCCTTCGGCACCACCGAATACGAGGCCCAGCACATCCTGGTGCCGACTGAAAAGCAGGCCGATGAAGTCATCGCCGACCTGAAGAAGGGCGACAAGTTCGGCGAACTGGCCAAGAAATACTCGAAGGACACCGCGTCGGCCGCCAACGACGGCAAGCTCGGCTGGTCGACCCCGGGCAACTACGTGCCGCCGTTCGCCGAGGCGCTGACCAAGCTCAAGGTCGGCCAGTACACGACCAAGCCGGTGCAGACCCAGTTCGGCTGGCACGTGATCAAGCTCGACGCGACCCGCCCGGCGAAGCCGCCGACCCTCGACCAGCTCAAGCCGCAGATCGAGCAGGAACTGCAGCGCGAGACGGTTCAGGCCTACCAGCAGAAACTGCTGAGCGAAGCCAAAGTGACCGAGAAATGATCGCTTAGGCGCTCACCCGACGGGGCCCTTCGCGGCCCCGTTTTCATGTCGGCCTCAATGGCCCTCGGTCACCCACTGCAGCGCGCGTCGGGTCAGTTCGACGCCGCTGCGCAGCCCGAGTTTGCGCTTGATCTTCTCGCGGTGGGTTTCGACCGTCTTCACGCTGAGGTGGATCTGTTCGGCGATCTGCGACGGCCCGCAGCCGCGGCCGATCAGTTCGAACACCTCGAGTTCGCGGTCGCTGAGGCTGCCGACCGGATCGCGCGCGAAATCGGCGTGGCCCCGCGTCAGGCCGGCAAGCGCGCGCTCGGTCATGTCGCGACTGAGCCAGGTACGCCCCGCCAGCACGTGGCGCACCGCGTCGACGACGAATTCGGTCGCCTGCTCCTTGCCGATGTAGCCGTTGGCACCTGCGGCCAGCGCGCGTTGCGCGAACAGCTGCTCGTCGTGCATCGAACAGACCAGGATCTTCAGCCGGGAATCCTGCGCGCGCAGCCGCTTGACCAGATCGAGCCCGCTGCCGTCGCCCAGTGAAAGGTCGACGATCAGCAGATCGGGGTTGGCGCCGCGCACGCGCTGCAGCGCGTCGGCGATGCTGTCGGCCTCGCAGCACACGCGCAGATCCGGCTCGCCGTCGATCACGCTGGCAATGCCACGGCGCACCAGCGGATGGTCGTCGACGATCATCACGCGCGCGGGCCCTCGTTTTTCAGCGGTGCTCATGCGAAGGATTACGGCCTCGAGGTTGCGGCAGCGCCGATCAGTACAGTTTGCCGACCAGCGCGTCGCCGCTGCTTTGCAGCGGGCCGAGCGGGTTGCGATCGACCTGATCCTGCGCGATATTCGGCTCGCCGCTCCACAATTTGTAGACAATTTTACCATTTACGCTCAGCACCAACATCTGGTAAGACCAGCCGCGGATCCGTGTCTCGCGTCGGAAATTCAGGAAATCGGCCCAGAAATTGCCGATGCGTCGCGTCTCGACGTGCCGCTGCGCGATCGCGTAACCGACGCAGTCGTGCTGCCGGTGCAGGCAGTCCATGATGCCAGGGTCGAGCGGCACGCTGTTCGCCCCGGCCGGAACGAGCTCGCGCAGGATGTCGGCGTAACTGAGCAACTTGACGTTCGGCGTACGGTCGGGGTCGACCCCGCGGCGGCGCAGCTCGGCCATCGTCGTGCGGTACGGCCGTATCGCCTTGTAGGCCGCATGCGCCTGCGCGTAGTCCTGCCATGGCCGTTCGGTATGCACGTCTCCGCGCGGCAACAAGGACGCACAGCCGCCGAGCATCAGCGCAGCGACACCGGCCAGCGCCGGATTCAGGCATGCACGCATCGTCGTCTCCTTGGCTTCGATGGCGGCTGCGCCGTGGCGTCGATCGCGCACGGCACGCAAACACCTTCAACTCAGTGCGCCGCCGCCGCCGGAAAGCTGCCCGGCAGCCGCGACCAGTTCGACCAGTTCGGACTGTGTCAGGGTCTCCTGCGCGAGCAGTGCGCGGGCCCCGCGATCGAGCAGCGCACGACGCTCGCGCAACAGGCCCTCGGCACGCGCGAATGCGGCGCCAACCAAATCCCGCACCGCACAGTCGATCTCGCGCGCGGTCTGTTCGCTGTAACTGCGCTGCGTCGCCAGCGGCGGCGCGCCGAGCAGGTTGGGCGTGCTGTCGTCGAGGGCGACCTGACCGAGCGCGTCGACCATCGCGTAACGCGTGACCATGCTGCGCGCGATATCGGTGACCTTGGCCAGGTCGTCGGCCGCGCCGGTCGACCAGTGACCGTAGACCAGATGCTCGGCGGCGCGTCCACCCATCAGCACCGCCATCTTGTTCTCGAGTTCATCGCGCGTCATCAGGTAGCGGTCTTCGGTCGGGCGCTGGATCGTGTAGCCGAGCGCGCCGACGCCACGCGGAATGATCGACACCTTGTGCACGACGTCGACCCCGGGCAGGCTCAACGCGACCAGCGCATGGCCCATTTCGTGATGCGCGACGATTTCGCGCTCGCGCGCGTTCAGCAGCCGGTTGCGCTTCTCGAGACCGGCGACGATGCGCTCGATCGCGCGCGTGAAGTGCGTGGCGTCGACGCTGGCGGCGTTCTCGCGCGTGGCCAGCAAGGCCGCCTCGTTGACCAGGTTGGCGAGGTCCGCGCCGGAAAACCCGGGGGTGAGCGCGGCGATGTCGTCGAGCTCGACCGCCGCGTCCAGCCGCACGCGGCGCACGTGCACGCGCAGGATCTGCACGCGACCGGCCTTGTCCGGGCGGTCGACCAGCACCTGGCGGTCGAAACGCCCGGCGCGCAGCAGCGCCGGGTCGAGGATCTCGGGCCGGTTGGTCGCGGCCAGGATCACCAGCGCCGAGCTCGGGTCGAAACCGTCGAGCTCGACCAGCAGCTGGTTCAGCGTCTGCTCCTTCTCGTCGTGGCCGCCGCCGAAGGCGCCGGCGCCGCGCACCCGGCCGAGCGCGTCGAGCTCGTCGATGAAAATGATCGCCGGCGCTTTCGCCCGCGCCTGTTCGAACAGGTCGCGCACGCGCGCAGCGCCGACACCGACGAACATCTCGACGAACTCCGAGCCGCTGATCGAGAAGAATGGCACGCCGGCCTCGCCGGCGACCGCGCGCGCGAGCAAGGTCTTGCCGGTGCCCGGCGGCCCGACCAGCAGGATGCCCTTGGGCGCGCGCGCGCCCAGTCGACCATGGCTGCCCGGATCCTTCAGGAAATCGACGACCTCCTTGAGCTCATCCTTGGCCTCGTCGACCCCGGCCACGTCGGCGTAGCTGACGCCGGTGCTGTTTTCCATATAGACCTTGGCCCGGCTCTTGCCGATGGCCATGAAACCGCCGCCCAACGCACCGCCCTGGCGATCGGCGAATCGCCGCACCATGAAATACCAGACGCCGAAGAACACCAGTGCCGGGACGATCCACGACAGCAGATTGGCCAACCAGGTGCTCTCATACACCTGCGCGTAGCGCACGCCATAGTGCTGCAGCTCGGCGGCCAGCGCCGGGTCGACGCGCACCGCGACGACGCGCCTGGCCGGCTTGCCCGTCGGCGTGCCCTTGAGGGTGCCGGTCAGCGTCTGCGCGTCGATCTGCACGTCGCTCAAGGCCCCCTGCTGCAGCAGCTGCTCGAAACGGCTGTAGGGCACCGTTTCGACGTCACGCGCCGTGGTCCACAGATTCTGCACCAGCATCAGCACCAGCGCCGCGATCACCCAGTAACCGAGGTGGATGCCCGCTTTCGGGTCCAGGCGCGGCAAGCGGGCACGGTCACCCTCGCGCTTGCGGTCGCCTTTCACGCCCCGCTCGACCTCGTCGCCGCGGCGCGGCGCGTCGTTGTTCTCGTCGACCATGGCACCCCCTCCGGATGCCTCAAGCATAAACCGGCGTGGCCGCCGCGCCGCCCCCCGGCGCGTCAGTAACCGTGCGCCAGCAGCATGCCGAGCAAGGGCAGCACGACCATCAGGTGTGCCTGCCACATCAGCCAGCGGCGCTGCGCCTTCAGTTCGGCGGCGTCGGCGAACGGCGTCGCGGCACGCCGCTGCCAACGCCGCAGCGTGCGACTGGCCGCCACCGCCATCGCCAGCATGGTCGCGAACAAGGCCAGCTTGCCCCACAGCAGCGCATCGAACGCGAACGACTGCCAGGCACGCAGCCCGAGGAACACGTGCGCCGCTCCGGTGGCGGCCACCGCGGCAAACGAGCCCCACAACCAGACGTCGAGCCGCAGCAGCCGCCGCAGCAGCGCGTCGCCGGGCGCATGCTGTGCGGCGTTGAGCACCGCAGTCTGCGCGCTGATGAACACCGTCAACAGCAGGATCGCCGAAACGTGGGCGTAGCCGAGCAGAGCCGCTCGCAGCATCGGGTTCATCGCACGATCGCCCTCGGCTTGACCGTCAGGCGCAAGGATTCATGAAACGTAGATCTTATGGCCGCGCGTCGCGGTATGCACCATCTTCCACGGTGCGAACAAGGTCATACGATGACCGCGCACTGGACAGGGCGACTTGATGCCGTGCAAGATTCGATATTTCAAGCTTGGTCTCGCGCCTTGCGGCGCCCCCTCCCTGCCTTTGCCCGACATGTCCCACCGCCCCGCGCGCCAGCAGTTCGCCAGCGACAACCTGGCCGGAATCTGCCCCGCAGCGCTGCAATCGATGCTCGACGCCGACGCCAGCGGCCACCAGCCGGCCTATGGCGACGACCCGTGGACGCAGAAGTCCACCGATATGCTGCGCGAGCTGTTCCAGACCGATTGCGACGTCTACTACGTGTTCAACGGCACCGCGGCGAACTCGCTGGCGCTGGCTTCGCTGTGCCAGAGCTACCACAGCGTGATCTGTTCGCCGGTGGCGCACATCGAGACCGACGAATGCGGCGGCCCGGAGTTCTTCTCCAACGGCTCCAAGCTGCTGGTCGCCGACAGCGGTGACGATGCGGCACGCCAGGGCAAGCTCACGCCCGATGCGGTCGAGCATCTGGTGACGCGGCGCCGCGACATCCATTACCCGAAACCCAAGGTGGTCTCGATCACCCAGGCCACCGAGCTGGGCACGGTCTACGGCGTCGACGAAATCCGCGCGATCGCGGCGATCGCCAAGCGGCGCCAACTGAAACTGCACATGGACGGCGCGCGTTTCGCCAACGCGGTGGCGACGCTGGGCGTGCACCCGTCGGAAATCACCTGGCGCGCTGGCGTCGACGTGCTGTGCTTCGGCGGCACCAAGAACGGCCTGGCAGTCGGCGAAGCCGTCGTCTTCTTCGACCGCGAGCTCGCCGCCGATTTCGCCTGGCGGGTCAAGCAGGCCGGCCAGCTGGCGTCGAAGATGCGCTTCATCTCGGCGCCCTGGGTCGGCATGCTGGAAAACGACAACTGGCTGCGCAACGCGCGCCACGCCAACGCGATGGCGCAGCGCCTGTACCAGGCGATCCGCCACGTCCCCGGCGTGCACGTGCTGCACCCGCCGCAGGCCAACGCGGTGTTCGCGCAGCTGCCGGCGGCGGCGATCGCGCGGCTGCACGCGGCCGGCTGGAAGTTCTACGAGTTCATCGCCGGCGGCGGTTGCCGGCTGATGTGCGCGTGGGACACGCAGCCGGAAACGGTCGACGCCTTCGCCGGCGAACTCGCCGCGGCCTGCGGCGAAGCCGCCTGAACCCGCGCCACGAGGAATACCCGACCATGGCCGTTTCCGTCTTCGATCTGTTCCGCATCGGCATCGGCCCGTCGAGCTCGCACACCGTCGGGCCGATGCGCGCCGCGCGCCTGTTCGTGCTCGCGCTGCGCCAGCAGCAGCTGCTCGAGCGCACCGTGAAACTGCAGTGCCGGCTGTACGGTTCGCTGTCGGCGACCGGCCGCGGCCACGGCAGCGACAAGGCGGTGCTGCTCGGCCTGCTCGGCGAACAGCCGGAAAGCGTCGACGTCGACGGCATCGACGCGCGGCTGGCCGCGCTGGGCGGGCGACTGCAGCTGCTCGGCGAACACGATATCGCGTTCGACCCCGTCGCCGACTTGCTGCTGCAGCGCGGCAAGCCGCTGCCCGGCCACCCCAACGGCATGAAGCTGCAGGCCTGGGACGCGGCCGGCGAGCTGCTGCTCGAGCGCATCTACTACTCGGTCGGCGGCGGCTTCGTCGTCACCGCCGAAGCGCTGGCCGACAGCGCCCGGCAGGCCGCGATCGCGCCCGACACCGAAGTGCTGCCGCTGCCCTTCCACAGCGGCGCCGAACTGCTCGCGCTGAGCGCGCGACTGCGCTGCAGCGTCGCCGACGTGATGCGCCTGAACGAGCGCCACTGGCGCAGCGACGCCGAGATCGACGCGCAGTTGCTGTCGATCTGGGACGCGATGCAGCAGTGCGTCGCGCGCGGCTGCCGCCATGAAGGCGAGCTGCCCGGAGGCTTCCACGTGCCACGGCGCGCGCCGGCGCTGTATCGTGCGCTGCACGGCAAATCCACCGCGAGCCGCATCGATCCGTTGCGCGCGCTCGACTGGGTCAACCTGTGGGCGCTGGCGGTCAACGAGGAAAACGCCGGTGGCGGCCGCGTCGTCACCGCGCCGACCAACGGCGCCGCCGGCATCGTCCCGGCGGTGCTGCACTACTACGCGCGGCTGACGCCGCACGCCGACGACAGCGGCGTCTGCGACTTCCTGCTCACCGCCGGCGCAATCGGCCTGCTGTACAAGGAGAACGCGTCGATCTCCGGCGCCGAAGTCGGCTGCCAGGGCGAAGTCGGCGTGGCCTGCAGCATGGCCGCCGGCGCGCTGTGCGCAGTGCTCGGCGGCACGCCGGCGCAGGTCGAGAACGCGGCCGAGATCGGCATGGAGCATCACCTCGGGCTGACCTGCGACCCGGTCGGCGGCCTGGTGCAGATCCCGTGCATCGAGCGCAATGCGATGGGCGCGGTGCAGGCGATCAACGCCGCGCGCATCGCGCTGCGCGGCGACGGCCATCACGGCGTCTCGCTCGACGAAGTGATCAAGACCATGCGCGAAACCGGCGCCGACATGCGCAGCAAGTACAAGGAGACCGCGCGCGGCGGGCTGGCGGTCAACGTCATCGAGTGCTGAGGCGGCTTGCCTCTGGAGTTGCCCATCGCCGGATGCTAGGATTGGCGCTCATGGTCCACGTGCCCACGATCGATGCTGGAAGCCGCCGGCGTCGCCGCTTCCCAGCGGCAACGCTCGGCCTTTCAATTGCCTTTCTGGCAGTTGTGTCGCCCAACTGCGTCGCAGCGACCGACCCCGCGCAAGCCTGGGCGCTGGCTGCCGAGCAGGGCAACGCGGCAGCGCTGGCGCATCTGTACGCGGCGATCGACGCGCACGACCGCTCGGCCGAGAACTGGTACGGCATGTACTGCCTCGACCGTGGCAACGACGCTGGCGCCGAACGCTGGTTCGGCGCGGCCGCGCAGCACGGCGATGCCGCCGCGCAGTACAACCTGGCCAATCTCTACGCCAATGGGCTGGTGTCGCCACACGGCGCGGCGCAGGCCGTCTATTGGTACCGCAAAGCGGCCGAACAAGGCTACGCACCGGCCGAACGCAGCCTGGGCGAGCACTATCTCGATGGCGACGGGGTGAAGCGCGACGCAGCGCGTGGCCAACGCTGGCTGCAACGCGCCGCCGCGGCCGCCGACCGCGTCGCCGGGCAGGCGCCGGCGGCCGCCGCAGTGACGCCAGCGACACCGCCAGCGACACCGCCAGCCGCCAGCGCCGCAGTCGCGGCCAAGGCTTCGG
>JAJZHH010000033.1 GCA_021804595.1 Pseudomonadota bacterium
TTGTTCGGCCGCGACCGTACCGTCGTCGGGCGCCACGTTCGGAACGTGTTCGCCGACGGAGAACTCGCGCGGGAGAGCAATGTGCAAAATCTGCACATTGCCAGCTCCGACAAGCCCGTCGGTCTGTTCAGCCTCGATGTCATCATCTCGGTCGGCTACCGGGTCAAGTCACCGGAGGGCGTGCGCTTTCGCCAGTGGGCCACCGCCCTGCTGAAGCAGCACCTGACGCGGGGGTACACCGTCGACCGCCGACGCTTCGAAGCGAACGCGCGCGAACTGGAAACGGCTCTTGATCTGATACGCCGAGCCGCGCACAGCGACCATCTCGCGCTTGACGCGGGCCGCGGCTTGATCGATCTGGTCAGCCGCTACACGCGCACCTTCCTTTGGCTGCAGCGCTATGACGAGGGCCTGCTCAGCGAGCCGCACGGTCACCCGGGCGGTTCGCTGCCAAGCCTGCAACAGGCTCGAGAGCAAATCGCCACGCTGAAAAATGACCTGCAACGTCGAGGCGACGCGAGCGAGCTGTTCGCCCGGGAGCGTGGTGACGGCCTGGCGGCCATTCTCGGCAACCTGGAGCAGTCCGTCTTTGGTGAGGCCGCCTACCCCGACGTTGAATCCAAGGCTGCGCACCTGCTGTATTTCGTCGTGAAGAACCACCCCTTCGCCGACGGCAACAAGCGCAGCGCTGCGCTGCTGTTCGTCGACTTCCTGCACCGCAACGGCCGGCTCATCGATCCCACCGGGCAACCCGTCATCAACGACGTCGGGCTGGCCGCGCTGACGCTGCTGGTCGCCGAATCGGACCCGAAGGACAAGGACATCCTGATCCGCCTGATCATGCACATGATCGGACCCGTGCCGCCGCCCGCCGAGCGGGCGCAAAAAGCCCCAGGCTTGTGACCTGAGGCTTCGTGTTTGGCTCGCCAATCAGGGCGAATCTGGGCACTGGCGCCTCACCCTTGAGCCCTCGGCGAAGCTGCCTTGGTGACGGCCAAAGACCGACGGCAAGCAACCCGCCTGACCCTCGCGATGGATCCCGGCCGACCTCGTTACGGGTCGTGATCGCCCCCTACCGACGCATCGCCACACGGGGGGATGCACATGGCGGCTGACGACAAGAATCGCTTGTCAGGACACCGTCCGGACAATTAGAATGAAGGCAGCCAAGATACGTCCGGAGGGGCCCCATGAGCACCCTGAATCTTTCCAAGACCGAACGCATTGACGTTCGTGCAAGCACGCCGGTCAAGCAACTTCTGCAGGAGGCCGCGCGCGCCTGCCACAAGAACGTTAGCGAGTTCCTGCTCGACGCGGGCGTGACGGCGGCCGCGCAGACGCTGGCGGATCGTCGCCGGTTCGTGCTCGACGAGGCGCAGTGGCAGGCGTTCCAGGACGCGCTGGATCGTCCAGTACAAAACAAGCCGCGCCTGAAGAAGTTGCTGCGTGAACCCGGGGTGCTGGGTTGAGCGGTGGCTACGCGCCCATTCGCAAGCTGCTAGCTACGGATCAGGTCGATGCTTTCGACTGCGGCCAGGCCGCGCTGAACCAGTTCCTGCAGCGCTACGCGCTCGTCAATCAGAAGGCCAACAGCGCGCAGACCTACGTCTGCTGCCACGGTGACGTGGTGGTCGGCTTCTACAGCCTCGCCGTCGGTAGTGTCGATCCGGACGCTGCCCCATCAAGAGTGATGAAGGGGCTGGCGCACCACCCGGTACCGGTCATGATCCTGGCCCGACTCGCGGTGGACAAGGAGCATCAGCGCAAAGGCCTGGGCCAGGCATTGCTCAAGGATGTGCTGCTGCGCACTGCACAGGCCGCCGACATCGCCGGCATCCGCTGCCTGCTGGTGCATGCCAAGGATGATACGGCGCGGCTCTGGTACGAGTCCTGGGAATTCGAGCCTAGCCCGACCGACCCGTATCACCTATTCCTGATGCTCAAGGACCTCAAGGGCATGTTGAACTGAGGTAGTGTCTCCACCAGAGCTCGACCCTCTCACTGAATCACGGCGACTGCGGCCATAACCGCCGCTTGGCTGTACCCAAGCAATTCGAGCACCTCTCGAACCATCTGCTGCTTCTGCGGGGTTGGCGAGTTCGTCATCACCCAAAATCCCGTACCTTCAATCTCGCGCGGCTGGGTGCTCTTCCCAGACTTAAGAATTTCATGTTTGCTTTCGGCGAGGTAGGCTCTATTGCTTGTCTCGGAGATCGTCTTCGACGGCCACAAGGTGCACATGCAGGGCCGCAAGGCCGCAGCCCTTGCGGCTGCGGCGGGCGAAAAAATGGGCACCTTGGTAAAGGTGCCCACTTTCAACCATGTTTGGCTCCCCGACCTGGGCTCGAACCAGGGACCTGCGGATTAACAGTCCGTCGCTCTACCGACTGAGCTATCGGGGAATAAGCATTGAAGTATAGCGTGCTTTTTCGTCAGCACGCAAGTGGATCAGGCCGGGGCGACCATGCGCTGGACGTAGCGCGCGATCAGATCGACTTCGACGTTGACCGCGCTGCCGGCGCTCAGCGTGTGCAGATTGGTGTGCTGCAGCGTGTGCGGGATCAGGTTGATGTGCACCGTGGCGCTGCCGTCGGCGCGGTCGTCGACGCGGTTGACGGTCAGGCTCACGCCGTTGACCGTGATCGACCCCTTGTAGGCGAAGAAGCGGGCCAGTTCGGCGGCCACGGTCAGCGCCAGATGCCACGATTCGCCGACCGGTTCGAAGACTTCGACGCGGCCGATGTCGTCGACGTGACCGGTGACCAGGTGGCCGCCGAGCTTGGTCGCCAGCGTCAGCGACTGTTCGAGGTTGACCGCCGCGCCAAGCTGGTCGAGGCCCGTGGTGCATGCCAAGCTCTCGGCCGAGATCTCGACCTCGAACCCGGCAGCGTCGAAGGCGACGACGGTCATGCACGCGCCGCTGATGCAGATGCTGTCGCCGTCGGCGACTCCGGCGAGCCACGCCGGCGGGGTTGCGATGCGCGCGCGCACGCCGGCGCCGGTGCCGGGCAGCGGCTCGACGCGCTCGATGCGCCCGACCGCGGTGACGAGTCCGGTGAACATGATGTTGTCCTGCTTTCGTGCAAAGCGTCAAGCATAAGGCTGCGCGCAGCGCCCTCGCCTACACTGCGTCGATGACCTCGAATCGCGCTTTCGTCTGGCCGGTACGCGTGTACTGGGAGGACACCGACGCCGGCGGCGTCGTCTATTACGCCAACTACCTGAAATTCTTCGAGCGCGCGCGTACCGAGTGGCTGCGCGCGCTGGGGGTCGAGCAGCAGCGTACGGCCGAACGGCAAGGCCTGCTGTTCGTCGTCAGCAGCGCGCAGCTGCGCTACCTGGCGTCGGCCAGGCTCGACGACGCCTTGCTGGTCAGCGCGACGCCGCAACGCATCGGCGGCGCCAGCATCGACCTGCTGCAGGAAGTTCGCCGCGGCGACCCCGAGCAGTCCGCGGCATTCGCCGAACTGCCGCTGCTGACCACGCTGCAGGTGCGCGTAGCCTGCGTCAGCGCCGACGGCATGCGTCCGGCGCGGCTGCCGCAGCAGCTGCTCGAACGCCTGGGCTGACGCCCGCGACACGTATCGATACCGGCGCCGAGGCACAATAGCGGGTGGGCCGCCGCGGCTCACTCGACAGGACTTCGCATGGATCAGAATTTCTCGATCGTCTCCCTCGTGCTCGGTGCCAGCAACGTCGTGCAGGTGGTGCTCGCATTGCTGCTCAGCGTTTCGCTGGCCAGCTGGACGGTGATCTTCCGCAAGTATTTCGCGATCCGCTCGGCGCGGGTCAAGACCGACGAGTTCGAGCAGGACTTCTGGTCGGGCACCAGCCTGACCGAGCTTTACCAGGCAGCGCTGGCCAACGCGCGCCACGGCAGCGCGCTGCAACGCATCTTCGCCGCCGGCATGCGCGAGTTCTTCAAGCTGCGCGAGCGCAATCTCGACGCCAGCGACCTCGTCGACGGCGCGCGGCGCGCGATGCGCGCGGCGCTGCAGCGCGAAATGGACACGCTCGAGTCGAACCTGTCGTTCCTCGCTTCGGTGGCGTCGGTGTCGCCTTACGTCGGCCTGTTCGGCACCGTGTGGGGCATCATGCACGCCTTCGTCGGGCTGTCGAACCTGCAGCAGGTCACGCTGGCGACGGTCGCGCCGGGCATCGCCGAAGCGCTGGTGGCCACGGCGATCGGCCTGTTCGCGGCGATCCCGGCGGTGATCGCGTACAACTTCTTCGCGCGTGACATCGACCGGCTGTCGATCCGCTTCGACGCGTTCATGGAGGAATTCTCCAACATCCTGCACCGCCAGGCCGCGCCGCATCCGGCCGGCGCGTCGCGCTCGCACGACACCGGGGTGCACTGACCATGGCTGCGCTGCAGCAACGCGGCGGCCGCCGGCGCGCGCTGGCCGAGATCAACGTGGTGCCCTACATCGACGTGATGCTGGTGCTGCTGATCATCTTCATGGTCACCGCGCCGCTGATCACGCCCAGCCTGGTCAAGCTGCCCAGCGTCGGCCAGGCCTCGCGCGCGCCCGATACCGTGGTCGAGGTCGACCTCAAGACCGACCAGACCATGTCGGTGCGACTGCGCGACCCGCACGCCAAGCCCGGCACACCGGGGCTGACCGAGCAGACGGTCGCGCTCGACCAGCTGCAGTCCACCGTGCAGGCACTGGCGCAGCAAAGCGGCGGCAGCGTGCAGACCATGCCCGTGCTGATCGCCGCCGACCGCAACGTCAAGTACAACGCGGTGATGCAGGTGCTCAATCGGCTCAAGAGCGGCGGCGTCGAGCGCGTCGGCCTGGCCGTGCAGGCCACCGGCAAACCCTGAACCCAGGCCACTCCAGCGATGCTGACCGAGGATCCGCTGCGCCCGCCACGCGAACGCGGCATGCCGCGCGCGCTGCTGCTGGCGGCGATGATGCACGTGCTGCTGATCGCGTTGCTCGCCTTCGGCGTGCACTGGCACAGCCACCAGCCCGAAGCGGTCGAAGCCGAATTGTGGGCGCCGACCGCGCATCTGGCGGCGCCGCCGGCGCCCAAGCCGGCTCCACAACCCACGCCCGCGCCGACGCCCCAACCGGCGCCGCCACCGCCACCGCCGCAGCCGCGCGTGCAAGCGCAGCCCTCGCCTGACGAGGCGCAGATCGCGTTGCAGCGCAAGAAAAAGCTGGAGGCCGAGCGCAAGGCGCAGGAGCTGCAGCAGGCGCAAGTCGAGGCGCAGAAGAAACACGAGGCGGAACAGAAGCTCGAAGCGAAAAAGCTGGCTGAACAAAAGCGCGCCGAGCAAAAGCAGCTTGAGGCAAAAAAGCTCGCCGAACAGAAAAAGCTCGAGAAGCAAGAGAAGCTCGCCGAGCAGAAAAAGCTCGAGAAACAAGCGAAGCTCGCCGAGCAGAAGAAGCTTGAAGCGCAGAAGCTGGCCGAGCAGAAGAAACAGGCGCAGCAGCTTGCGCGCGAGCAGAAGGCGGCGCGCGCCGCCTATCTGAAGAGCATGATGGCGCAGGCCGGCGACGGCGCGGCCGGCAGCACCGGCACCGCGGCGCGCACCTCGGGCCCGTCGGGCGGATACGGCGCGCGGCTGGCCACGCTGGTCAAGGAGAACGTGGTCTATCCGCAGCTCGCGCAGGTGCAGGGCAATCCGCAGGTGCTGCTCAGCGTCACGCTGGACCCGAACAGCGGCGAGGTGGTCGGCGTGCACGTCAAGCGCTCGAGCGGCGTGCCGAGCTGGGACGCCGCGGTGGTGCGCGCGGTGCAGCGTCTCGGCCGCTTCCCGTCGGACCACGGCCGTTGGTATACGCCGATGGACATACTGGCGGGCCCGCGCGACACGCACTGAGCACGCGCGCGGCCCGGCGTGCCGCGCCTCAGTGGTGTTGGGCCGCGCGCGCGTCGGCGCCGTCGTAGACGATCTGCACGCGACCGTCGAGCGCCAGCTCGCGCAGCGCGGCCAGCGTGTCGTCGCCGGGGCGCAGCCGCCATTTCTCGAGCCGCAGCGTGGCCTGCGCGCCGCCGCGCGCGACTTCGACGTCCAGCGGCAGCCCGCCGTCGTCGGCCGCGCCATGACTGCGCGCGACGTCGAGCAGCGGCGCGGCGCTGGGCAGGCCGTTGATGCTCACGCGGATGCGCCGGCCCAGTCGCGCGCGGGTCTGCTCGAGGGTCCACACCGCGTCGACGTTGAAGCGCACGCCGCCGCTGAAGCGGTCGGCCTGCGCCCGGCCCTGCAGCACCAGCAGCTCGTCGTCGGCGAGCAGGCTGCGCACGGTGTCGAGCAGGCGTTCGTTGACCACCGTCTCCAGCGTGCCGGAGCGGTCCTCGAGGGTGACGATGGCGACGCGGCCGCGCTGGCCCTGCACGATGCGCACCGCGGCGACGATGCCGGCGATCAACTGCGGCTCGCGCGACTCGACGAGCTCGGCCAGCGGCCGCGGCGCGAAACGCCTGACTTCGGATGCATGGGCGTCGAACAGGTGACCGCTGAGCACGAAACCGATCGCGATCTTCTCCTCGGACAGGCGCTGGCGCAGGTCCCACGGCGGCTGCGGTTCGAGCTCGGGCGCGGCGGCGCCGCCATCGTCGGGCAGGCTGTCGAACAGACCGCCCTGGCCGGCGTGCTCGGCGCATTGCGCGGCGTGCTCGATGGCGAGGCCGACTCCGGCCAGCAGCGTCGCACGGTTCGGGTCGACGCTGTCGAACGCGCCGGCGCGCACCAGCGCCTCGAGCACGCGGCGGTTGATGCGCGTGCGGTCGACGCGCGCGGCGAAGTCCATCAGCGAGGTGAACGGGCCGTCGGCCTCGCGCGCCTCGACGATGGCCTCGATCGCCGCGCGTCCGGTGCCCTTGATCGCGCCCAGCGCGTAGCGGATGGTGTGCGCGTCGATCGGGTCGAAGCGCCAGCTGCCGTGGTTGACGTCGGGCGGCACGACCTTCAAGCCCATCGCGCGCGCGTCGTCGACCAGCACCTTGAGCTTGTCGGTGTCGTCGAGCGCAATGCTCATGTTGGCCGCCATGAATTCGGCCGGGTAATGCGCCTTGAGCCATGCGGTCTGCACCGCGAGCAGCGCGTAGGCGGCGGCGTGCGACTTGTTGAAGCCGTAGCCGGCGAACTTCTCCATCAAGTCGAAGATCTCGTTGGCCTTGTCGGCCTCGATGCCGTTGTTCGCAGCACCGTCGCCGAAGATGCCGCGGTGCTTGGCCATCTCCTCGGGCTTCTTCTTGCCCATCGCGCGGCGCAGCAGATCGGCGCCGCCCAGCGAGTAGCCGCCGATGACTTGCGCCACCTGCATGACCTGCTCCTGGTAGACCATGATGCCGTAGGTCTCGCGCAGCACCGGTTCCATGCGCGGATCCGGGTACTCGATGGCCTCGTTGCCGGCCTTGCGCTGGCAGAAGCTGGGAATCAGGTCCATCGGCCCGGGGCGATACAGCGCCACCAGCGCGATGATGTCCTCGAAGCGGTCGGGCTTGGCCTCGCGCAGCATGCCCTGCATGCCGCGCGATTCGAGCTGGAACACCGCGACGGTGTCGCCGCGCGCCATCAGCTGGTAGCTGGCCGCATCGTCGAGCGGGATGTCCTCGAGCTTGAAGTCGGCGCGCTCCGGGTGGTTGCGCCGGATGTGCTGCGCGGCCAGCTCGAGGATGGTCAGCGTGGCCAGCCCGAGAAAGTCGAACTTGACCAGACCGATCGCTTCGACGTCGTCCTTGTCGTACTGCGACACCGCGTCGGTCGAGCCGGGCTGCGCGTACAGCGGGCAGAAGTCGGTCAGCTTGCCCGGCGCGATCAGCACGCCGCCGGCGTGCATGCCGATGTTGCGCGGCAGGCCTTCGAGCTGCTGCGCCAGCGTCAGCAGGTGGCGTACTTCCTCTTCCTGTTCGATGCGCTCGCGCAGCTGCGGCTCGACCTCGATGGCCTGCGCGATCGTGATGTGCTGCCCCGGCTTGTTCGGGATCAGCTTGGCCAGCGCGTCGCAGAAGGTGTAGCCGAGTTCCTGCACGCGGCCGGCGTCGCGCAGCGCGGCGCGCGCCGCCAGCGTGCCGAAGGTGGCGATCTGCGACACCGCGTCGTAGCCGTACTTCTGCTTCACGTACTCGATGACGCGGTCGCGGTTCTCCTGGCAGAAGTCGATGTCGAAGTCAGGCATCGACACGCGTTCCGGGTTCAGGAAACGCTCGAACAGCAGGTTGTAGGCCAGCGGGTCGAGGTCGGTGATGCGCAGGCTGTACGCGACCAGCGAGCCGGCTCCCGAGCCGCGTCCCGGGCCGACCGGGCAGCCGTGGTCCTTGGCCCAGTTGATGAAGTCGGCAACGATCAGGAAATAGCCCTCGAAGCCCATCTTCGCGATGATGCCGAGCTCGAACTCGAGGCGCTCGACGTAGGCCGGGCGCTGTGCCTCGCGTTGCGCCGGGTCGGTGAACAGCTGCTGCAGCCGTCGCTCGAGGCCGTCGAACGAGAGGCTGCGGAAGTACTCGGCCACCGGTATGCCGTCGGGGGTCGGGAACGCCGGCAGCTGCGGCCGGCCCAGCGTCAGCGTCAGGTTGCAGCGCTTGGCGATCTCGACCGCGTTGTCCAGCGCGACCGGCAGGTCGGCGAACAGCTGCTCCATCTCGGCCTGCGTCTTGAAATACTGGTCGGCGGTGAAACGGCGCTGACGCCGCGGGTTGGACAGCGTTTCGCCTTCGGCGATGCACACGCGCGCCTCGTGCGCTTCGAAGTCGTCGCGCGCGAGAAACTGCACCGGGTGCGTGGCCACCACCGGCAGCTGCAGTTCGGCGGCCAGCCGTGCCGCCGCGGCGACGTGGCGCTCGCAGTCGGCGTGGCCGCTGCGCTGCAGCTCGAGGTAGAAGCGCTGCGGAAACACCGCGGCGTGGCGCCGCGCCAGCTCTGCCGCGCGGTTCGCGTCGCCGGCCAGCAGCGCCTGGCCGATCGCGCCGCCGCGCGCGCCGCACAACGCGATCAGGCCGCCGGCAAGGCCGTCGTGCTCCAGCCATTCCCAGCGGATCTCGGCCTGCCCGCTGCGCTGGCCGCGCAGCCATGCGCGGCTGAGCAGCTCGCACAGGTTCAGGTAACCCTGGTGGCTGGCCACCAGCAGCAGCAATGCACTGCCCGGTGCCTGCGGCGACGCGTCGTCGGGCGCCACGCGAAGGTCGCATCCGATGATCGGCTTGACGCCGGCGCTGCGTGCCTCCTCATAGAAGCGCACCGCGGCGAACAGGTTGTTCAGGTCGGTGATCGCCAGCGCCCCCTGCGCGTCGCCGCGCGCGGCGGCGACGGCCGCGTCGACGCGCAGCGTGCCGTCGACGATCGAGTACTCGGTATGGGTGCGCAGGTGGACGTAGGGCATCGAACCATTGTAGGAAGACGCGCGCTGCCGGCGCGTGCTTGACAAGCGCCGGAAATGGCCTTCGAAGGTCGACCCATTCGCCCAAGTTATTGTTTTCGAGAAGTTTTTTCCGGCGCCTGGATTTCGCTGCGCGCGCTTCGATGCTTCCTATAATCGTTCGACCCTGCCGAACTTGCAGGCGCCTGACGCGCCGCGCGAACCTTCCCCTGCCTTGATACCTTTCCACGCTGCCCTTCCCACCCTGAGCCTGCACGCCGACGGCGTGCTGTGGGTCGGCCTTGCGCTGGTGCTGGCCACCTTGATGGGCGAGTCGGTGCTGCGCCTGCTGCGCTGGCCGCGGCTGGTCGGCTACCTGGCCGCCGGGCTGCTGATCGCCGCCGGCGGCGGCGCGCTGCCGGCGTTCGAGCTGCAGGCAGGCGCGCGCGCGGTGGTCGACGCGGCGATGGCGGTGCTGCTGTTCGAGATCGGCCATCGCGTCAACCTGCGCTGGCTGCGCAGCAACCCGTGGCTGATCGCCACCAGCGCCGGCGAATGGACGCTGGCCACGCTGCTGGGCTGGCTGGCGCTGAGCGTGCTGGGCGCTGGCGGCCTGCACGGACTGGCGCTCGCCGCCGCGCTGGCCTGTTCGGCGCCGGCCGTGGCGCTGCGCCTGGCCGGCGAGTTCAACGCGCGCGGCCAGGTCACCGAGCGCATGCTGCTGCTGGCCGCGCTGGGCAGCATGCTGTCGATCCTCGCGGTCGGGCTGCTGACCGCGTGGATGGGGGCGCAGATCGGCCGCCACTGGTGGTATGCGCTGCTGCAGCAGGGCTACGCCATCGGCGGCGCGGTGCTCGCCGCGGCCGCGCTGGCGTGGGCGGTGAACTGGGTCGAGCGGCATTTCGACTTCGCCGACGAGGGCGCCGCGCTGCTGCTGGTCGGACTGATCCTGCTGGTGCTGTCGCTGACACGGATGCTGCGCTGGTCGACGCTGCTGACGCCGCTGCTCGCCGGCCTGTTGCTGCGCGCGCGCAGCCAGCGCCCGCGCGTGTGGCCGCGGCATTTCGGCACCGCCGGCGGCGTGCTGATCGTGCTGCTGTTCATGATCGTCGGCATGTCGATGGACTGGAATGCCTTGCGTGCCGGCGCGCTGCTGGCGCTGGCGCTGATCGCCGCGCGCGCGCTGGGCAAGCTGGCCGTGCTGCGGCTGCTGGGGCCGGCCTCGGGGCTGAGCGCACGGCAGTCGGTGGCGCTGGGGCTGAGCCTGAACCCGGCCGCGGCGATCACCTTCGTGCTGTTGCTCGACGCGCAGCAGCAGCTCGGCGACTTCCCGTCCAGGCTGCTCGACGCCGGCTTCGCCACGATCGCGCTGCTCGGCATCGCCGGCACCCTGCTGGCGCGCTGGGCGCTGGGCCGCGCCGGCGACATTCCGCGTGAGGAGGGAGGTTCATGAGCCTGGAGCCGTTCGCGAGCTCGGGCGCGCTGAGCATGGGCATCGAGCTCGAGCTGCAGATCGTCAGCCGCTACAACTACGACCTGATGCCGTGCGCGCCCGACCTGTTGCGGCTGCTCGACGGCGCCCGTCTGCCCGGCGCGATCACGCCGGAAATGACCGAGAGCATGATCGAGCTGTCGACCGGCATCTGCCGCGACTACGACGACGCGCTGGCGCAGCTCGGCGAAATCCGCGACGCGCTGGTGCACGCCGCCGAGCGGCTCGACGTGGGGCTGGCCGGCGGCGGCACCCACCCGTTCCAGCACTGGGCGCAGCAGCGCATTTTCGACAAGCCGCGCTTTCACCAGCTGTCCGAACTGTACGGCTACCTGAGCAAGCAGTTCACGGTGTTCGGCCAGCACGTTCACCTGGGCTGCCCCGACGCGAACACCGCGCTGTACACGCTGCACTGCATCTCACGCTACATCCCGCATTTCATCGCGCTGTCGGCGTCGTCGCCCTACGTGCAGGGCGAGGACACCGGCTTCCATTCGGCGCGGCTGAACTCGGTGTTCGCGTTCCCGCTGTCCGGGCGCGCGCCGTTCGTGCTCGATTGGGACGACTTCCTGCGCTATTTCGAGAAGATGACCGCCACCGGCGTGGTCAAGAGCATGAAGGATTTCTACTGGGACATCCGTCCCAAGCCCGAGTACGGCACCATCGAAGTGCGGGTGATGGACACGCCGCTGACCATCACCAAGGCGGCGCGTATCGCTGCCTACATCCAGACGCTGGGTCGCTGGATGCAGGTCGAGCGTCCGTTCCAGCCGCAGGAAGACGACTATCTTGTCTACACCTTCAACCGCTTCCAGGCCTGCCGCTTCGGCTTCGACGGCACCTTCATCGACCCGGCCACGCGCGAGCACCGCACGCTGCGCGAAGACGTGCTGCGCACGCTGGTGCGGCTCGAGGACCACGCGATCGCGCTGAAGTCCGACGGCGCGCTGCGCGCGCTGCTGACCGACGTCGGCGGCCACGGCAACGACGCGCAGTGGATCCGCGAGACCTACGCCCGCGAGCGCCATCTGCCCGAAGTGGTGCGCCAGCAAAGCCTGCGCTGGATGCAGCGCGAAACGTCTCCCGCCTGACGCGCCCGACGCGCGCCGGCGGCCTCAGGCGCCGGCCTGCGGTTCGCGGAACTGCATGCGGTGCAGCTGCGCGTACAGCCCGTCGGCGGCGAGCAGTTCGGCCTCGGTGCCGAGCTCGATCAGGCGGCCTTCGTCGAGCACCGCGATGCGGTCGCAGTGCGCGATCGTCGCCAGCCGGTGCGCGATCACGATGGTCGTGCGCCCCTGCATCAGGCGGTCGACCGCGTGCTGCACCAGGCGCTCGCTCTCGGCGTCGAGCGCGCTGGTCGCCTCGTCGAGGATCAGCAGCGGCGCGTCGCGGTACAGCGCGCGCGCGATCGACAGCCGCTGGCGTTGTCCGCCCGAGAGCTGCGAGCCGTTGTGGCCGATCGGCGCGCCCAGCCCGCCGGGCAGGCTGCGCACGAAATCGGCCAGCGCCGCGGCGTCGAGCGCCGACCACGCGCGCGCTTCGTCGACCACCTCGCCGAAGCTGACGTTGGCGCCGACGCTGTCGTTGAGCAGCACGACGTCCTGGCTGACCAGCGCGATCTGCGCCCGCAGCGACGCCAGGCTCCAGTCGCGCAGCGCGACGCCGTCGAGCCGGATCGCGCCGGTGGTCGGCTCGAGCAGGCGCGGCAGCAGCCGCACCAGCGTGGTCTTGCCGGCCCCCGACGGGCCGACCAGCGCCAGGCTCTCGCCGGCGCGCACATGCAGCGTGACGCCGTCGAGCACCGCGCGGTCCTGCCCGGCGAAACGCACGCCGATCGCGTCGTAGTCGATGTCGCCGCGCGCGCGCGCCACCGCGTGACGGCCGCTGTCGGACTCCTGCGGCGCGGTGACGATGCCGCGCAGGCGGTCGAGCGACGACAGCGCGCGCATCATCGGTTGCACGATGTCGGACACGCGGCGCAGCGGCGACAACGTCATCAGCATCGACGTGATGAACGAGACGAAGCCGCCGACGCTGTGGCGCCCGGGCAATTGCGCCTGATGCAGCGCGTAGACGATGACCACCGACACCGCGAGTGCCGACAGCCACTGCGACACCGGCGTCGTGCTCGATCCCGACACCATCGCCTTCACCGTCATGCGTCGCAGACCCTGGTTCATGCGGTCGAAACGCGCGGCGAAGGTCGATTGCGCGTTGTGCACGCGGATCACCGGCGCCGCCAGCATGCCTTCCTCGAGCGCGTACGCGGCCTGCTCGGCGGCCTTCTGCATCTGCGCGTTGAGCCGCTTGGCGCGGCGGCTGATCGCGCGCATCGTCACCAGCAGTGGCAGCAGGATGGCCAGCGTCAGCAGCGTCAGGCTCCAGTTGATCCACAGCAGGTAGCCGAACAGCGCGACCAGGGTCAGGGCGTCGCGCGTGAGCGTCAGCAGACCCGGGAAAATCATGCCCAGCGCCTGCTGCGCCTCGTAGACCGCGGCGCCGATCAGGCTGCTCGCGCTCTCGCGCTGCAGCACGCCGAGCTCGGCGTGCAGCACCTGGCCGTAGACCAGCGAGCGCACCCGCGCGAGCACGTTCTGCGTGATCCACTGGGTCAGGAACTGCGAACTCAGCCAGGCCAGGCCGCGCACCGAGAACAGGCCCAGCAGCACCGCCGGGACGGTCCACAGCGCGAAATCGCGCCGCGGCGTGAAACCGACGTCGAGCACGTGCTTCATCAGCGCCGGCAACACCGGCTCGGTCATCGCGACGACGGCCGCGCACAGCACGACGAGCAGCGCGGCGGCGCGATTGCGCGGCTGCGCGTTGAACCACGCCAGCAGCAGGGTACGGGGATTGTTGGGCGACATCCCGCGATTCTAGGGTCGCGTGCCTTCGATTACGCTAACGCGCAGCCACCCCCAGCTGCCGCGCCACGCCTGCCGATGCCTCTGCCGATTTCCCGCATCCTGATCGCCCACCCGCGTTTTCCGCCGCTGGCCGACGACTACGCCGACGCGTTCATCCATGCCGGGGTCGACGCCCGCACCTTCATCGTCGACGACCACGTGCACTGGATGCAGCGCTACGTTTTCCGCCGCATCAACAAGCTCGCCCGCGCGCTGCGCCTGGTGCGCCGTGGCACCGACCTGTTCCGCCGCCATCGCTGGGGCGACGTCGCCTATCCGGCGGCGCGGCTGGCCGCGGCGGTGGCCGAGTACGCGCCCGACGTCGTGCTGTGCATCCACGGCAAGCCGGTCGACATCGGCCCGTTGCGCGACGCGTCGGCGCTGAAGGTCGGCTGGTGGGTCGAGCAGAACGACTCGTGGCCGGCGCTCGACGCCGCATCGCGTCACTTCGACGTCTACGCCGCGTTCTCGCGCGACATCGTCGACACGCTGGCGCAGCACGGGCGGGCGTCGTTTCACCTGCTGCACGGTGCCAACCTGCGCCAGCACCATCCGATCGACGGCTGCGCCAAGGAGGTCGACGTCGCCTTCGTCGGCGCCTGGAGCGCATGGCGCGACGAAATCATCGCCCAGGCCTACGCGGTCACCGAGGACATTGCGCTGTATGGCCACAGCTGGCTGAAGAAAAGCCGCTTGCCCAACGACATCCTGCGCAAGATCCACAAGGGAGACTTCATTCTCGGCGCCGAACTGAACGCCCTCTACAACCGGGCCCGAGTCGTGCTCAACGCCGACCGCACCGTGCGCCTGGGGCTGAACATGCGCTATTTCGAGGTGCTGGCCACTCGCGCCTGCCTGCTCACCGACGAGGCCGTCGAGCTCGGCGAACACTTCGCCGACGGCGAGCACCTGTGCGTGTACCGCGACCACGCGCAGTTGCGGCAGCGCCTGCGCGCACTGCTCGACGACGAGCCGGGGCGCGCGCGCATCGCCGACAACGGCTATCGCGAAGTGCTGCGCCACCACAGCTGCGACCAGCGTGTGCGCGAGCTGCTCGCCGCGGTGGCGACGCACGTCACCTGAGGCGCGCATCGGCGCATGGGCCCGCTACGATGACGGCCTCACGCCGCCCTCCCGCAACGCTCCGTTGTCCATGCCCAGCACGCCCAGTCCGCACGACGCGAGCCGCCACGCGGCCGACGCCGTGAAGCTGCCCTGGCCGCAGCGGCCCGCCGTCGGCGCGGCCGTGGCCTTCGTGCTGGTGGCTTACCCGGCGCTGCTGCTGCTGGTGCGCGGCGCCGTCAATACGGCGCAAATCCTGCTGGCGCTGGGCGGCATCGCGATGCTGACCGCCATGCCCGCAGCGCGCACGCCGCCCGCGCAGCGCGCGGCGGTGCGGGCCTGGGTCGCCGCGATGCTCGGCGTGGCGGCGGCGACCCTGCTTAGCCAGTGGGTTCACGGCGTCTGGATCTGGCGCCACGACGACGCACCGGCGCGCTTCATGCTGGGGATTCCGGTGTACTTCGCGCTCAGGCGCATCGATCTGCGTCGCCTGGCGGCGCTGCAGTACGGCCTGGTCGGCGGCGCGCTGCTGATCGCACTCGGCCTGGTGGTCGCACCGCACCGCGATCCGTTCGGACGACTGTCGACCGGCTTCATCGATCTGATCACCTTCGGCGATACCGCGCTGATGCTCGGCGTGCTGGCGGCGCTGAGCATCGGCTGGCTGGGGCCCGAGCCGCGTTGGCGCCTCGTGCTGAAACTCGCCGCGCTGGTCGCCGGTCTCTATGCCTCGGTCGTCAGTGGTTCGCGCGGCGGCTGGCTGGCGCTGCCGCTGTTTCTCGGCATCGGGCTGGCCGGCGGCGCGCGCCGCGGCGACTTGCGCCGCCTCGGGTGGATCGGCATCGGCACGCTCGCGCTGGTCGCGCTGGCGTATTGGCGCATGCCCGAGCTCCACCAACGCATCGACCTGGTGCTGAGCGACCTGCGCGCGTTCCGCCACGGCGACCCCGACACCTCGGTCGGCATCCGCCTGCAGCTGTGGCGCGCGGCGCTGCACCTGTGGGCGCAGCAACCCTGGTTCGGCCTCGGCCCCGGCGGCTTCAAGGCCGCGATGACGTCGATGCAGCACGCTGGCTGGCTGACGCCGCTGGCCGCACAGTACGGCCGCGGCGAAGTGCACAACGAGATCCTCGACAAGGCGTGCGCCCTCGGCGTGCCCGGGCTGATCGCGATCCTCGCGCTGTACCTGGTACCGGCGACGATCTTCGCCCGCCGGCTGCGCGGCGCCAGCGCGGTGCCGGCGCGCATGGGCCTGGCCTTGACGCTGGGTTTCATGGTGTTCGGCTTGACCGTCGAGACCTTCGACCTGAAGATGAACGCGGCCTTCTACGCGCTGAGCGGCGCGGTGCTGCTCGCCGCGACCTTGCGCCCCGCCCACGAACCGTGAACGCACGACGATGTTCAGCATCCTGATTCCGAGCTGGAACAACCTGGCCTACCTCAAGCTGTGCGTCGATTCGATACGGCGCCATTCGAGCGCCGAGCACGAGGTCATCGTGCTCGTCAACGACGGCCGCGACGGCACGCTCGACTGGGTGCGCGAGCAGGGCTTGGCGCATGTGCACGCGCCGGCCAACATCGGCGTATGCCTCAGCGTCAACCTGCTGGCGGCGCAGGCGACGCGCCCTTGGCTGGTCTACCTCAACGACGACATGGTGTGCGCGCCGGGTTGGGACACCGCGTTCGCGACCGAGATCGCGCGCGCCGACGACGACCTGATGCTGCTGTCGTCGACCTTGATCGAGCCCGCTGCCACCGGCAACGCGCTGGTGCTGGTCGACGATTTCGGCCGCACCGCGGAAACCTTCGACGCCGCGCGCTTCGCGCGCGAGCACTCGCGTCTGCCGGCCTCCGACCGCTGGGGCCGCGCGTCGCAGCCGACGGTGATCAGCCGGCGCTGGTGGCATATGGTCGGTGGCTACAGCATCGAGTTCGGCCCCGGCATGAGTTCCGACGACGACTTGCTGATGAAGCTGTGGGTCGCCGGTTGCCGCCGCTACAAGGTGCTCGCCGACAGCCGCGTCTACCACTTCGCGTGCCGCAGCACCGGGCGCGTGCGGCGCAACAAGGGCGCGCGCACCTTCGCGATGAAATGGGGCATCACCCAGGGCGAGTTCAAGCGCCGCTTCCTGCAACTCAGCGACCCGGCGGCGCACACCGATCCGGGCCTGCCGGCAAGCACCGCGGCCGGCCGCGCCAAGCGCGTCGCCTACGCGCTGGGCGGCGACTTCCCGCTCGGCGACCTCGGCGCCTGGGACCCGGCACCGGGACGCCACGTGCTCGGCGCCGCGGCGGCAACGCCGGCGGCGCAGCGGCGATGAACGCGGCGCTCAACGCCGCCGGGCGGCCGACGGTCGGCGCGCTGATCATCACGCGCGACGAAGCGCGCAACCTGCCCGATTGCCTGGCCGGGCTGGCCTGGTGCGACGAAATCGTCGTGCTCGACAGCGGCAGCACCGACGCCACCGTCGAGCTTGCGCGCGCCGCCGGGGCCCGTGTCGAGGTCAGCGCCGACTGGCCCGGTTTCGGTCCGCAGAAGAACCGCGCGCTGCAGCTCGCGCGCTGCGACTGGGTGCTGTCGATCGACGCCGACGAGCGCGTCGACGCCGCGCTGGCCGCCGAGATCCGTGCCGCCGTGGCCAGCGGCGCCGACTGCGTCGGCTACCGCATGCCGCGGCTGTCGAGCTTCTGCGGCCAGTACATGCGCCACGGCGGCTGGTACCCCGACCGCGTGCTGCGCTTGTTCCGCCGCGACAGCGCGCGCTTTTCCGACGACATCGTGCACGAGACCGTGCAGTGCCGCGGCGCGGTCGGCGAGCTGCGCTGCGACCTGCGCCACGAGAGCTTCCACGACTTCGAGCAGGTGCTGCGCAAGATCGACGCCTACTCGAGCGCCGGCGCGGCCAAGCTCGACGCGCGCGGACGCCGCGGCAGCCTCGGCCGCGCGCTGGCGCACGGCGCCTGGACCTTCGTGCGCGGCTACCTGCTGCGCGGCGGCTTTCTTGACGGGCGCATGGGGCTGGCGCTGGCGCTGTCGAACGCGCACGGCACCTATTACCGCTACGTCAAGCTGTGGCTGCTGCAGCGCGACGTGGCGTCGAAGTGAGCACGCGATGCGCCCGGCATTGATCAGCGTGATCGTCTCGACCTACAACCGCAGCGACGCGCTGTGCGCGGTGCTCGACGGGCTGGCGCGCCAGCGCGACCGCGGCTTCGAGGTCATCGTCGCCGACGACGGCTCGCGCGACGAACACGTCGCCGCGCTGCGCGCGCGCGTCACCGACTGGAACTTCACGCTGCGCCACGCCTGGCACCCCGACGTCGGCTTCACGCTGTCGGCGGTGCGCAACCTCGGCGTGCTCCAGGCGCGGGGCGACTACCTGGTGTTCCTCGACGGCGACTGCATTCCGCAAGCCGATTTCATCGCCCGCCACCGCGCGCTGGCGCGTCGCGGCGGCTTCGTCATCGGCAGCCGCATCCTGCTCGGCCCGGCACTGAGCGAGGCCATCGTCGAGCGCCGCGGCGCGGTGCCGCGCTGCGGCTTCAAGGCGCTGCGCGAGCGCCTGCGCGGCGGCATCAACAAGCTCGCGCCGCTGTGCCTGCGCTGGCCGGCGCGCTGGCGGCGCACCCGCGCGACGTTTCGCTGGCGCGGCATCCGCGGCTGCAACCTCGCGCTGTGGCGCGACGATTACACCCGCATCGACGGCTTCGACGAAACCTTCGACGGCTGGGGCCACGAGGACGCCGACTTCGTCGCCCGACTGCACGCGACCGGGCTGGTCCGCGTCGACGGCTACTGGGCCACCGAAGTGCTGCACCTGTGGCACCGCGAGGCAAAGCGCGACACCGAATCGAAGAACCGCCAACGTGTCGTCGAACGCCTGCGCCGCGGCCGCGCCGAGGCGCGCGCGGCGCACGGCCTGCATCACCCGCTGCGCGCACGCGACGGTGCGCGCATCAACACCTTGATCGCTGCCGACGCGGCCGCGGCACCGCCGCCCGCGAAGCCGCCCGGCACGGCATAAAATGCCGCGGATGCCGGCGCGAGCCCCGAGCGGGGAGCGCGCCCTCCCGTTCTTCCGCCCGCCCCTCCCGCCCCTTCTATGAAACGTCGCCAGTTCTTGCGCCAGGGTCTGTCCGCTCCGTTGTGGCGCCCGCTCGGCGCCGGTGCCGCGCTGCTCGCGCCGGCGCTGGCGCAAGCCCAGTTCAAGATCGACGTGGCCGGCATCGGCGCCACGCAGATTCCGATCGGCATCGTCGACTTCGCCGGCCAGGCCGGCTGCCCGCAGCCGATCGCCGCCATCGTGCGCGCCGACCTCGTGCGCAGCGGCCAGTTCCGCGTGTCGACCCCCGCCGCCGGCCTGACCGAACAGGGCCCGCCCAGCTATGCGGCGTGGCACGGCGCCGGGCTCGACGCCGCGGCGGCGGGCAGCATCGCGCGCACTCCCGACGGACGCTGGATCGTGCGCTTCAGGCTGTGGGACGCGGTGCGCCAGGCCGACCTCGGCGGCCAGGCCTACACCGTCGTCGCCGGCGACCTGCGGCTGGCCGCGCACCGCATCGCCGATTTCATCTATCAGAAGCTGACCGGCCAGCGCGGCGTTTTTGCGACAAGAATCGCTTACATCAGCAAGGCCGGCGCGCACAACTACGGGCTGGTCGTCGCCGACAGCGACGGTGAGAATGCGCGCACCGCGCTGCGCAGCCGCGAGCCGCTGATGTCGCCGACCTGGTCGCCCGACGGCAGCAGCCTGGCCTACGTCTCGTTCGAAACCGGCAAACCGGTCGTGTTCGCGCAGGACGTGCGCCGCGGCACGCGCCGCGCCGTCGCCGATTTCCGCGGCAGCAACAGCGCGCCGGCGTACTCGCCGGACGGCCGCACGATGGCCGTGGTGCTGACGCTGGGCGGCCATTCGCAGATCTATCTGCTGCCGGCCACCGGCGGTGGGCGACCCCGTCAGCTCACGCGCAGCGGGTCGATCTCCACCGAGCCGGTGTTTGCGGCCGACGGCAAAAGTGTGTATTTCGTCAGCGATCGCGACGGCTCGCCGCAGATCTACCAGATCGGCATCGACGGCGGCGGCCAGCGCCGCATGACCTTCAACGGCGAGTACAACGTCAGCCCGGCGGTCAGCGCCGACGGCAAGACGCTGGCCTACGCGTCGCGCCAGGGCGACAGCTACCAGATCTGGACGATGGGCCTGCCCGGCGGCCAGGCCAGCGCGCTGGGCAGCGGGCCGAACGACGGACGGCCGACTTTCGCGCCGAACGGCCAGATCATCCTGTACTCGGCGACCGAAGGCGGCGCCGAAGTGCTGAAGACGGTATCGGTCGACGGCGCCGTGCGCACCACGCTGACCACCGCCGGCGCCGAAGTCCGCGAGCCCTGCTGGGGCCCGTGGACCGTCACGATCTGAGCTTCACCCGGCGCATGACGCTGGCCACCAACCGGAGATACTCGATGAGATTGCGTACCCTGCCCGCCGTCTGTGCTGCGCTGCTCGCGCTCGGCGGCTGTTCCAGCGTCAGGCTCAACAAGGCGCCGGTCGAGGCCGGCCAGACCACAGCCACGGGCGCTGCGGGCGCTGACGCCGCGTCCAGCCAGGGCACGGGCGCGGTCGCGTCGATCCAGGCCGAGCCGCTGGCCGCAGGCGCCAACGGCGGGGCCAATGGCGGCGCCGGCAGCGGCGCCGGCCCAGCCGCCGACGTCGCGCGCAGCGTGTATTTCGGCTACGACAGCTATGGGGTCGACGCCAAGTACCACCCGGTGCTGGTGGCCAACGCGCAGTACCTGAGCGCGCACCCTTCGGCGCACGCGCAACTGCAGGGCAACACCGACGCGCGCGGCAGCCGCGAGTACAACCTCGCGCTCGGCCAGAAGCGCGCCGACGCGGTGATGAAGGGCCTTGAAGTGCTCGGCGCCTCGCCGTCGCAGCTCGAGGCGATCAGCTTCGGCAAGGAAAAGCCCCGCTCCGAAGGCAGCACCCAGGCCGATTACGCCGAGAACCGGCGCGTTGACATCGTCTACAAATGAACCCGTTCCCCCGCTTTGCCGCGCGCGCCGTGCCGCGCCCCGCCCGCCACGCGCTGCTCGGCCTGGCCCTCGCGCTGGGCAGCGCGCTGCCGGCGCACGCCGATCTGTTCGCCGACAACGACGCACGCCGCGCCATCCTCGAGCTGCGCCAGCAGGTCGCGCAATTGCAGCAGACGCAGCAGCAGCAGGCGCAGCAGATTCAGCAGGTGCGAGGCGCGCTGCTCGACCTCAACGGCCAGATCGAGCAGGTCAAGGGCGACGTTGCCCAGCTGCGCGGCCAGCAGGACACCACGGTGCGCCAGCTCAACCAGGACGTGGCCAAGGTCGTGGCCGGACAGAAGGATCTGAGCCAGCGGCTGGCGCCGCTGGAGCCGGTCAGCGTGCAGATCGACGGCAAGCCGTTCACCGTGCAGCCGGCCGAGAAGGCCGCCTACGATCAGGCCATGGCCGCGTTCCGCGGCTCGCAGTTCGACGCCGCGGCCAGCGGCTTCAAGGCCTTCATCGACCAGTACCCGGCCAGCCCCTACATCGCCGGCGCGCAGTACTGGGAAGGCAATTCGCTGTTCGCGCTGCAGCGCTACAAGGACGCGATCGCCGCGTTCCAGGCGCTGCTCGACGACCACGCCGACAACGCGCACGCGCCGCAGGCCATGCTCGGCCTGGCCAACTGCCAGGTCGAGCTGCGCCAGCTGCGCGCCGCGCGGCTCACCCTCGAGCACCTGATCAAGCGATTCCCGAACAGCGAAGCCGCGCAGACCGCGCACGCGCGGCTGAAGAAGCTCAAATGAGCGCGGCGCACGGCCGCTCCGAAGGCGCGCTCAGCCCCCTCGGGGGGCCGGCGCAAAGCGCCGAGGGGCACACCATGAGCGCGGCGCACGGCCGCTCCGAAGGCGCGCTCAGGGAAGGCTGGGGCCGGAGGCCCCAGGCCGTTCGCCGGGCGCGCCGATGCGCGCAGGCGCATCGGCTGGTCCCGGCTCACCCCCTCGGGGGGCCGGCGCAAAGCGCCGAGGGGCACACCACTCGCGCGGCCAGCGGCGCGCGCCGCGCCATCGTGCTGCTGTCGGGCGGGCTGGATTCGGCCACCGTGCTGGCGCAGGCGCGCGCGCAGGGGTACGCCTGCCACGCGCTGTCGCTGCGCTACGGCCAGCGCCACAGCGCCGAGCTCGACGCCGCGGTGCGCGTGGCTGCCGCGCTGGGCGCGGTGCGCCATGAGATCGTCGACCTCGACCTCGGCCGCTTCGGCGGCTCGGCACTGACCGACGCCTCGCAGGCGCTGCCCACCGACGGGCCGGCCGCCGGCATCCCGATCACCTACGTGCCTGCGCGCAACACCGTGCTGCTGGCGCTGGCGCTGTCGTGGGCCGAGGCGGTGGGCGCGCACGATCTGTTCTACGGCGCCAACGCGGTCGACTACTCGGGCTACCCCGACTGCCGCCCGGCCTTCGTCGCCGCGTTCGAGCAACTGGCCAACGTCGCCACCCGCGACGGTGTCGAAGGCCGCGGTTTTCGCGTGCACGCGCCGATCATCGACCTGAGCAAGGCCGAGATCATTCGCGAGGGGCTGCGCCTGGGCGTCGACTACTCGATGACGGTCAGCTGCTACCAGGCCGACGCGCAGGGCCGCGCTTGCGGCGTCTGCGACTCGTGCCGCATCCGCGCGGCCGGCTTCGCCGCCGCCGGCGTCGCCGACCCGACGCGCTACCGCGAACGGACGTGACCACGATGTCGGTGCCGGCACTGTCCCACCTGGTGCTGTGGGCGACTTTTGCGCTCAGCGTTGCGTTCGGTGCAGTGATGCACCGCACGCAGTTCTGCGCGATGGGTGCGGTGGCGGATATCGTCAGCTTCGGCGATTGGACGCGCATGCGCATGTGGATGCTCGCGGTGGCCACCGCGCTGATCGGCACCAACGCGCTCGCGCTGGCCGGGCAGATCGACCCCGAGCAATCGATCTACGCCAGCGCCAGCACGCTGACCTGGCTGTCGGCGCTGCTCGGCGGCGCAGTGTTCGGCTTCGGCATGGTGCTGGCGTCGGGCTGCGGCAGCAAGACGCTGGTGCGGCTGGGCGGTGGCAGCCTGAAGGCCGCCGTCGTGTTCGTGATGCTCGCGATCGGCGCCTTCGCGACCATGCACGGCATCGTCGCCGCGCCGCGCGTGTACGGTCTCGATCGCGTCGCGCTGCAACTTGGCGGCACGCAGGACCTGCCGTCGCTGCTGACGCGCCACGGACTGGGTTCGATCGCGCTGTGGCGCGGCGTATTCGGCCTGGGCGGCGGCGCACTGCTCGCGGCGTGGTCGCTGGCCCGGCGCGACGCGCGCAGTGCGCGCAACCTGCTCGGCGGCATCGGCGTCGGCGCGCTGGTCGTCGCGCTGTGGTGGGTGTGCGGCCACCTCGGCTACATCGCCGAGGACCCCGACACGCTGCTGCCGACCTTTCTCGGCACAGCCGGCAACCACATCGAATCGTTCACCTTCGTCGCGCCGCTGGGCAACACGCTGTTCTGGCTGCTGATGTACAGCGACGCCAGCAACGTGCTGAACATCGGCATCGTCTCGGTGTTCGGCGTCGTCGCCGGCGCCGCGCTCCACGCCGCCGCCAGCGGACGCTTCCGCTGGGAAGGCTTCAGCGGCGCGCGCGATACCGCCGACCACATCATCGGCGGCCTGCTGATGGGCATCGGCGGCGTCACCGCGCTGGGTTGCACCATCGGCCAGGGCATCACCGGCGTGTCGACGCTGTCGCCGGGCAGCGTGCTCGCGCTGGCCGGCATCATCGGCGGCGGCGTGCTCGGCGTTCGCGTGCAGGCCTGGCGCCTGGAGCGCGCGGCCTGAAACCGCGCCGCTCAGGCCACCCGATGAACGCGCCCGACGTCGATCGCGAGCGCCGCTTCGGCGGCATCGCGCGGCTGTACGGCGACGCCGGCGCGATGCGGCTGGCCGGCGCCCACGTCGTCGTCGTCGGCGTCGGCGGCGTCGGCTCGTGGGCGGCCGAAGCGCTGGCGCGCAGCGGCGTCGGCGAACTCACGCTGATCGACCTCGACCACGTCGCCGAATCGAACGTCAACCGCCAGATCCAGGCCCTCGGCTCGACGCTGGGCATGGCCAAGGTGGATGCGCTGGCGCAGCGCATCGCCGACATCAACCCGGCGTGCCGCGTGCACGCGGTCGAGGAATTCGTCGACGCCGACAACGCCGACGCGCTGCTGCCGGCGCACGCCGACGCTGTGCTCGACTGCTGCGACCAGGTCCGCGCCAAGGCCGCGCTCGCCGCGCTGGCGCTGCGCCGCGGCGTGCCCGTCGTGCTGTGCGGCGCCGCCGGCGGCAAGCGGCAGGCGCAGCGCGTCGACGTGCTCGACCTGGCCGACGTGCGCGACGACCCGCTGCTGGCCAAGCTGCGCTACCGCATGCGCCGCAACTACGGCGCGCCGCGCAGCGGCCCGATGGGACTGCGCTGCGTGTGTTCGCGCGAGACCGTGCAGCGCAGCGCCACCGCCAGCTGCGACGCCGCGCCGCAGGGCCTGAGCTGCGCCGGCTATGGCTCCAGCGTGATGGTCACCGCGACCTTCGGCATGGTGGCCGCCGGCCTCGCCGTCGAAGCCCTGCTCGGCGCGTGACAGCGCGCCGAACTTTGCTAAGATTGCGTGTTTTGGGTCGTTAGCTCAGTCGGTAGAGCAGCGGACTTTTAATCCGTTGGTCGGGCGTTCGAGCCGCCCACGACCCACCAA
>JAJZHH010000127.1 GCA_021804595.1 Pseudomonadota bacterium
CGACGCGGTGGTCGACCATGCCGACTGGATGTCGGCGCTGCGCGACGATACGCCGTTGCAGGACTTGTCGATACCGGGGACGCACGATTCGGCCACCGGCAACCTCGGCAGCTTCGCCACCGAGATCGTGCGCACGCAGAGCATGTCGCTGCAGCAGCAGCTCGACGCCGGCGTCCGCATGCTCGATATCCGTTGCTGGCCCGAACACAACAGCTTCACGATGCACCACGGCATCGTCGCGCTCGGGCAGAACTTCGCTCAGGTATTGCAGATCCTGCATCAGTTCCTGGTGCTGCACCCGCGCGAGACCATCCTGATGCGGGTCAAGCGCGAAGGGGCCGGCAGCGGCAATACCGAGAGCTTCGAGCAGATCTTCGAGCGCTACGCCCGCGTCGAGGGGGCGCATCTGTTCTGGTACCCGAGCGCGGTCTTTCCGACCCTGGGCGAGGTGCGCGGCAAGGTCGTCGTGCTGCAGGATTTCAGCGCCAAGCACGACTGGGGCCTGCCGTACGACGATTTCGACATCGAGGACACTTATTGGCTGCGCACGAACTGGGATCTGTACCGGAAATGGACGCTGGTGCGCGACCACCTCGCGCGTGCGGCGCAGGGCTTCGGCAAGAACTACTTCGTGACCTATCTGTCGGCCGCGGGAGGGTCGTTTCCGTATTTCGTCGCCGGGGCGCGAATCTGGGCGTCGGACAAGGCGCCGCATCTGGCGACAGGCCTGACCACGCCGCTGTTCAAGAGCCGCTACCCGGACTTCCCGCGCGCTGCGTGCCTCGGCCCGATCTGTTCGATCATGTTCGCCGGAACCAACGAGCTGGTGGCCGACAAGGTCCTCGACACCACCCCGCCGCCCTTCGTCGGCATCGTCGTCGCCGATTTCCCCGGCCCCAAGCTGATCGGGCGCATCATCGCGGCCAACCAACGCTTCGAGGCCCATTGAGTGCGAGGCGGAGCGACTGCACGCGCCGGCGCCGGATGTGAGAAACTTGTCAGCGGGCCGTCAAACTCGACGGCGTTTTCAGGGCTGAAAAGGAATTCCCACGATGAAAGCACTGCGCATCCTCGTCGCGCTGCTCGCCTTGTTTGCCGGCGGCGCTTACGCCGCCGCGCTGCCGAGCATCCACGACGTCTACACCGCCGCGTCCAGCGGCCGGCTGCAGCTGGCGCAATCCGAGATCGAGCAGGTGCTGGCCGCGTATCCGAACTCGGCCAAGGCGCATTACGTCGACGCGCGCGTGCTCGCGCTGGCCGGGCGCTGGTCGCAGGCCGGCGCCGAGCTGGCGCGCGCGCAGCAGCTCGACCCCGGGCTGCCGTTCGAGGATCGCGCGCAACTGCAGGCATTCACGCGGCAACTGGCCGCGCACGGCGCCGCCCCGGCGGCGGCGCGGCGCTCGGCGATGCCGGGCTGGGTGATGCCGCTGGCCGGGTTGGCGGTGCTGCTGGCGCTGCTCATGCTGTTCGCCGTGTATCGCGCGTCGCGTCGGCCGGCGCTGCAGGTGCTGCCGCCGCAGGGGCCGAACGCGATGCCGCCCGGCTACCCGCAGGGGCCGTATCCGCAAGGCCCGTATCCCCAGGGGCCTTATCCGCAGCAGGGCTACCCGCAGGGGCCTTACCCGGCGCGCGGCGGCAGCGGCTTCCTCGGCGCGGTCGGCACCGGGCTGGGCATGGGCGCGGGCTTCGCCGCCGGTGAAATGCTCGTCGACAAGCTCGTCGGCGGCCGCGGCGACGCCGGCGGCGGTTTGATCGGCGACGCGCAGGCGGCGCCGCCGCCGCTGGATCCGGATTTCGGCATCAACGACGCCGGCAGCTGGAGCGACGACTCCGGCGGCGGCGGTTGGGCCGACGGCGGCGGCGACGACTCGGGCTCCTGGACCTGACGCGGGGCGGTGCGCGGCGCCTCAGCCGCGCAGCGCCGCCGCGGCGAGGTCGAGCGCGCGCAGTCGCGCGTCGACGTCGAACACGTCGCAGGTCAGCATGAACTCGTCGGCCGCGGTCGCCTCGTGCAGCGCGGCGAAGCCGCGGCGCACGGTGTCGGCGTCGCCGATCACCGCGGCGCCGAGGAAGTCGGCGATCACCGCGCGCTGCGCCGCGTCGAGCTGCTCGACGAAGCCCGGGCGCGGCGGCTGCAGCCGCGTGCGCCGGCCGCTGACGATGCCCAGCACGCGCTGGAACAGGCTGCTGGCCAGCAGCTGCGCCTGCGCGTCGTCGTCGGCCGCGACCAGCGGCACGCCGATGATCACGTAAGGCCGCGGCGTCGTCGCCGACGGCCTGAACTCGCGGCGGTACAGCTCGAGCGCCGGCAGCAGCAGGCGCGGCGCGAAATGCGACGCGAACGCGTAGGGCAGGCCGCGCTGCGCGGCCAGCCGCGCCGAGAACAGGCTCGAGCCGAGCAGCCAGATCGGCACCCGCGTGCCGGCACCGGGCACCGCGATCAGACGCTGTCCCGGCGCCGGCTCGTCGAGCAGTTGCTGCAGTTCGGCGACGTCGCGCGGGAAGTCGTCCTCGGTCTCGACGCGGTCGCGGCGCAACGCGCGCATGGTCAGCGGGTCGGTGCCGGGGGCACGCCCCAGGCCGAGGTCGATGCGGCCCGGGTAGAGTTCGGCCAGTGTGCCGAAAGCCTCGGCGACGAGCAGCGGCGCGTGGTTGGGCAGCATCACGCCGCCCGAGCCGACGCGCAGGCGCGTGGTGCCGGCGGCGATGTGCCCGACCAGCACCGCGGTGGCCGAGCTGGCGATGCCGGGCATGTTGTGGTGCTCGGCGAGCCAGTAGCGGGTGAAATCGAGCGCCTCGACGTGGCGTGCGGTGCGCAGCGCGATGTGCAGCGCGTCGGCGACGCTGCCGCCTTCGCGCACCGCGACGAGGTCGAGCATCGACAGCCGGGTGTCTTGCAAGGGAGTCATGACCGCCATTCTCGCGCGAAGCGGCCGGCGCCGCTTCGAGCCCGGTTCGCCCCCGGTTCGCGCCCGCGCGCATGCCTGCATATAGCCGCGTCAGCGTCGTGTAGCTTGTCCGAGATCAAATTCGACCTTCGTTTGACCTGGATCACGCGCCTGCGGTGCAACCCTGACCGGTTTGACACGCGGCGCCGCTACAAACACGGGCACAACGACAATGCCGTCCGCCGTGCGCGGCTGGGACAGCAGGCAGTACATTGCGTTATTTCGATTCGACAAGGAGTGTTCCATGAGCGCAGTGCTCGAACCTGCACATGCTGCGGGCCACGACGCGGCCCACGACCATCCGCACGGCTGGCGCCGGTGGCTGTTCTCGACCAATCACAAGGACATCGGAACGATGTACCTGGTGTACGCGCTGTGCATGCTGTTCGTCGGCGGCATTCTTGCGCTGGGCATACGCGCCGAGCTGTTCGAGCCGGGAATCCAGTTCCTGAACCCGCAGCTGTTCCTCTCCTTCTCGACCATGCACGGCCTGATCATGATCTTCATGGCCGTGATGCCCGCGCTCACCGGGCTGGCCAACTGGATGATCCCGCTGCAGATCGGGGCGCCGGACATGGCCTTCCCGCGCATGAACAATCTCAGTTTCTGGCTGCTCATTCCTGCTGCACTCCTCGGGGTGGCGGCCTTTTTCATGCCTGGCGGCGCCCCCGACGTGGGGTGGACGCTGTATGCCCCGCTGACCATCCAGCAGGGCCTGAGCATGGACCTGACGATCTTCGCCGTGCACATCCTGGGCGCGTCGTCGATCATGGGTTCGATCAACATCATCGTCACCATCCTCAACATGCGCGCACCCGGCATGACGCTGATGAAAATGCCGATGTTCGCTTGGACCTGGCTGATCACCGCCTACCTGCTGATCGCGATCATGCCGGTGCTCGCCGGCGCGGTGACGATGACGCTGACCGATCGCCACTTCGGCACCAGTTTCTTCAACGCCGCCGGCGGCGGCGACCCGGTGCTGTACCAGCATCTGTTCTGGTTCATGGGGCACCCCGAGGTGTACGTGCTGATCCTGCCGTCGTTCGGCATCATGAGCACCGTGGTGCCGACCTTCTCGCGCAAGCCGCTGTTCGGCTACAGCTCGATGGTCTACGCTACCGCGTCGATCGCGATCCTGTCGTTCATCGTTTGGGCGCACCACATGTTCACCGCCGGCATGCCGACCTTCGGCCAGCTGTTCTTCATGTACGCGACGATGCTCATCGCGGTGCCCACCGGCGTGAAGGTGTTCAACTGGATCGCGACCATGTACCGCGGCTCGCTGAGCTTCGAGACGCCGATGCTGTTCGCCATCGGTTTCATCATCGTGTTCCTGATCGGCGGCTTCACCGGGCTGGTGCTGGCGCTGGCGCCGATCGACACCGAGGTGCACAACACCTACTACGTCGTTTCGCACTTCCACTACACGATGGTTGCCGGCGCGCTGTTCGCGATCTTCATGTCGTTCTACTACTGGTCGCCGAAATGGACCGGTACGCGCTACAACGAAACCGCCGGCCAGGTCCATTTCTGGCTGTCGATGATCGGCTTCAACGTCACCTTCTTCCCGCAGTTCTTCCTCGGCCTGGGCGGCATGGTGCGGCGCTACGCCGACTACCCTGTGCAGTTCACCGACTTCAACGCGATCTCGTCGGTCGGCGCGCTGATCTTCGGCCTGGCGCAGGCGTATTTCGTGTTCGCGGTGGTGATCCCGGTGCTGCGCGGCCACGGCGAGCGCGCGCCGCAGCGCCCGTGGGACGGTGCGCACGGCCTGGAATGGGAAGTGCCGTCGCCGCCGCCGTTCCACACCTTCGAAACCCCGCCCAAGCTCGACGCCACCGCCACGCGCGTGATCGCCGACTGATGCGGCTCTGGCGCGGCGATCCGGCCCGGCGCACCGCGCGGGGCCCGATCGCCGCGATACGCGACGCGAGCGGAGTGCTGCCCAGGTGAGCGAGACCGACGGCCGACGCAACTGCTGGTTGTGCCCGTTGCGCGAGCGCTGCGCGCTGGCCGCGCTGCTGCGCGAGGCCGGCGTCGAGGGCAGCGTCGAGACCGAGGCCGTCGACCACCCGGCCGGCAGCGCCTTTGCCGCGCAGGAGGGCTGGGTCTGCGTGCTGCGCAGCGGCGCGGTCAAGGTGCTGTGGAACGAGGACGATCGCCGTGCGCGCGTGATCGATTTCCGCTTCGCCGGTGAATTCGTCGGCCTTGACGCCAGCCTGGGCGTCGAGCCGGCGCGGCGCAGCTACATGACCGTGCAGTGGACGAGGCTGTGCGCGCTGCGCGGCGCGCCCGGCGCGCCGGCGCTGCCCGCCGGGCTGCTGGCGTCGCGGCTGGCCGCCGCGATCCTGCCGGTGTACGCGCACAACCGCATGCTGCAGGCCGGCGCGAGCGAGCGCGTCGCCGCGTATCTGGTGCGCGCCTACGACGCGCTGGAGCAGGGCGGCGGCTGGCGCCCCGGCTTGCTGCCGTCGGTGACGCGCGGCGACATCGCCGACTATCTGGGCCTGCGCGCCGAATCGGTCAGCCGCGCGCTGGCGCAGTTCCGCGACGCCGGCTGGATCGGCGGCAAGATCGACAGCCTCGAAGTGCGACGCGCCGACCCGCTGCGCGAACTCGCCGCGTCAGCGAGCTGAAGCGCGTCGGCGCAGCGCGGCCAGCAACAGCGCGCCGAGGACGATGAAACCCAGCGCCGACCAGGTCGGCAGCGACACGCCGAACACATAGGGCACGTCGGCGCAGAAGCCGTCGGCGCGGAACATCCACGGGAACCACTGCGTGATCGCCCAGTGGTCGATCCTGACCGCCAGCGGGTCGAGTCCGCAGGTCTGCAGCGGGTGCCAGACCAGCCAGACGTGCTTGAGCGCGGTGGCCAGCCCGCCGAGCGCGCCGAGCAGGCCCAGCGCGGCCGCAGCGCGCGCCAGGCCGCGCAACCCGAGCGCGCCGAGCAGCGCGGCGAGCAGCGCGCCGGCGAGCACCACCAGGTAGCCGATGCGCTGCAGCACGCACAGCGGGCACGGCGCGTTGCCCAGATGCTGCTGCCACAGCGCAGCGCCGAGCACCGCGGCGGCGCCGGCGGCGGCCACCAGCGCCAGACGCGGCGCGGCCGAGGAGGAACGGAAAAATGCAGTCATGACGGCGAAATGCGCGTGCGCGGCGCGGTCGCAATGGATGGGTCGCCTAGAATAGCAGGCTCGGGGTGTGGCGCAGTCCGGTAGCGCATCTGCTTTGGGAGCAGAGGGTCGCAGGTTCGAATCCTGTCGCCCCGACCA
>JAJZHH010000128.1 GCA_021804595.1 Pseudomonadota bacterium
TTCCGATCTCGGCGCGGCCCCGACGCGTTGGCGCGGCTGGCCGACCTGGCCGCGCTGCCGCCGGTGCTGATCGGCAGCGGCCTGCTGCTGATGGCGCCGGGGCTGCTGCAGCGCGCGCGGCTGGCCTGGGTCAGCAGCGTGCTGCTGGCCGCGCTGGCCGCCGGCTTGGCGGCGTGGAGCGGCCACGACGCCGGTGCGGCGCTGCCGGGCGCGCTGCTCGCGCTGCTGCTGCTGCAGGCGCGGCGCTTCGATCGCAGCTCGCTGGCCGCCGGCAGCGCGTTCGCGCTGCTGGCCATCGGCAGCCTGCTGGTGTACGGCGTGCTCGGCAGCCTGTGGGTCGGTGCCGGCTACACGCCGCCGATCCGAGACCTGCCGACGGCTTTCTATTACACGATCGAGACCATGTCGACGGTCGGCTACGGCGACATCGTGCCGCACACGACGCAGGCGCGGCTGTTCACGGTGTCGATGATCGTCGCCGGCATCACGGTGTTCGCGACCACGCTGTCGGTGGTCATCGGGCCGCTGGTCGGCGGCAGCATCAAACGCGCGTTGGAGCATCGCATGCAAAAGCAGCAGAGGCACGATCATTTCGTCATCCTCGGCTCGTCGAGCCTGGCCTACACGATGTGGCGCGACCTGCACGAGCGCGGCGTTCCGGTCAGCGTCGTCGTCACGCCGGGCCGCCCGTCGCCGTTTCCGGCCGAGGCCGACGTCGTGCTCGGCGACGCGTCGACCAACGAGGTGCTCGAGGAGGTCGGCGTGCCGCGTGCACGCGCGGTGCTGACGCTGCGCGACGACGACGCCGAGAACGCCTTCGCGGTGCTCGCGGTCAAGGAGCTGGCGCCGGGCGTGAAGACCATCGCCGGGGTCAACGACGCGCGCCACCTGGCCAAGATCCGCCGCGTGCAGCCCGACCTGCTGTTCGCGCCGCAAGTGCTCGGCAGCGACCTGCTGGTGCGCACGCTGTTCGACGAGCCGATCGACAACGACACCGTGTCGCGCTTGCTGTTCGCGCAGCGCTGATTGTCCGCCGCGGTGGCCCGCGTTACAGTGGGAAGTATCGAGGCGAGACCGGGAGGATGGACGTGACGCACGGCGCGAGCAAGATCCCCAGGCGGTGAGCGCATGACCGCGATCGACGACACCGCGCAGGTCCCGGATTTCTCGCTGCGCCCGGTTCGCCTGGGCATCGACACCCACCATGAACCGGTCGTCGTGCTGCGCGCCGACTCGCCCGTGGTGCGCGCCGAAGGCTTCGAGGCGCACGCGCGCATCGAAGTGCTCGGCGCGCAGCGCAGCATCGTCGCGACGCTGAACATCCTGACCGCCGGCGAACTGGTCGATACCGACTCGGTCGGGCTGTCGGAAGCCGCCTGGCGCCGTCTGGCGCCGGCCCCTGGCGAGCGGCTGCGCTTTCGCTACGCGCAGCCTTGCGAAAGCATGAGCCATGTGCGCGCGAAGATCTTCGGCGAGGTCCTGGACGAGACGCAGTTCGACGCGATCATCGGCGACACCGTCGCCGGCCGTCTGTCCAACGTCGAGATCGCCGCCTTCCTGGTCGCCTGCGCCGACGGCCGCCTCGACGGGAGCGAAGTCACCGCGCTGACGCGCGCGATGGTGCGCAGCGGCGCGCGGCTGCACTGGCCGCAGCCGGTGGTCGTCGACAAGCACTGCATCGGCGGGCTGCCGGGCAACCGCACGACGCCGATCGTGGTCGCGATCGCCGCCAGCCTCGGCCTGGTCATGCCGAAGACGAGCTCGCGCGCGATCACGTCGCCGGCCGGAACCGCCGACACCGTGGAGACGCTGACCCGCGTCGATCTGACGCTCGACGAGATGCGCCGCGTGGTCGACGCCGAAGGCGGCTGCATGGTCTGGGGCGGGGCGATGAACATGAGTCCCGCCGACGACCTGCTGATCCGCGTCGAACGCACGCTCGACCTCGACAGCGAAGGCCAGCTGGTCGCCTCGGTGCTGTCGAAGAAGGCCGCTGCCGGTTCGACCCATGTGGTGATCGACATCCCGACCGGGCCGACCGCGAAGGTACGCAGCCAGGCCGACGCGCAGTCGCTGCTGGCCGCGCTGCAGCGCACCGCGCGCGAGCTCGGCCTGACGCTGCACGGCTTGATCAGCGACGGCAGCCAGCCGGTCGGGCGCGGCATCGGCCCGGCGCTCGAGGCGCACGACGTGCTCGCGGTGCTGCGTGGCAGCGCCGACGCGCCCGACGACCTGCGCCGGCGTGCGCTGCAGGTGGCCGCCGCGGTGGTCGAGTGCGGCGCGCTGGCGCACGGCGCCGCGGCGCTCGACCTGGCGCGCGCGGCACTGGCCGACGGTCGCGCGCTGCGCAAGTTCGAAGCCATCTGCCGCGCCCAGGGCGGCTTGCGCGAACCCGGCGTGGCGCCGTTCCGGCGCGCGCTGGCGGCGCCGTGCGACGGCCGCGTCGAACGCATCGACAACCGCCTGCTGGCGCGCGCGGCCAAGCTCGCCGGCGCGCCGCACGCGAGGACCGCCGGCATTCGCCTGGCGGTGCACGTCGGCGACCGCGTCGAGCGCGGCGCACCGCTGTTCGAGCTGCACGCCGAATCGCAGGGCGAGCTCGACTATGCCGAAGTGTTCGTTCGCCAGCACGCCGACATCGTCCATCTCGAGGAGGGGGCATGAAGCTGCTGCTGTATCCGCTGCCGGGCAACGAAGCGCGCGCCGACGTGCTGGCGCAGGCCTTGCGGGGCCGCTGCGAGGTGCAGTTGGCCGGCTGCGTCGTGCATCGATTTCCCGACGGCGAGACGCTGGTGCGCGTGCAGCCGCCCGAGCCCGACGCCCAGGCGGTGCTGCTGTGCAGCCTGGACGGTGCCGACGCGAAGACGGTGCCGTTGCTGATGGCCGCGGCAACCTTGCGCGAGCTCGGCGCCGCGCGTGTCGGGCTGGTCGCGCCCTACCTGGCCTACATGCGCCAGGACCGCCGCTTCGCGCCGGGCCAGGCGGTGTCGGCCAGGCTCTATGCGCAACTGCTGTCGGCGCAGTTCGACTGGTTGCTGACCGTCGATCCGCACCTGCACCGCATCCACGACCTGGCCGAGATCTACACCGCGCGCACCGCGGTGCTGCACGCCGCGCCGAGGCTGGCCGACTGGATTCGCGACCATGTCGAGCGGCCGCTGATCGTCGGCCCCGACGGCGAGAGCGCGCAATGGGCGGCCGACGTCGCCGCGCGTGCCGGCGCGCCGGTGGTGGTGGTCGACAAGCAGCGCAACGGCGACCGCGACGTGGCCTCGACCATCCCCGACCTGAGCGCCTGGCCCGATCATCGGCCGGTGCTGCTCGACGACATCATCAGCTCGGGGCGCACGCTGGTCGCGGTGCTCGAGCACCTGCGCGCGGCCGGGCGCCCGGCGGCGGCCTGTGTCGTCGTGCACGGGCTGTTCGCCGGCGACGCGCTGGCCGCGCTGCGCGCCGCCGGTGCGCCGCGCATCGCCTGCGCCGACACCACTGCGGCGATCGACGGTGTCGAGCGCATCGCGCTCGACGAAGACCTGGCCGGCGCGCTGCTCGAGCTGGCGCACACAGCAGGAGACGAACGATGATCCGACTTTCGTGTCACGGCGCGGCCAAACAGGTCACCGGTTCGTGCCATCTGCTCGAGACCGACCGCGCGCGCATCCTGATCGATTGCGGCATGTTCCAGGGCGGGCGCGAACTCGCCGAGGAAAACGCCGAGCCGTTCGGCTTCGATCCGGCGTCGATCGACGCGCTGCTGCTGACCCACGCCCACCTCGACCATTGCGGCCGCATCCCCCTGCTGGTGCAGCGGGGTTTTCGCGGCCGCATCATCGCCACCGCGCCGACCCACGAGCTGGCGCGGCTGGTGCTGGTCGACTCGGCCGGGCTGCAGGAGGAGGAGGCGCGGCGCGCGCAGCGCCACGCGCGCCACCGCGGCGACGCCGAAGCCAGGCCCCTGTACACGCTGGCCGATGCGTTCCACAGCATGCAGTATTTCGACGGCGCGGCCAGCTACGGCACGCGTCTGCAAGTGGCCGACGGCGTCTGGGCCACGTTCATGAACGCCGGCCACATCCTCGGCTCGGCATCGATCTTCGTCGAGCTCGACGACGGTGCCAACGGCCGCCGCAGCGTGTATTTCTCCGGCGACATCGGCAACCCGGGGCGGCCGCTGCTCGACGACCCCGATCCGCCGCCGGCCGCACCCGATTACGTCGTGATGGAGACGACTTACGGCGACCGCGACCACCGCGGCTGGCAGGCGTCGATCGACGAATTGATCGACGCCGTCGCCGACGCCCACGCGCGCGGCGGCAACGTCGTGATTCCGACCTTCGCGCTCGAGCGCGCGCAGGAAGTGCTGTACGCGTTCGCCGAAGGCATTTCGCGCCAGCGGCTGCCGCAGCATCTGACGGTGTTTCTCGACTCGCCGATGGCGATTTCGGCCACCGAAGTGTTCCAGCGCTATCCCGGCGCGATGCGCGACGATTTCGGCCGCAAGCTGCACCATGCCGATCCGTTCGCGCTCCCCGGGCTGCGCATGACGCGCGACGCCGCCGATTCGATGGCGATCAACAACATCCGCGGCGGCGCGGTGATCATGGCCGGCTCGGGCATGGCCACCGGCGGCCGCGTGCGCCATCACCTGCGCCACAACCTGTGGAACGAAGCCAGCAGCGTGATCTTCGTCGGCTACGCCGCACAGGGCACGCTGGCGCGCCTCATCATCGACGGCGCGCGCCGCGTGCGGCTGTTCGACGAGGAAATCCAGGTTCGCGCGCGGATTCACACGATCAACGGCTTCTCGGCGCACGCCGGACGCAGCGAGCTGCTGGCCTGGCTGCGCCGCTGCGGCAGCCCGCGTCAGGTCATGCTCGTCCACGGCGACCTCGACGGCGGCCTGCGCGCGTTCGCCGACACGCTCGAAGCCCAGGGCGTGCCGTGGCGCATTCCGGGCGCCGGCGAGCCGATGCTGCTGCGCTGACGCGCAGCTGATGCAGGTCAAGGACAGCGCCGCGGCGCGCGGCGCACCATCAGGCGGATCGACACCGAGGAGCCACGCGATGAACACGACGGAACGTTTTCAGGCGGCGCAGCGCGCCGAATTCGAGGCGATGGTCGGAGTCGTCGACAAGGCGATCGAAGGTTTCGAGCAGCTCGCTCTGCTCAACCTTCACACGCTGCGCGACGCTGCCGACGAAGCCACCGCAGGACTGCGCCGGGCGATGAGCGCGCGCGACGCGCAGGAGCTGTTCGCCGAACCGCCGCCGCTGCAACGCAGCGGCCAGCGCGCGGCCGACTACGCGCAGCGCCTGGGCGAGATCACCGGCAGCGCGCAGGCCGGCATGGTCGAGGCGATGAACCAGGGCTTCGCGCTGATGCAGCAGCTGGTGCACGACGGCGCCGAGGCCGCCACGGCCAGGCCCGAGTTGTTCGGCGCCGGCGGCGGCGGCACCCAGGCCTGGTTCGACCACGCGATGCAGTTCGGCGCCGAAGCCATGCAGGCCTTCAGCCGCAGCCAGCAGCAGGCGGCGCAACTGGCCGCGGCGGCACGCCCGCGTGGCCCCGGCAATGGCGCGGCGAAGCCGGCCCGCGCGGCGCGGAGTTGACGCGATGGCCCGCCTCGCCCTCATCACCGGCGGCACCCGCGGCATCGGTGCCGCGATCGCGCAGCGTCTGGATGCCGACGGGCTGCGCGTCGCCGTCACCTACCACGGCAACGAAGCCGCCGCGCAAGAGTTCGCCGCGCACCACTCGATCCCGGTGTACAAGTGGGACGTGACCGACTTCGACGCCTGCCGCAACGGCATCGAGCGCGTCGAGGCCGACTTCGGCCAGGCCGTCGACGTGCTGGTCAACAACGCCGGCATCACGCGCGACGCGATGCTGCACAAGATGAGCGTCGACCAGTGGCGCGAAGTCGTCGACGACGATCTCGGCGCGTGCTTCAACATGTGCCGCAACCTGATCCACGGCATGCGCGAGCGCGGCTGGGGGCGCATCGTCAACATCAGCTCGATCAATGCGCTGAAAGGCCAGCTGGGGCAGACCAATTACGCGGCGGCCAAGGCCGGCGTGATCGGCTTCAGCAAGTCGCTGGCGCTGGAGTCGGCGCGCAAGGGCATCACGGTCAACGCGATCGCGCCGGGCTACATCGCCACCGACATGGTGCAGGCGATGGACCCGCAGGTGCTTGCCGGCGTCATTGCGCAGATCCCGGT
>JAJZHH010000034.1 GCA_021804595.1 Pseudomonadota bacterium
CAGCGCGTCGACGTCGGCCGGCGGCGTGGCTGCGGCATCGCGCGCGGCCTCGATGCGGCGCGCCGCGGCGCGCTCCAGGCCGCGCACCAGGCGCAGCCCCAGGCGCACCGCGCCGTCCTCCAGCGCGCTGTCCCAGCGGCTGCGCAGCACGTCGACCGGGCGCACCTCGACGCCGTGGCGGCGCGCGTCCTGCACCAGCTGCGACGGCGTGTAGAAGCCCAGCGGCTGGCTGTTGAGCAGCGCAACGAGAAAGGCCGCCGGGTGATGGCACTTGATCCACGCGCTGGCGTAGACCAGCAGCGCGAACGACGCCGCGTGGCTCTCCGGGAAGCCGTATTCGGAAAAGCCCTTGATCTGCTCGAAGATGCCGCAGGCGAACTCGGCAGCGTAGCCGCGCTCGACCATGCCGCCGACCAGGCGCTCGCGCCACGCCTCGAGGTCGCCGCGACGACGCCACGCGGCCATCGCCCGGCGCAACCCGTCGGCCTCGCCGGCGCTGAAGCCGGCGGCCAGCATGCTGATCTGCATGACCTGCTCCTGGAACACCGGAACGCCGAGCGTGCGCTGAAGCGCGCCGCGCAAGGCCTCGCTCGGGTATTCGACCGGCTCCAGCCCCTGGCGCCGGCGCAGGTAGGGGTGGACCATGCCGCCCTGAATCGGCCCCGGGCGCACGATCGCCACTTCGATCACCAGGTCGTAGAAGCAGCGCGGCCGCAGCCGCGGCAGCATGCTCTGCTGCGCGCGGCTTTCGACCTGGAACACGCCGACCGAATCGGCCCTGGACAGCATCGCGTAAGTCGCCGCGTCTTCGGCCGGCACGTCGGACAGCGTGAAGCCGGGGCCGATCAGCGCCAGCGAGCGGCGCAGCGCGCTGAGCATGCCCAGCGCGAGCACGTCGACCTTGAGGATGCCCATCGCGTCGAGATCGTCCTTGTCCCACTGGATCACGGTGCGCTGCGGCATCGCCGCGTTCTCGATCGGCACCAGCCGCGACAGCGCGCCGTCGCTGAGCACGAAGCCGCCGCTGTGCTGCGACAGGTGGCGCGGAAAGCCGAGCAGCTGGCGCGCCAGCGCGATCCACTGCCGCACCTGCAGCGCGTCGGGGTCGAGTCCGGCCTCGCGCAGCCGCTGCGGCTCCAGCCCCTGCCCGTCCCAGCCGCGTGCGTTGCGCGCCAGCCGCTCGACGGCGTCGGCATCGACGCCGAGCGCGCGGCCGACGTCGCGGATCGCGCTGCGCGGCCGGTAGCTGATCACCGCGGCGGTCAGCGCGGCGCGTTCGCGGCCGTATTTCGCGTACAGGTACTGGATCACTTCCTCGCGCCGCTCGTGCTCGAAGTCGACGTCGATGTCAGGCGGCTCGCGGCGCTCGCGGCTGATGAAGCGCTCGAACAGCACCTGCATGCGCGCCGGGTCGACTTCGGTGATGCCCAGGCAGAAACAGACCACGCTGTTGGCCGCCGAGCCGCGCCCCTGGCACAGGATGCCGCGGCCGCGTGCGAACGCGACGATGTCGTCGACGGTCAGGAAGTAGTGCGCGTAGCCGAGCTCGGCGATCAGCGCCAGTTCGTGCTCGATGAGCCGCTGCAACGCGGCGTCGGCGCCTTGCGGCCAGCGCCGCGCGGCGCCGTCGAGCACGCGCCGGCGCAGCCACGAGTCGGGCGTATGCCCGGCCGGGACGACTTCCGACGGATACGCGTAGCGCAGCTCGTCGAGCGAGAAGCTGCAGCGCGCGACGACGTCGAGCGTGGCGTCGAGCAGGTCGCGCGGGTACAGCAGCGCCAGCCGCAGGCGGCTGCGCAGATGCGCTTCGGCGTTGCCGGCCAGCTCGACGCCGCAGTCGGCCAGCGGCCGCCCCAGACGGATCGCGCACAGCGTATCGAGCAGTGGCTGGCGCGCGCGCCGGTGCATGCGCACGTCGCCGGCGGCCACCAGCGGCAAGGCGCTGGCGCGCTGCAGCGCGCGCAGCCGCGCCAGCCACTGCGCGTCGTCGAGCTGGCGCAGCAGCTCGACCGCCAGCCAGCAGCGGCCGCTGAAGTGGCGCAGCAGCCAGCGCGCCAGCTCGAGCAGCCGCGCGTCGTCGGCGGCGCGCGGCAGGCTGGCCAGCACCACGCAGTCGGCCAGCGCGGCGCCGTCGAGGTCGGCGCGCGTCAGCCGCCAGCGCCCTTTCGGCGCGGCGCGCCGCGCGCGCGTGATCAGCTGCGCCAGCCGGCCGTAGCCGTCGACGCCGCAGGCCAGCACGACCAGCACCAGGCCGTCGTCGAGCGCGAAGCGCGCGCCGACCAGCAGCTTCAAGCCGACAGCCTTGGCCGCCTGGTGCGCGCGCACGATGCCGGCCAGCGACGCGTCGTCGCTCAGCGCCAGCGCCGAGTAGCCGAGCTCGGCGGCACGCGCAACCAGCTCCTCCGGATGGCTGGCCGCGTGCAGGAAGCTGAAGTTCGAGCGGCAGTGCAGCTCGGCGTAGGCCGGCAGCGTGTCCATCGCGGGCCTGCCGTTCAGGCGAAGATGCCGTGCAGGAACCACGCGGCGTCGGCGCCGCGGGTCTGGAACAGCCACAGCAGGCCGGCGCGCGCGCTGCGTCCGATCCAGTAGTCGCGAGCGACGTGGCGCGTGTGCTCGCCGTCGCGATCCCACCAGCCGGCCTCGACGCGCTGGGGGCCGAGCAGCAGTTCGACTTCGCCTTCGTACAGCGGCACCTCGCCGCGCTGCGCCAGCCGCAACGGCGTGTCGAGCAGGAAGGCGGGCTGCGGCAACCGCGGCGGCGGCGGCGGGGGCTGCATGCCCGGCGGCGCCGGCGCCGGCAGCCAGCACTGCACGGCCTCGGGGCGGTGGTCGGCGCGCAACTGCGCGCACACCACGCGCTGCGCGCCCAGTCGCGCGGCGACGCGCTCGAGCGCGCGTTCGAGCTCGGCGCGCTGTTGCGCCGCGTCACGCCACAACGACGTCGCCGGCGCATCGGCCGCGAGCGCCGGCTGCGCGCACAGCCGCAGACGTTCGACCGGTGCGCGCAGGCGAAACCGCGCCAGCCGCTCGGCCAGCAGCCGCTGCAGGTGGTCGACGTCGCGTGTCGGCCGCGCGCAGCGCAGCTCGAGCACGTCGTCGCCGCCGTGCAGCGCCACGCCGTCGACCGCGCACTGGCGCGCGCGCAGCCAGTCGCCGAGCTGGCGCAGCAGCCGCTGCGCGGCGTGCAGCAGCATCGCGGCGTCGGCCACGCGCGCCGGCAGCTCGAGCTCGACGTCGAACGCGTCGGGCGGGCGCCACCAGTCGAAACACTCGGCGCGCTCGCCGTAGGCCGCGGCCAGCGCGTCGAGCAAATCGGGGCCGAAGCGCCGCGCCAGCGCGTCGCGCGGCAAGCGGCGCACATCGCCCCAGCTGCGGCAGCCGAGCTGCTCGAAGGTGTCCAGATGCACGCGCGCCGCGCTCAGCGCGTGCAGCGGCAGCGCGTCGAGCGCACAGGCGCGGCCGGCGCGCGCGCGCCCCAGCGCGGCCAGCGCGCTGCGCCCCCAACCGGGCGCCTGCAGCCCGTGCTCGGCGGCCTCGCGCGCCAGGCGCTCGCGCAGCGTCGCGGCGCCGCCGAACAGGCGCTGGCTGGCGCCGAGCTCGAGCAGCAGCGCCTCGTCGACCCGCGCCACGCGCGGCGTATAGCGCAGCGCCCAGGCGGCCAGCGCGTCGACCACCGCGACGACCTCAGGTTGCGGCAGACGCAACGCGGCCCACAGCATCGTCGCTCTCCAGCTGCGTCTCGGCAGACTGCGCGCCGCGCAGCCGCGGCGGCAGCACCGCGTCGAACGCCGCCGGCGGTGCGTGCAGCGCCAGCGCCTGCTCCTGCGGCGCGCCGCGGCGCTTGAACAACTGCAGTTGCAGCGTCCAGCCGTCGCCGGGACGCGCGAGCACGCGCAGCGGCGCCGGCGAACTCTCGGCGCGCGCGCTCCACGGCCGCAGCGCGAACAGCAGCGCGTCGCCGCCGGCGGCGCGCGCGTGCAGCCGGCGCAATGGCGCCGGCTGCGCCTGCGGCAACCACAGCAGCACCGCGCCGGCCGCGTCGAGCAACTGCTCGGCGGCCCACAGCCGTTCGGCCACGCTGTCGCCTTGCACCCAGACCAGGCGCGCCGGCTCGACCCCGGCCTGGCGCAGCCCCGGCAGGTAAGGCGGCTGCGGCGGCCCGACCAGCAGCACGCTGCCGCCGGCCGCGGCGACACCGCGCAGCGCCGGGCCGAGCAGCCGCCATTCGAGCGTGGCCGGGCGCGGGCTGAGGATTTCGCTGAGTTCGCCGCGCGGCCAGCCGCCGGCGGGCAGTTCGCCGTCGAGCTCGGGCCAGCCGCTGGACACGCCGCGCCGACGCAGCGCACCGAGCGCGTCGGGCGCGGCACCGCGCCAGACCGCGCCGGCCAGCGCGGCGGGCAGATGAAGCGAGGAGAAAGCTGCGGACATGGGCTTCGGGCGAGCGGATAAAGACTGTATAAATATACAGTATCTGAGGCCGCCAGGAGCAGCTGGAAAGTATGCCGTCAGGCCACGCCAGCACGTTCGCGCTTATGCTGCGCCCATCGCATCGAGCCGATCCGCTGCCATGTGTGGTCGTTACGTCCTGCGCAGCCCGCCCGCTCGGCTGCGCGAGCAGTTCGCCGCCGAGTTCGACGCGCCGGACCCGCACTGGGTGCCGCGCTACAACGTCGCGCCGCTGCAATTCGTCCCGGTGCTGCGCGTGGTCGATGGCCACCGTCGCATCGAGGCACTGCGCTGGGGCCTGGTGCCGTCGTGGGCCGGCGACGCGGCGATCGCCGCGCGGCTGATCAACGCCCGCGCCGAAACGGTGGCGACCAAGCCGTCGTTCCGCGCCGCCTACCGGGCGCGGCGCTGCATCGTGCCGGCCGACGGCTTCTACGAGTGGCAGCCGCGCGCCGACGTCAAGCAACCGTTCTACATCAGCCGCCGCGACGGCCGGCTGCTCGCGCTGGCCGGGCTGTGGGAGCACTGGAGCCGGCCGCCGCTGCCGCCGCTGCTGTCGTTCACCGTGCTGACCACCGAAGCCAATGCGTGGATGCGGCCGCTGCACGAGCGCATGCCGGTGATGCTGGCCGACGACGCCGCCTGCGCCGCCTGGCTCGATGCGTCCAGCGCGGCCGACGCGCTGGACGCGCTGCTCGGCGCCGCCCCCGACGACGCGCTGCAGGCGTGGGAAGTCGACCGCGCGGTCGGCAACGCGCGCCGCGACGGCGCCGAGCTGATCGACGCGCTGGCGCCTTACAGCGGGTAATCGGTGCGCTTGACCACGGTGCGCAGCGCAAAGCCGCTCTTGATGCGCACGACGTGAGGCAGCCGCGACAGCTCCTGCTTGTGCAGTCGCTCGTAGTCGTGCGGGCCGTCGACCGCGGCGCGCAGCAGGTAGTCGAAATCGCCGGCCATCAAATGGCATTCGAGAATGTCCCGGCAGCCCGCCGCGGCCTTCTCGAACGCGGCCAGCACTTCCTCGCGCTGGCTGTCGAGCGTGACTTCGATGAACACCGTGCTGGCGCGCCCGAGCAGGCGCGGCTCGAGCAGCGCGACGTAGTGCGCGATGACGCCTTCGCGCTCGAGCCGCTGCACCCGGCGCAGGCACGCCGAGGCCGACAGCCCGACGCTTTCAGCCAGTTGCACGTTGGGCATGCGCGCGTCGCGCTGCAGCAGCGTCAGGATCGAACGGTCGTGGCCATCCAGTTCGAGCATTTCGAGCTCCCGCGAAATTTTTGGGCAATTTTGCCGCGCGTAATCCAGTCTACACGCATACGGATTGCGTGAATACGGGGTGACCCGGGGTCCAATTGCAAGCCGATTTCGTCGCCGCCGGCGCACAATTTTCGCCATCCACAACACAACTGGAGACCACCATGCTCGTCGGCGTCCCGAAGGAAATCAAGGTGCATGAATACCGCGTCGGCCTCACGCCGGACGCGGTGCGCGAACTCGTCCACCACGGCCACCAGGTGCTGGTGCAGACCGGCGCCGGCGCCGGCATCGGCGCCGACGACGCCGCCTACACCGACGCCGGCGCGCGCATCGCGCCCGACGCGGCCGCGGTGTTCGCGCAAGCCGAAATGGTCGTCAAGGTCAAGGAGCCGCAGCCCGACGAATGCCGCATGCTGCGTTCGGGCCAGTTGCTGTTCACTTACCTGCACCTGGCGCCGGACCCCGAGCAGGCGCGGCTGCTGCTGGCCAGCGGCTGCACCGCGATCGCCTACGAGACCGTCACCGACGCGCACGGCGGCCTGCCGCTGCTGGCGCCGATGAGCGAAGTGGCCGGGCGCATGGCGGCGCAGGTCGGCGCGGTGGCGCTGCAGAAGGCCTCGGGCGGCCGCGGCGTGCTGCTCGGCGGCGTTCCCGGCGTGCCGCCGGGCGACGTCGTCGTGATCGGCGGCGGCACCGTCGGCACCCACGCCGCGCGCATGGCGGTGGGGCTGGGCGCGCGCGTGACCATCCTCGACAAGTCGGTGCCGCGGCTGCGCCAGCTCGACGAGTTGTTCGACGGCCGCGTCGTCACCGAATACGCGACCATGCACGCGCTGGAGCGCGCGGTGCGCGCCGCCGACCTGGTCGTCGGCGCGGTGCTGATCCCGGGCGCCGCGGCGCCCAAGCTGGTGCGCCGCGAGCAGCTGCGGCAGATGCGCCCCGGCGCGGTCATCGTCGACGTCGCGATCGACCAGGGCGGCTGCTTCGAAACCTCGCATGCGACCACCCACGACGCGCCGACCTACATCGTCGACGGCATCGTGCACTACTGCGTGGCCAATATGCCGGGCGCCGTCGCTCGCACGTCGACCTACGCGCTGAACAACGCGACGTTGCCGTTCACGCTGGCGCTGGCCGACAAGGGCTGGCGCCGCGCCTGCATCGAGGACCCGCACCTGCGCGCCGGCCTCAACGTGCACGCCGGCCACATCACCTACGCCGCAGTGGCGCAGGCGCTGCAGCTGCCGGGCATCGACGCGCAGCAGGCGCTGGCCGCCTGACGGGCTGGCGAGCGCCCCCAGGCCGGGCGGCGCTCAGCGCGGCGGCGCGCGCCAGCCGTCGTCGAGCGTGCGCAGGAAGGCGACGATGTCGCGCCGCGCACGCGCGTCGATCGCCGGCGCCGCGCCGCTGGCGCGACCGAACGGCGCGTCGATGCGGTCGACGTTGGCGCGGTCGGCCGCCGGCAGGTCGTCGAAACGCAGCACGCGGCCGCGCGCGTCGCGCGGATAGATGCGCTGCGGCCGGGTGTCGCGCCAGGCGTAGAACTCGAGCACCTGGCGCAAATCGCGGTAAGCGCCGTTGTGGAAGAACACCGGGCGCCGCGCCGCGTTGCGCAGGGTCGGCGTCAGGAACATGCCGCAGTAGCGACGCTGCGCGCGCAGGTCACGGCGCAAGGGGCCGCACAGGCCGAGGTCGAAGAATGCCGGGTCGCGGTTGGCCGCGATCGCTGCGTTGCGCGGCACGCCCAGCGCTTCGTACTGCCCATCGGTGAACAGCGGCGGCAGCCCGTCGGCGCTCGGCGCGGCGATGTGGCAGGCCGCGCAATTGCCTCGGCGTGGATCGGTGAACGCCAGATAGCCGCGCATTTCCTGCGGGCTCAGCTTCGCCTTGCCCTGCAGCCACGCGTCGTACTTGCTGTCGAAGGCGTGGAAGCTGGGGGCCTCGAACTGGTAGCGGGCGATCGCGAACATGGCTTCACCGACGGCGAGGTCGGCGTCGGCGAAAATCCGCGGCCCGAACAGCTGCACGAACTGTGGCGCCAGCTTGCTGTCGCGCAGGATGCGCGCGACGCGCTGCGCCGAGCCGGCGTCCATTTCGGCCGGGTTGAACAGCGGCCCGGACGCCTGCGCCTGCAGGCTGTCGGCGCGACCGTCCCAGAACAGGCCGCCTTGCGGCACCCGGTTGGCCGCGGCCGCGGCCGGGTTCGACGCCAGCTTGGCCGCGCGCGCGTTCGGCGCGACCGCGCCGCGCAGTTGCGCCGCCAGCGTGGCTTCGAGTTCCTCGTTGTCGGGACCGATCGAGAACGGCCGCTGCCGGTACAGATAGGCCAGCGACGGCGGCGGCCGCAGCCCAGGCGTGCGCAGCTGCGCACCGCCGAACATCACCGCCGCGCTGCCCGGCGGCGGGTTGTAGCCGTTGACCGGGTCGTGGCACGACGCGCACGACAGGCGCCCCGACGCCGACAGCGCGCGATCGTAGAACAGCTCGCGGCCCAGCCCGGCCATCGCCGACAGTGGCTGCGCGGCCGGCAGCCGCAGCGCCACCGGCGCCGGGTTGTCGCCGCGCGCCAGCAGCGCCGCGCGCCACGGCGCGCGCGCGACGTCGCGCCACGGCAGGTCCAGCTCGCGCGCGGTGAGCGCAAGCCAGGCCGCGGCGGCGCCGAGCGCGATCAGCATGACCAGCGCGAGCAGCGTCGGGCCGCGGCGCCAGCGGGAACGAAGGGGGTTCGACATACGCGTCATGCTCCGGCGCCAGCGGGCACGGCGGACCGCAGTCCGCCGTGCCCGTCCCGGCGCCCGGGGTTGCCGGGCCGGGGGTTACAGGAAGCTCGGGCTGGCGCTGCCGCTCGGCGGCTGCGTCAGCACCGTGCCCTGGGTCGGGTCGAGGTACAGCGGCGTGGCGTTGCCCTTGCCGCTGAAGTCGAACAGGTCGGTCAGCGAACCCGCGCTGGCGTCGAACGAGCCGCCGCCCAGGCGTTGGCCGCCGAGCCAGTTGTCTTCGATGAAGCGCACGATCGACGCCTGGCTGATTTGCACGTGGCTGACGTAGTTGGCCTTGGCCCACGGCGAGATCACGATGAACGGAATCCGCGTTCCCGGGCCGCAACGGCCGTTGACCGCCTTGCCGCCGCTGTTCGGACCGCCCAGCGGCGTGCCGCTGCCGCACACGCCGGAACCGCCAAGCTGGTCGGCCTGGGCGTCGAACGAGGCGTTGCTCGGGCTGACGAACTTGTGGTCGTACCAGCCGTCGGAATCATCCCAGGTGATCAGCACCGCGGTGCTGCTCCACTCGGGCTGCTGCTGCAGGAAATTGAGCAGCTGCACGACCCCGGCCTGCTCGTCGAGCGGATCCGAATAGCCGGCATGGCCGTCCTGGAACGCCGGCATCTTGATGTAGCTGACCGCCGGGTAGTTGCCCGCCTTGACCGCGGCGACGAAGTCGTTCAGGCCGTACTGGTGGTTGGCCGGATCGGCGGTCTTGCCGTCGAGCTGGACGCTGTGGCCGATCGCCGCGGTCGACGAGGGGCGCGCGTGGGTCGGGTTCGACGTGCTCTTGTAGTACTGGAACCAGTTGTGGTGCGGGATGTAGTCGGTCACGGTCTGCGCAACGGTGGCCGAGTACGTCGAGCGCTTGCAGCCGGTGCTGCCGTTGGCGTTGCTCGCGCCGAGGTTGAAGCCGCCCATGAAACCGCCCCAGGAGATGCTCTTCGCGTTGAGCAGGTCGCCGATGTTCTGGCCGCTCATCATCGCCTGGTCGGTCGCGCTCGAACACGTGTCGTAGCCCGGGTCGACGTCGTTGATCATCGTGTAGCCGCCCTGGCCGTCGGCGATGTAGTACGAGTACGCGGCGAGGGTGAACGGGCTCTTCGACGTGGCGACGATCTGCATGCCGTTGGTCTGCCCGGAAATCGCTTCCAGCGCGCCCGGCGTCGACGGGCCGTAGGTGTCGGTGTACGCATCGTCGCTCATCGCGAAATGCTGCGCGTAGTTCCACATCGCAGTCACCGTGTTGCCGTCGTAGTAGCCCATCACCTGGCCCTTGGTCGCGAACGCGCCGCTGCCGCTCGCCGTACCCTTGCCGGTGTACAGCGGGAACAGGTCGGCGGCGCCGTTGTCGTAGGCCTGCTGCTCGGCGGTGTAGGCGTGGTTCTGGTCGGCGGTGAAGGCCTGGGTGCGGTCGAGGCGGAACGGGTTGGCTGCGTCGCTGCCGTTCTTCGTGTTCGTGTAGTTCGGATTGCTGCTCAGCAGCGCGCCGCTGAGACCGTCGACCGCCGGCGTTCCGCTCAGCGCGGAGAACGCCGGCTCGCCGGCCGGGTTGGTCGCGGTCGGATAGGTCGCGAAGTAGTGGTCGAACGAAACGTTCTCGCCATAAATGACGACCAGATGCTTGATCGGCGTCGCCGTGCTCAGCGCGCTGGCCATCGTGTAGGGCGTCCCTGGGATCAGGGTCGAGGCGCCACTGCTGCCGCCGCACGCCGCCAGCGCGAGGGTCGCGCTGGCGCCGAGCAGGGCCAGCGCTTGGGTCTTGGTGATCATGAATGGTTTCCTGTTGAGCGCCCCAGGGCCGGGCTGTGCCCAGCCCGCCCCCGGCGGGGGTCAAGGAAACGTGGGCGCGGCCCGGCGTTTCCTTGAGAGCTTGTCGTGGTTCGGATGGATCGCTGCGCTTCGGGTCGTCGGACGACCTGAAGCGCTCGACGGATTCTTGTGAATTTCTGTTTCATTTCTATGAAAATCACGATGTCCTGATGCCATGCCGCACGCGACCGGCACGCGGCCGTCAAATCGTGCAAAGGCCCTAGAATGTCCGGTTGATCGACATCGGGCTGATCGAAGCGTGCGCAGCGGCGTGCGCTGCAGCCCCGGCCACCGCGTGAATCTCTCCCCCGCCGACGATACCCCTGTTTCGCGCCGCGTGCTGTTCGCCTTGCTGGCGCTGCTCGCCGTGCTCTGGTTCGCGCTGCTGGGCTGGCGCGACCTGGTGCCGACCGACGAAGGCCGCTACGCCGAAATTCCGCGCGAAATGGTCGTCAGCGGCGACTGGGTGACGCCGCGCCTGGATGGCTTCAAGTATTTCGAGAAGCCCCCGCTGCAGTACTGGGCCACCGCGGCGACCTACGAAGCGTTCGGCATCGGCGCCTGGCAGGCGCGGCTGTGGACCGCGCTGACCGGCTTCCTGACCATCGTGCTGACCGCGTATGCCGGTCGCGTGCTGTACGGCGCGCGCACCGGACTGGCCGCCGCCGCGGTGCTCGCCAGCAGCCTGTACTGGATCGGGCTGGGCCACATCAATACGCTCGACATGGGCGTGGCGGCGACGCTGAGCGCGGCGCTGCTGAGTTTCCTGCTCGCCCAGCGCGACGACGCCGGCGCCGCGGCGCGGCGCGGCTGGATGGCGCTGTGCTGGATCTCGATGGCGCTGGCGCTGCTGTCCAAGGGCCTGATCGGGCTGGCCTTCCCCGGCATGACGCTGGTGCTGTATTCGGCGCTGCAGCGCGACGCGCGGCTGTGGACCCGCGTGCACCTGCTCGGCGGCCTGGTGCTGTTCGCGATCGTCGCGCTGCCGTGGTTCGTGCTGGTGCAGCGACACAACCCCGAGTTCTTCGATTTCTTCTTCGTCTACCAGCAGTTCACGCGCTTCCTGACCCCGGCGCTGTCGCGCCCCGGGCCGTGGTACTACTTCGTCCCGCTGCTGCTGCTGGGCAGCCTGCCCTGGGTCGGCTGGCTGCTGCCGGCGCTGTGGCGCGCGCGCCGCGCCGCGCCCGGACGGCTGCAGCCCGACCGCGTGCTGCTGATCTGGAGCGTGTTCATCTTCGTGTTCTTCAGCGCGTCGCATTCGAAGCTGCCGTCGTACATCCTGCCGATGTTCCCGGCGCTGGCGCTGCTGATCGCGCGTCATCTGCAGCAGCTGCCGCACGGCGCGCTGCGCCGGCCGCTGCTGCTGCTGGCCGCCGGCTGCGTGCTCGCCGCGCTCGGCCTGACGCAGCTGTGGCGCCTCGGCCATGCGCTGGTGCCGGCCGCGCTGTACCGCGACTGGAGCCACTGGCTGGAGCTGGCCGCGGCGCTGGGGCTGGCCGGCAGCATCGCCGCGCTGCGCCTCGAACACCGCGCCCGGCGAACGGCCGCCGTCGTCGCGCTGGCGATCGGCTTCGGCGCCGGCTTCACGGTCGCGCTGCAGAGTTTCCAGATTCTCGGCCGCACCGCGTCGACGCGCGACGTCGTCGCCGCGATCCGCCCGTGGCTGCACCCCGGCCAGCCGTTCTACATGGTGCAGACCTACGACCAGACGCTGCCGTTCTACCTGCGCCGCGAAGCCACCGTGGTCGAGTACCAGGGCGAGCTCGCCTTCGGCATCGCGCAGGCGCCGCAGCGCTGGGTGCCGACGCTGCAGGACTTCGCGCAGCGCTGGGCCCACGACCGCCTGCCGCTGGCGTTCATGCCCGCCGACTCCGACGCGCTGCGCACGCTGCGTGCGATGCGGCTGCCGCTGCGCGTGATCGAGCGCACGCCGCGCTACCTGGTGATCGCACGCCCCGACCAGGACTACGGCGCCGCCGCGCGCGCCGCGCAGGCTGCATTGCCGCCGGCGTGGAACGCGTCGGCACCGATCGACTCCACAACAAGACCATGACTGCGATCGCCCTCGCCCTCGTGCTGACCGGCGTGATGCTCAACGCCACCGCGCAGCTGCTGATCAAGGCCGGCGCCGAAACCGCCGGCCAGTTCGCGTTCACCGCCGGCAACCTGTGGCGCGCCGGCCTGCATTTCGCGCTGCAGTGGCAGATCCTGCTCGGCCTGGCGTGCTACGCGGTCTCGGTCGTGGTCTGGATCCTCGCGCTGACGCGCGTGCAGGTCTCGGTCGCCTACCCGATGCTGTCGCTGGGCTACGTCGTCACCGCGGTGGCCGCGTGGTGGCTGTTCGGCGAGGCGCTGACTGCGCAGAAGCTGCTCGGCATCGCGGTGATCATCGCCGGTGTCGTGATCATGGCGCGTTCCTGAAGGGGAGGCATCGATGTCCACTGAGGAATTCCTGCCGTTCACGCGGCCGTCGCTCGACGAGGAGACCATCGCCGGCGTCGTCGAAGTGCTGCGCTCGGGCTGGATCACCACCGGACCGTGGAACGCGCGCTTCGAGGCCGCGCTGTCCGAATACTTCGGCGGGCGCACGGTGCGCACCTTCGCCTCGGGCACGGTGACGATGGAAGTGGCGCTGCGCATGCTCGGCATCGGCCCCGGCGACGAAGTGATCACGTCGCCGATGTCGTGGGTGGCCACGGCCAACGTCGTGCTCGCGGTTGGCGCGCGCCCGGTGTTCGTCGACATCGACCCGGTCACGCGCAACCTCGACACGCGCTGCGTCGAGGCCGCGATCACGCCGCGCACGCGCGCGCTGCTGCCGGTGCACCTGGCCGGCCTGCCCTGCGACCTCGACGCGCTGTACGCGATCGCGCAGCGCCACGGACTGCGCGTGATCGAGGACGCCGCGCAGGCCATCGGCAGCAGCTGGCGCGGTCAGCGCGTCGGCAGCTTCGGCGATTTCGCCTCGTTCAGCTTCCACCCGAACAAGAACGCCACCAGCATCGAAGGCGGCTGCCTGGTGCTGCCGGCCGACGCCGACCCGACGCTGGCCGAGCGCCTGCGGTTGCAGGGCGTGCGCCGCTTCGGCGCCGACGGCATGGACGTCGACGTGCTCGGCACCAAGGCCAACCTGACCGACGTGGCCGCGCGCGTCGGCTGGGGCCAGCTGCAGCAGGTCGACGCGTTCAACGCGCGCCGCCGCGCGCTGGCGCACGCCTATTTCGTCGTGCTCGACGCGCTGGCGCTGCCGGCGCGCGGCGTGCAGCTGCCGGTGCGCGATTTCGAAAGCAGCAACTGGCACATGTTCCAGATCGTGCTGCCCGAACACGTCGAGCGCGCCGCGGTGATGCAGGGCCTGAAGGACCGCGGCATCGGCAGCGGCGTGCACTATCCGGCCATGCACTTGTTCTCGCTGTACCGCGCGCAGGGCTGGAAAGCCGGCGACTTCCCGCACGCCGAGCGCGTCGGCGCCGGCACGCTGACATTGCCGCTGTTTCCGGCGATGCACGACGGCGACGTCGCGCGCGTGGCCGAGGCGCTCGACGCGGTGCTGCGACAATGCGGACTATGAATCCCGATTTCAGGCCGGCGCTGTCGGTCGTCATTCCGGTCTACAACGAAGCGGACGGCCTGGCCGCGCTGTTCGCGCGCCTGTACCCGGCGCTGGACGCGCTGGGCGAGCGCTACGAGGTGATCTTCGTCAACGACGGCAGCCGCGACGCGTCGGCCGCGCGCCTGGCACAGCAACAACGGGCGCGCCCCGACGTCACGCGCGTGATCCTGTTCAACGGCAACTACGGCCAGCACATGGCGATCCTGGCCGGGTTCGAACACACGCGCGGCGAAGTCGTCGTCACGCTCGACGCCGACCTGCAGAACCCGCCCGAGGAGATCGGCGCGCTGCTGGCGAAGATGCGCGAAGGCTACGACTACGTCGGCACGATCCGCCGCCAGCGCCAGGACAGCTGGTTCCGGCGCCACGCCAGCCGCTGGATGAACGCCTTGCGCGAGCGCATCACCCACGTGCGCATGACCGACCAGGGCTGCATGTTGCGCGCCTATGGCCGCGACGTCGTCGACACCATCAACCGCTGCAGCGAAGTCAACACCTTCGTGCCGGCGCTGGCCTACACCTTCTCGCTGCGTCCGACCGAAATCGAGGTCGCGCACGAGGAGCGCGCCGCCGGCGAGTCGAAGTACTCGCTGTTCAAGCTGATCCGCTTGAACTTCGACCTGATGACCGGCTTCTCGCTGATGCCGCTGCAGTTCATGTCGTTCCTCGGCATCGCGCTGGCGCTGGCCTCAGGCGCGCTGTTCGCGTGGCTGATGCTCGACCGCATCCTGTTCGGCTCGCAGGTGCAGGGCGTGTTCACGCTGTTCGCGATCACGTTCTGCCTGCTCGGCGTGCTGCTGTTCAGCATCGGCCTGCTCGGCGAATACATCGGCCGCATCTACGAGCAGGTGCGCGGTCGCCCACGCTACGTCGTGCAGGCCGTGCTCGACGACACCGAGACCGATTGACGCGATGCGCGCCGTCGTCTTCGCCTACCACAACGTCGGCGCGCGCGCGCTGCGCACGCTCCTGGCCGCCGGCGTCGAGGTCGCGCTGGTCGTCACCCACGCCGACGATGCGCACGAGACCATCTGGTTCGACAGCGTCGCCGAAGTCGCCGCCGAGCACGACATCGCGGTCGAGCTGGTCGACCAGGGCTTGAGCCCGGCGCAGCAGCGCCGCGTGGCCGAGATCGCGCCCGACTACATTTTCTCGTTCTACTTCCGCCGCATGTTGCCGGCCGCCGTGCTGGGCTGCGCGCGCCTGGCCGCGCTGAACCTGCACGGCTCGCTGCTGCCCAAGTACCGCGGTCGCGTGCCGGTGAACTGGGCCGTACTGCACGGCGAGCGCGAAACCGGCGCGACGCTGCACCTGATGGAGGCCAAGCCCGACGCCGGCGACATCGTCGCTCAGCAGGCGGTGCCTATCCTGCCCGACGACACCGCGCGCGACGTGTTCGACAAGGTCACCGTGGCCGCCGAGATCGCGCTGGCCGGCGTGCTGCCGCAGCTGCTGCGCGGCGTCGTGCCGCGGCGGCGCAACGCGCTCGAGCTCGGCAGCTACTTCGGCGGCCGCCGCCCCGACGACGGCCGCATCGACTGGACACAGCCGGCGCGCCGCGTCTACGACCTGATGCGGGCGGTGGCGCCGCCCTACCCCGGTGCCTTCTTCGAATGCGGTGGGCGCCGCCTGCTCGTCGCGCGCGCGCGCATCGCACGCGCCGCACTGGCCGCCGCGCTGCCTGCCGATGCCGCGCCGGGGCTGCACGTCGCCGCCGGCGCCGCGCTGGCGCGCTGCGGCGACGGCGGCGTCATCCATCTGCAGCAACTGTGGGACAGCGCCGCGCCTGGCGTGGCGCTGCACCTGGACCGAATTTCCGAACTCGCGCGTACGCAACCATGAAAAAAATCCTGATTCTCGGAGTCAACGGCTTCATCGGCCATCACCTGTCCAAGCGCATCCTGTCGACCACCGACTGGCAGGTCTACGGCATGGACATGAACACCGACCGCATCGACGACCTGCTCGGCAACCCGCGTTTCAAGTTCTTCGAAGGCGACATCACGATCAACCGCGAGTGGATCGAATACCACGTACGCAAGTGCGACGTGATCCTGCCGCTGGTGGCGATCGCGACGCCGGCAACCTACGTCAAGGCGCCGCTGCGCGTGTTCGAGCTCGACTTCGAAGCCAACCTGCCGATCGTCCGCGCCGCGGTCAAGCACGGCAAGCGCCTGGTGTTCCCGTCGACTTCCGAGGTCTACGGCATGTGCGGCGACGCCGAGTTCGACCCCGAGAACTCGCCGCTGGTGTACGGCCCGATCAACAAGCCGCGCTGGATCTACGCCTGCTCGAAGCAGTTGATGGACCGCGTGATCGCCGGCTACGGCCAACAGGAGGGGCTGGACTACACGCTGTTCCGACCGTTCAACTGGATCGGCGCCGGTCTCGACACGATCTTCTCGGCCAAGGAAGGCAGCTCGCGCGTGGTCACCCAGTTCCTCGGCCACATCGTGCGCGGCGAGCCGATCAGCCTGGTCGACGGCGGCCTGCAAAAGCGCGCGTTCACCGACATCGACGACGGCATCGACGCGCTGATGCGCATCATCGAGAATCCGCAAGGCATTGCGTCGGGGCGCATCTACAACATCGGCAACCCGGCCAACAACCACTCGGTGCGCGACCTCGCCGAACGCATGCTGCGGCTGGCCGCCGAATTCCCCGAGTACGCCGAGTCGGCGCGTGCGGTCAAGCTGGTCGAGACCAGCTCGGGCGCCTATTACGGCGCCGGCTACCAGGACGTGCCCAACCGCGTGCCGAAAATCACCAACACGATGGCCGACCTCGACTGGGCGCCGCGCACCGACATGGACACCGCGTTGCGCAAGATCTTCGAGGCCTACCGCGGCCAGATCGCCGCGGCGCGCGCGCTGATGGACGAAAGCGGCAACTGAAGCCGAGGCGCGCATGCCCTTCATCGCGCTGAAGGTCGACGTCGACACGCTGCGCGGCACGCTCGAGGGCGTGCCGACGCTGCTGCGCATGCTGGCGCGGCACAAGACGCGCGCGACCTTCCTGTTCAGCCTCGGCCCCGACCACACCGGGCGCGCGCTCAAGCGCGTGCTGCGTCCGGGCTTCCTGGCCAAGGTGCGGCGCACTTCGGTGACCAGCCACTATGGGCTGAAAACGCTGCTGTACGGCACGCTGCTGCCCGGCCCCGACATCGGGCTGCGTGCCGCCGAGCCGATGCGTTCGGCGTACCGCGCCGGCCACGAGACCGGCGTGCACTGCTGGGACCACGTGCTGTGGCAGGACGCGGTCGCGCGCAAGGGCGAAGCGTGGACGCGACGCCAGCTCGAGCGCGCGGTGCAGCGCTACGGCGAGGTGTTCGGGCGCGCGCCGCGCGTGCACGGCGCGGCCGGCTGGCAGATGAACGACGACGCTTACCGCATCGAGCAGGAACTGGGCTTCGCGCTGGCGTCCGACGGACGCGGCGACGCACCGTTCATGCCGCTGGTCGGCGATCGCGCGCTGAACGTGCCGCAGCTGCCGACCACGCTGCCGACGCTCGACGAGCTGATCGGCGTCGACGGCATCAGCCCCGACAACGTCGCCGAGCACCTGCTGCAGCGCTCGCTCGACGGCCGCGACCACGTCTTCACGCTGCACGCCGAACTCGAAGGCGGCCAGCTCGCGCCGGTGTTCGCAGCGCTGCTCGAAGGCTGGGACGCCGCCGGCGTGCGCCTGGGCAGCCTGGCCGACTACGCGGCGACCTTGGACCTGGCCGCGCTGCCGCGGCGCCGCGTCGGCATGGGCAGCGTGCCCGGGCGCAGCGGTCAGCTTGCGGTCGCGCTCGACGCGGCCTGATGGGCGCATAAAAAAACCGGACCCTTGCGGGTCCGGTCGCATGGCGCCGGCCTGGCGGCCGGTGCGCGCTGCGTCAGTGGTTGCGCGCGAGCTGGTCGAGAATCGCCGGGTTCTCCAGCGTCGACGTATCCTGCGTGATCTCCTCGCCCTTGGCCAGCGTACGCAGCAGACGGCGCATGATCTTGCCCGAACGCGTCTTCGGCAGGTTGTCGCCGAAGCGGATGTCCTTGGGCTTGGCGATCGGGCCGATTTCACGACCGACGTGGTTGCGCAGCTCGGCGGCGATGGCCAGCGCCTCCTCGCCGTGCGGCGTCGGCCGCTTGAGCACGACGAAGGCGCAGATCGCCTCGCCGGTCAGGTCGTCGGGGCGGCCGACCACAGCCGCCTCGGCCACCAGCGGGTGCGAGACCAGCGCCGACTCGATTTCCATCGTGCCCATGCGGTGGCCGGAGACGTTGAGCACGTCGTCGATGCGCCCGGTGATCGTGAAGTAGCCGGTGTTGGGGTCGCGGATCGCGCCGTCGCCGGCCAGGTAGTAGCCCTTGAGCTCCTCGGGGTAGTAGCTCTTCTTGAAGCGCTCGGCGTCGCCCCAGATCGTGCGGATCATCGCCGGCCACGGCTTCTTGATGACCAGGATGCCGCCGGTGCCCCACGGCAGGTCGTGCCCGGTCTCGTCGACCACTTCGGCGAAGATGCCCGGCAGCGGCAGCGTGCACGAACCCGGCACCATCGGCGTGGCGCCGGGCAGCGGGGTCATCATGTGGCCGCCGGTCTCGGTCTGCCACCAGGTGTCGACCACCGGGCAGCGGCTGCCGCCGACGTTCTCGTAATACCACTCCCACGCCACCGGGTTGATCGGCTCGCCGACGGTGCCGAGGATGCGCAGCGAATCGAGCTTGTAGTTGCGCGGGTGCACCGCGGCGTTGCTCTCGGCGGCCTTGATCAGCGAGCGGATCGCGGTCGGCGCGGTGTAGAAGATCGACACCTTGTGGTCCTGGATCATTTTCCAGAAACGACCGGCGTCGGGGAAGGTCGGCACGCCTTCGAACACGACTTCGGTGGCGCCGCACGCCAGCGGGCCGTAGGTGATGTAGGTGTGGCCGGTGACCCAGCCGATGTCGGCCGTGCACCAGAACAGGTCGTCGGGACGGATGTCGAAGGTCCAGCGCATCGTCAGCACCGACCACAGCAGGTAACCGGCGGTCGAGTGCTGCACGCCCTTGGGCTTGCCGGTCGAACCCGACGTGTAGAGCAGGAACAGCGGGTGCTCGGCCTCGACCCACTCGGGCGGGCAGTCGACGCTTTGCGCGGCGACCAGATCGTGCAGCCAGATGTCGCCCTTGGCGTTGAAGGCGACGTTGCCACCGGTGCGGCGGTAGACGACGACGTTGCGCACGGTGTCGCAGCCGCCCAGCGCCAGCGCCTCGTCGACGATGGCCTTCAGCGGCAGCGACTTGCCGCCGCGGCGCTGCTCGTCGGCAGTGATCACCAGCACCGCGCCGGCGTCCTCGATGCGGTCGCGCAGCGACTGCGCCGAGAAACCGCCGAACACCACCGAGTGCGTCGCGCCGATGCGCGCGCAGGCCTGCATCGCGACGATGCCCTCGACCGACATCGGCATGTAGACGACGACGCGGTCGCCCTTCTTCACGCCCAGGCTCTTCAATCCATTGGCAAACTTCGCGGTGCGCTCGAGCAGTTCGGCGTAGCTGACGCGGGTCACGCTGCCGTCGTCGGCCTCGAACACCAGCGCGGTCTTCGCGCCGTTGCCGGCTTCGACGTGGCGGTCCAGGCAGTTGTAGGAGACGTTGATCTGGCCGTCGACGAACCACTTGTAGAACGGCGCGCCGCCGGCGTCGAGCGTCTGCGTGAACGGCTTGTGCCAGCTCAGGTTCTCGCGCGCCAACCTGGCCCAGAAGCCCTCGAAATCGCGCTCGGCCTCGTCGCACATCGCGCGGTAGGCATCCATGCCCGAGATGCGGGCCTTGGCCACCGCGTCGCTGGACGGGTAGTAGGTCTTCAGGACGTGGTGTTCGGGAGCTTGCTGATCGCTCATGGTTGTCTCCGGTTTTGTGTGGGCGAAACGCTGCAGCCGGCGGATACGACGCGAGAGAAAGGCAAAAAAAAGGCCGTAGCGCCGGACTGGGCTGCTGTTCATTGTGTATTGTGGGCTCTTACAACGCCCTGACGCGGAAAAGTTGCGCGACATCGGGCAAAATGACAGCTTGATACATGTCGTTGCGATGACCGCCATGCCCACTCGTCAGCCCCCGCTCGTTCCCCGCCTGCTGTTCCTCAGCCGCTGGCTGCAATTGCCGCTGTACGTCGGGCTGATCCTCGCGCTCGGCGTCTACGTCGTGCATTTCTGGAGCGAGCTGATCAACCTGATCGGCGCCGCGCTGGGCAGCGCCACCGCGCTGCAGCACCTGCTCGAGGCGATCAGCGTGCACGGCGAGACGGTACAAAGCGCCGCGCCGCGCTTGACCGAGACCACGATCATGCTGGTCGCGCTGAGCCTGGTCGACGTCGTCATGATCGCCAACCTGCTGATCATGGTCATCGTCGGCGGCTACGAGACCTTCGTCTCGCGCATGTACCTCGAACACCATCCGGACCACCCCGAATGGCTGTCGCACGTCAACGCGTCGGTGCTGAAGATCAAGCTGGCGATGGCGATCGTCGGCATCTCGTCGATCCATCTGCTGCGCACCTTCATCAACGCCGACGCTTACGACGTCAAGACCTTGATCGCGCAAAGCGGCATCCACGTCATCTTCCTGCTCTCGGCGCTCGCCATCGCCTACACCGACCGCGTGATGTCGCGCACCATCCACGAACATCCGCAGCCGATCGAAGCGGAATGAGGCGGTCGTCGCGGCGCGGTCTTAACATCCGGGTCTACCCTGACAACACGAACCGGTACCGGAGACCGCCATGCACACCACCGTGATCCGCCGCGACGACCTCGTCGAGAGCATCGCCGCCGGCCTGCAGTACATCAGCTACTACCACCCGGCCGATTTCATCGCGCACCTGGCGCAGGCCTACGAGCGCGAGCAAAGCGCCGCGGCCAAAGACGCGATCGCGCAGATCCTGACCAACAGCCGCATGTGCGCCGAAGGCCACCGCCCGATCTGCCAGGACACCGGCATCGTCAACGTGTTCATGCGCATCGGCTACGACGTGCGCTTCGAGGGCCTGCACGAGACGCTCGAGGAAGCGGTCGACGAAGGCGTGCGCCGCGGCTACCTGAACGCCGACAACAAGCTGCGCGCGTCGGTGCTCGACGATCCGCTGTTCGCGCGCAAGAACACGCGCGACAACACGCCGGCGGTGCTGCACGTCGAGCTGGTGCCGGGCAACCGCGTCGAGGTCTCGCTGGCGGCCAAGGGCGGCGGCTCCGAGGCCAAGTCCAAGTTCGCGATGCTCAACCCGTCGGACAGCCTGGTCGACTGGGTGCTCAACACGGTGCCGACGATGGGCGCCGGCTGGTGCCCGCCGGGCATGCTCGGCATCGGCATCGGCGGCACCGCCGAGCGCGCCGTGCTGCTGGCCAAGCAGGCGCTGATGGACGACATCGACATGAGCGAGCTGCTGTCTCGCGGCCCGCGCGACAAGTACGAGGAACTGCGCATCGAGCTGTACGAGAAGGTCAACGCGCTGGGCATCGGCGCGCAGGGCCTGGGCGGCCTGACCACGGTGCTCGACGTCAAGATCAGGCACTTCCCCTGCCATGCGGCCAACCTGCCGGTGGCGATGATCCCGAACTGCGCGGCGACGCGCCACGCCCACTTCGAGCTCGACGGCTCGGGCCCGGTCTACCTGGAGCCGCCCAGCCTCGACCTGTGGCCCAAGGTGCAGTGGACCGCCGACACCGGGCGCAGCCGCCGCGTCGACCTCGACACCCTGACGCCCGAGCAAGTCGCCGGCTTCAAGCCGGGCGAAACGCTGCTGCTGTCGGGCAAGCTGCTGACCGGGCGCGACGCCGCGCATAAGCGCATCGTCGACATGCTCGCGCGCGGCGAACGGCTGCCGGTCGATTTCACCCACCGCGTGATCTACTACGTCGGCCCGGTCGACCCGGTGCGTGACGAAGTCGTCGGACCCGCCGGCCCGACCACCGCGACGCGCATGGACAAGTTCACCGAGACCATGCTGGCGCAGACCGGACTGCTGGCCATGGTCGGCAAGGCCGAGCGCGGCCCGGCGGCGATCGACGCCATCCGCAAGCACAGGAGCGCCTACCTGATGGCCGTCGGCGGCGCCGCCTACCTGGTGTCGAAGGCGATCAAGTCGGCGCGGCTGCTGGCGTTCGAGGACCTCGGCATGGAAGCGATCTACGAGTTCGACGTCAAGGACATGCCGGTGACGGTGGCGGTCGACTCCGCCGGTGAATCGGTGCACAAGACCGGACCGGCCGAATGGCGCGCGCGCATCGGCAAGATCCCGGTGACGGTCGCCTGAGGCACGGCGCCGGCGTGGACGGGTCGCGCATCGGCGTGTTCGATTCCGGCGTCGGCGGGCTCACCGTGCTCGCCGCGCTGCGCCGACGGCTGCCCGCCGCGCAACTGCTGTACGCGGCCGACTCGGCGCACGCGCCCTACGGCGAGCGCAGCGCCGACTACGTGCTGGCGCGCAGCCGCGCACTGACCCGCTTCCTGCTCGAGCAAGGCGCGCAGGCTGTCGTCGTCGCCTGCAACACCGCAACCGCGCTGGCCATCGACGCGCTGCGCCGCGAGTGGCCCGCGGTGCCCTTCGTCGGCATCGAGCCGGCGCTGAAACCGGCGTTGGTCGACACCGCGTCGGTCGCGGTGATGGCCACTCCAGCGACGCTGGCCAGTGCGCGCTTTCGCGCGCTGCTCGCGGCGCACGGCGGCGCGCGGGCGCCGCGGCTGCAACCCTGCCCCGGGCTGGCCGACGCCATCGAGACCGCCGGCGCGAACGCGCCGCGCACGCGCGAGCTGGTCGCCGAGCTGTGCGCGCCGCTGCGCGGCTGCACGCGCATCGTGCTCGGCTGCACGCATTACCCGCTGGTCGCCGACGCGATCCGCGCCACCCTCGGCGAGGTCGAACTGCTCGACCCGGCCGACGCGGTCGCCGCGCAGACCGCGCGCGTGACCGCCGCGCTGGCAACGCCGGCGCCAGGCCCGGCGCTGCGCTGCTGGAGCAACGGCGACGTGCGCCGGCTGCAGCGCGTCGCGCGCGATTGCGCGCTCGGCGACGTCGTCGTCGAGCCGTTGCGGACCACGCCCGATCCGGCGCCGAGCGCGGCGCACTGAGCGCCGCAAGCCGGCCGTCGTCGACGTCGTGCTGGAAGCCCGCGAGGTCGTCGCCGAAATCGAACCCGGCGTGACCTACCGCTTCATGACCTACAGCGGCCAGGTCCCCGGGCCGATGATCCGCGTGCGCCAGGGCGACACCGTCAACCTCACGCTGCGCAACCCGGCCGACAGCTCGCAGGCGCACAACGTCGACCTGCACGCCGTGATGGGCCCCGGCGGCAGCGCGCTGGCGACGAGGGCGCAACCCGGCGAGGAAGCGCAAGTGCGCTTCAAGGTCACCTATCCCGGCGCGTTCAACGAGCAGCCGAGCTACGTGCTGATCGACGGCGCCAGGGACGCGCTGACCGCGAAGGCCTACGGCCCGATGAAGGTCAGGACCGGCGAAACCGCGCGCGTGTTCTTCGTCTGCGGCAGCCCGAACCTGGGCAGCAGCTTCCACCCGATCGGCAACGTCTGGCGCGAGGTCTGGCCGCAAGGCGCGCTGCGCAACGCGCCGCTGCGCGACATCCAGACGCAACCGGTGCCCCCGGGTCGACCGCGGCGGCGACGGCGACTGGGACGCCTGGACCTATTCGACGCCGATGCCGCCGTACCCGAAGCTCAGCGACGCACAGGCGCAGGCGATGGTCGAGTGGATTCTGGCGCGCGCCCCGGTGCAGCCACTGAACCCGCAGTGAGGGCGAGGCCGGCGCCTCAAGCGGCGCCGGCGTCGAGTTTGAACTGCGCCACCAGTTGCTGCAGTTGCGCAGCCTCGCCGCGCATCGCATCGGCGGTGGCGGCGAGCTGCTCGGACGCCGCCGCGTTGTGCTGGGTCAGGCCGTTGAGCTGATCGATCAGGCCATTGATGTGGCGCATGCCGCTGGACTGTTCGCTGGCCGCGGCGTTGATCTCGCGCATCAGCTCCGAGGTGCGCGAGATGCGCGGCACCAGCTGCGCCAGCCGCTGGCC
>JAJZHH010000035.1 GCA_021804595.1 Pseudomonadota bacterium
CTGGATGAGCCGCTTGGCCGACGGCACCTTGCTGAGCTTGAACCCATATGGATAAGAGCTACGCCGATACCGTCCGCTTGCTGCTGGACGTCACCCCCGAGGTCTTCGCCAACGAGATCTTCGCGATGAAGGGCGGCACTGCGATCAACCTGTTCGTGCAGGACATGCCGCGCCTGTCCGTGGACATCGACGTGGTCTATCGACCGTGGCAGGTCCAGCGCGAGGAAGCTCTGAGCGCGATCAACGGTGAACTCGCCGCCATCGCACAAGCGTCGAGCCCTTGGGTCTGCGAACCCGGCTGCTGCGCAGCAAGGATCTCGGCGACACCAAGATGATCGTCGAGACCGACACCAGTCAGGTCAAGATCGAGGTGAACGTCGTCTTCCGCGGCACCGTGCTGCCGGTCGAGCGCAAGCCGTTGAGCACCAGGGCAAGCGACGTGTTCGGCGTCGAGTTCGATGCCCCCATCCTGGCGCGCGATGATCTGTACGCTGGCAAGCTGGTCGCGGCCCTGGACCGCCAGCATCCGCGCGATCTGTTCGACGTCTGGCGGCTCTACGAATCAGGTGGCCTGAGCGAGGGCATGGTCGAGTGTTTCGTGATCTACCTGGCCGGGCACAACCGCCCACCCCACGAAGTGCTGTTCGGCCCGGACAAGGACATCGCCGCGGAGTACAGGCGAGCCTTCGTGGGCATGACCGAAGTGGAGTGCGGGCTGGACACGCTGCTTGCCGCGCGTGCCCGGATGCGCCAGGAACTGCCTGCGCGGCTGAGCACTGGACACAAGCGTTTTCTGAGCGGCTTGGTGCGTGGCGAGCCGGACTGGTCGCTGGTGACCTGCCAGCACGCAGCCGAACTGCCCGCATTGCGCTGGAAGCTCGCCAACCTGGAGGCGTTCCGCCGGCGGCGGCCCGATGATTTCATCGCCCAGGCTGTCTCGCTTGATGCGGGCCTGGGTCAAGCGTGAATGAGGTCGGGCGGCATTGCCGGCTTGCAGGGCCTTTCCAGCAACGGCCCGCCCTCGGTGTCACGATCGGCCGAGGGGCTGCGGGTGTTCAAGCTGTGACCAGGCCGCTCCAGCGCGGAGCATGGGACGGGTGCATGCACCGCTGAAAATGCAATCAGGCGCGGCACGCCGCCGAAGAACTCCAGGGCGCGCACCTGCGCGCCGATCCAGTCGGCGGTCGTCTGGCGCGCGGTGGCGCAGGAGAAGGTGTGGTTCGACGCCCCCAGGGTGGCCACGAAGATCTGCGCCTGGCTGACTCGCCGCTGGCCGCGTCCGTGATCGGCACCGTCTGCCCGGCGTAATCGACGAACAGCTTCTCGCCGGCGACGTGGACCTGGCGCATCGAGCGCTTGAGGGTCTGGGCCCAGTCCCGGTACTTGACGCAGAAGCTGGTGTACTTGTAGGCGGCCGGGTTGCCGCGGGCATACTCCTCCCACAGCAGCATCAGCGTCACGCCGGGCGCTTGAGCTCCTGGTGAATGGCGGCAAACTCGGGCACCTGCTGGTGGCTGCTGCGCGGCACCGGCGGGCGAAACAGCAGGGCGTCGAGCTCGGCGTCGCCCATGGCTTGCGCGGCCCGCCAGTCCAGCCCGGCGGTGCGCGCCAGCATCCCGATGCTCTCTCACTGGGAGGCGATTCTCCTTGCGGCCATGATGGCTGCGGGCGCATTGTTGGTCATACGAGGCAGGCAGCGGAGAATTTAGACGCCTTCGCAAGTTGTGTATGGCGGGCTGGCCGGCGAACAATCCTCACTTGCGGCAGCGGTTCGGCGCGTTTAGGCTGGTGCAGGGGCGCCGCGGCTGGCACGGGGACAGCGGTTCGATCGCGGCAACGTTCGGCGCACAACACCACGACGCGCAAGCTGGCGATGAGGCGACGAAGCTTTGCATGGGCTTGGAGGATCCGGACGCGTGCGCTGCTCGGGCTGCTGGCGATCGGCCTGGGCGCTGGCTGCAGCGTGGTCGACGCGGCTGGCGTGCGCGTGGTTCGGGTCGGGGTTTACGACAACCCGCCGAAGATCTTCCTGAAGGACGGTCGCATCTCGGGGATCTTCGGCGACCTCTTGCTGAGCGTCGCGCAGCGCGAAGGCTGGCGCGTGCAGGCGGTGCCTTGCATCTGGGATCGGTGTCTGGCCGACGTTCGCGACGGCAGCATCGACCTGATGCCCGACGTGGCCTACACCGACGACCGTGCGCGTGACATGCGCTTCGGCAACGTGCCGGCGCTGTTCAGTTGGTCCGAGCTCTACCGCAGCCCGAAAGTGCGCATCTCGACCGTGCAGGACCTGGCCGGCAAGCGACTGGCGGTCCTCGCCGGATCGGTCCAGGAGTCCTACCTCAGGCGCATGCTGCAGAACTTCGGCATCCGCGACGTCCATCTCATCGCGGTCGATTCGATGCGGCGTGCGTTCGAGTTGACGGCTGCCGGCGGCAGCGATGTGGTCGCGGCCAACAATTTCTTCGGCGATGCCGCGGCCTTGCGTTACGGCTTGCGCGGCACGCCGGTGATCTTCGACCCGGCGCGGCTGTATTTCGTCACGCCGAAGACCGGCGATGGCGCGCTGCTGCGCAGTCTGGACGCCGTGCTGTCGAGGTGGCAGGCCGATCCCGATTCGACCTACTACGCGATCCTGACCCGATGGCGGGTCGATGATCAGCGCAACACGATCCCGGCCGCCGTCTGGTGGGGGCTGGGCGTACTCGCGCTGCTGTTGCTGGCGGCCGTCGCGTCGTCGATCTGGCTGCGACGCCGGGTGCGCGAGCGCACGCGCGAGTTGCAGATCAGCGAGGGCAAGCTGTCGGTGATTCTCGACAATGTCGGTGCGTCCATCTACATCAAGGACAGGGAACTGCGCTACCAGTACGTGAACCGGAAAGTCGCCGAACGGTTCGGCCGCCCGGCCGCAGCCATCATCGGTTTGCGCGACGACGATCTGTTCGATGCCGCGACCGCCGGGCATATCCGCGCCACCGACGACGCCGTGCTGCGCGGCGGCGAGCGCGTCACCCGCGAGGAAGACCACCTGGAACCCGGGGGCCAGGAGCCACGAACCTTTCTGTCGATCAGACAGCCCCTGCGCGACGAGCACGGCAGCATCTACGCGCTGTGCGGCATTTCGACCGACATCACGGACATCAAGCGCAGCGAACAGAAAATCCGCCATCTCGCGTTCTACGATGCGTTGACCAAGCTGCCGAACCGGACGCTGCTGCAGGATCGGATCCGCCACGCCTTCGATCGCCAGGCCCGGACGGGCTCCGATGGCGCCTTGCTGTTCATCGACCTCGACAACTTCAAGCTGCTCAACGATACGCTGGGTCACGCGAAAGGCGATCAGTTGTTGCAGCGCGTCGCCGAGCGCCTGCGCGGCACGCTGCGGCAAAGCGACACCCTGGCGCGACTGGGCGGCGACGAGTTCGTCGTGCTCGCGGAAGATCTGGGCCGGGATTTGACCGCGGTGACGGCCAGCGTGAAGGACCTGGCTGAAAAGCTGCGCCGTGAACTGGTCGATGAACCGATCGTGCTCGACGACATGACCTACACGATCAGCGCCAGCATCGGGGTCGCGTTGCTGTCGCTGGCGCAGCGTGGCGACGCGCAAGCGCCGGGTGACGACCTGCTCAAGCGCGCCGACCTGGCGATGTACGAGGCCAAGTCCGCCGGACGCAATCAGATCAAATGCTTCGACCCCAGCATGCAGGTCGCGCTCAGACAGCGCGCCGAACTGGAGTCGCTGCTGAAGGACGGGCTTCGCTTCGGGCAGTTCCGTCTGGTCTACCAGCCCATCGTCAGCGAAGCCGGGCGCGTGGTCGGCGCCGAGGCGCTGGCGCGCTGGGACCATCCGGACAAGGGCGCCATCGCGCCCAGCGTGTTCATCGCGGCCGCCGAGTCCAGCGGGCAGATCATGGCGCTCGGCGACTGGATCCTGCGCGCGGCATGTGCCCAACTGGCGGCCTGGGGCAGCTCCGCCGAGCACAGCGGTCTGGTGCTTTCGGTCAACGTCAGCGCGCGCCAGGTGCACCACCCGGAGTTCGTCGCCCAGGTGGTGCGGGCGCTCGAACAGGCCGGCGCCGATCCGCACCGGCTGCAGCTCGAGTTGACCGAATCCGTGCTCGCCCACGACCTCGAAGGCGTGGCCGAGAAGATGCACAGCCTGCAACGCCTCGGCGTGCAGTTCTCGCTGGATGATTTCGGTACCGGCTATTCATCGCTGGCGTACTTGAAGCGACTGCCGCTGCACCAGCTCAAGATCGATCAATCCTTCGTCCGCGACTTGCTCGAGGACTCGAACGATGCGGCGATCGTTCGCGCGGTGCTGACGCTGGGCGAAAGTCTGGGCCTCACCGTCGTCGCCGAGGGCGTCGAAACGATGGCCCACTACGAAGCGATCCGCAAGCTCGGCTGCGTGCGCTTCCAGGGCTATTGCTTCGGCCGCCCGGACGAGGCGGCGCGGCTGATGCCGATCGCTCAGCCAGCGTAGCGGGTGATGGCCGTCAGCGGGCGGTATTCCCGGCGAAGTCGCATGCGGCGTGTGGGAGTCGTGGTGCTCGAGCGCCGGCGGCTGTAACGTCGACCCCCAGTGCTGCCGACGTGGGCGGCGTTCGCTGAACGCGCCGCACCCGTTTCGCAGTGGGACCTGTAGCGCTGCGAGCCTCGCGTGATCGGATGACGGGCAGCGACGCGTCGACGCGCGCCTGTTCGCGTCGTTGACGAAGACTGCCCGCGGCGCCGATCGAGCGCAAGGAGTCTTTGATCATGGAGTGCATTCATCTTCGCCGTGGCGACCAGCTCGCCGCCGAATCAAACCGCGCCGGTGCCGTGCCGCGGCGCAAGTGTGCCGGCGCACGCATGGCCGGCTGCGCGCTGCTGACCTGCGCCGCGCTGGCCGCATGCGGGGGCGGTGCGCACAGGACCGGAACGGCGCCGCGGTTCGTCTTCAGTCCCTACAAGGACGCGCTGATCTCGATGAACTGGAACAACCTCGTGCTGTCGACCAACGTGACCGGATCGCTGCGGCCGCTGCTGAGCGTGCTGCCTGCCGGCCAGAATGCGCTGACGCTGGGATTTGCCAGCGGCGAATGCGGCAGCGAGAACTGGGGCGGGATCGGGGCCGACGCTCTGGCGCGGGCCAATGTGGGCGATCTGGCGGCGGCCAACGTCAACTACATCGTGTCCACCGGCGGGGCTGCCGGGGCGTTCACCTGTGGCAGCGACGACGGCATGATCGCGTTCATCAACCGCTACGCGTCGAAGAACCTGGTGGGGATCGACTTCGACATCGAGGCCGGGCAATCCGCCGCTACGATCCAGAACCTCGTGCAGCGCGCCAAGAACATGCAGACGCTCTATCCGGGCCTGCGCTGGAGCTTCACGCTGGCCACGCAGGCCGCGTCGCCGGGCGGTCCGCAGGCGGCGAGTTGGGGCAGCGCTGCGCCGGACGGCCTCAACGTCTACGGCGATGCGGTCATGCAGGCGATCCGCGACGTCGGTCTGAACCACTACACGATCAATCTGATGGCGATGGACTACGGCGCCGCGCAGGCCGCAAACTGCGTGGTCAGCGGCAGCAGCTGCCAGATGGGGCAGTCGGCGATCCAGGCGGCGATGAACTTGCACGACCACTGGGGCGTGCCGTATGCGAAGATCGAATTGACGCCGATGATCGGCGGCAACGACGTCGTCGACGAGGCCTTCAGCGTGGCCGACGTCGCCACGGTGTCGGCCTGGGCCACCGCGAACGGCCTGGCCGGCGTGCACTTCTGGTCCTTCGACCGCGACACCGACTGTGCCGCGGGGCCCGCGTCGCCGACCTGCAACACCTATGTGCAGCCCGGCGGCGCCGGTGCGGGAACGCTCGGATTCGACCAGGCGTTCCTGAACGCGCTGCACTGACGCCGCGCTCGACACGACACCGGCGCAACGCCGGCGCAGCGCTGGCCTCGCGGCCGGCGTTGCGCCGGCCGCGTTGGCGGTGTCGTGCGCCGGGCGTCAGCCGGCGATGCGGTAGGCCAGCACCGGCAGATCGTCCATCTGCAGCACTTCGGCGTGGGCCGCAACCGGACCGCGCTCGAACAGCCGCTGCAAGTCCTGCGGCGTCGGCTGCACGCCGAGCACGATGGCCTGCACGATCGGGCCTTCGTCGACGCGCAGGTGGCCGTAGACATAAGGCGCGATCGCGACGAAGCGCGGATGGCACGCCGGCGTGATGTTGTGCGAGGCGTAAAGCAGCGTGGCGCGGCCGCTGAGCGCACGCGGCTCGACGTCCCAGCTGCCGCAATGCTCGCAGCAGCCGGTCGGCGGAAAGGTCAGCTTGCCGCAGCTGCGGCAGGCGCTGGCGACGAAACGGCCGGCGGCGAGGCCGTCGTAGTAGTCGCGGATGACGCTGGGTTGTTGCGCGAGGTCTTGCATGTCACAGGCTCCCCAGAACGATCACGGTACCGATCATCGCGTAGCCGTGGGTGTGGATGACGCTGGTACGCGGCGGCTGCGCAATCTGCCGCGCACCGGCCTGGCCGCGCATCTGCAGCACCGCCTCGTAGGTGTCGGAGCCGGCGCTGGCGGCCCACGCGTGGCCGAACGCGTGGCGCCCGCCGTGGGTCGACATCGGTCGGTCGCCGTCGAAGCGCAGGCGCCCGTCGCGTGCCGCCGCCAGGCCGCGGCCGGGCTCGAGGTAGCCGATCATCTCGGCGGTGCAGATGCTCGAGATGTGCGAGCAGTCGTGCGTGTGCAGATAGTCGATGTCGGCAGCGCGGATGCCGGCCATGTCGAACGCGGCGTCGGTCGCGCGCTTGTCGAATTCCCAGAACGTGGGGTCTTCGCCGTACCACGGCAGGTCGCTGTAGCTGATGCCGAAGCCCTTGAGCTCGACCGGCGCCGACTTGCCGCGGCGCGCGATGTCGGCGCGCGTCAGCACCATGGCCGACGCCCCGTCGGCCGTCGTCACCAGGCTGAGCAGCCGCGACGGCCAGGCGACGAAGGGGTTGTGCTCGGCCGAGCGCCAGTAATCGAAGGCGTCGGCATAGCCCTCGCGGGCCGCGCGCGCCTCGAGCGTGTCCTGCAGGTTGGCTTTCGGGTTCAGCGAGCCGTGCAGGCGACGCGTGCGGCACAGCTCGAACATGCCGCGATCGAAGTCGTCGATCGAGATGCCGTACTTGCGGCAGTAGCCGAGCGCAACCAGCCCGTTGTAGGTCGAGAAGATGTCGTAGCCCTGCGGCACGCCGTAGGCCTGGTTGACCGCCATGTCGGTCCACAGCCAGGTCTGCTGGTGCGAGATCGGCTCGCGCTCATAGGGGCTGAGCTCCCTGACCTTGGTGCGCGTGGTCTCGAGTCCGTAGACCAGCACGGTGTCGTAAACGCCGGCGGCGATCGCCATCGCCGCCATCGCCGCGCCGACGTTGGTCGTCGAGCACTGCGCCTCGAAATGGACGCCGGCCTTGAACTGGGTTCCGGTCCACTTCGACAGCTGGGAATACGTTCCCGGCAGCTGCGAGCTGGCCGTCATCGCGTTGCCGGCGAACACCGCGTCGACGTCCTGGCCGCTGACGCCGGCGTCGGCTAGTGCTTCGCGCACCGCGACGGCGGTCAGCTCCTGAATGCTCAAGCCCTTGAGCTCGGGGGTGGTGAGCAGGTCGCCGAAACGCGAGCAGCCGACGCCCGAGATCGCGACCCGTTCGCGCAATCGATTTCGCATGATCTTGTCTCCTTCCAGCAGGGGAATGGAGGCCATGCGAACACCATCGTCGCGGCGCGACCTTGATCCGGTGCGGCGTTCGCGACGCGCCGGCGGCGCGTGCGGCGGCAAACGCACGCGCAGGCCGCGGCAGATCAACGATGCCGCGGCGCGCGGCTTCAGTCGATGCGCACCAGCTGCTTGCCCAGGTTGTCGCCGCGCAGCATGCCGACGAAGGCCGCCGGCGCCTGTTCGAGGCCTTCGGCGACGGTTTCGCGCCAGCGCAGACGGCCGGAGGCGGCCAGCGCGCCGAGTTCGCGCAGCGCCTGCGGCCACAGCTCCATGTGCTCGGAGACGATGAAGCCCTGCAGCAGCAGCCGGTTGACGAGCACCGCGCGCAGGTTCTTCATGCGGTACGGCTCGGCGTTGTTGTAGTCGGCGATCATGCCGCACAGCGCCACGCGCGCGAACGGCCGCGTGCGCGCGAGCAGGGCGTCGAAGATCTCGCCGCCGACGTTCTCGAACAGGCAGTCGGCGCCGTCGGGCAGCGCGTCGCGCAGGTCGTCGTGCAGCCGGCCGGCCTTGTAGTCGACGCAGGCGTCGAAGCCGAGCTCGTCGACGACGTGGCGGCACTTGCGCTCGCCGCCGGCGACGCCGACGACGCGGCAGCCGGCGGCCTTGGCCAGCTGGCCGACGACGCTGCCGACCGCGCCCGACGCGGCGGTGACGACGACGGTCTGGCCGGGCTGCGGCCGGCAGATCTGCTGCAGCCCGTACCACGCGGTCACCCCCGGCATGCCCAGCGCGCCGAGGAAGGCCTGCGGCGCCACGCCGGCGGCGTCGATGCGGCGCAGCGCGGCGGCGTCGGCGACGGCGTAGCGCTGCCAGCCGAGCATGCCGGTGACGAGGTCGCCGACCTGCAGGGACGCGGCGTTCGACGCGACGACTTCGCCGACCGTGCCGCCGGGCATGACGTCGCCGAGGGCGACCGGCTCGACGTAGGACTTGGCGTCGGACATGCGCCCGCGCATGTAAGGGTCGAGCGACAGCCAGCGGTTGCGCACCAGCACCTGGCCGGCGCCGGGTTGCGGCAGCGGCGCCTGCTCGACGCGGAAATGCTCCGCTTCGGGCCAGCCCTGCGGGCGGCCGGCCAGCGTGATGCGCAGATTGGTTTCGTTCATCGAAGTCTCCATGGGAGGGGGTTGTTCACAGCTGCGGCGGATTGACGCCGGCGGCCATCTGCTGGGCGTGGCGCACGACGGCGTCGAGCACAGCGCGATGCGGCACGATGTACAGGCGGCGCTGGCCGATGCCGTCGAACGTCGCGGCGGCGACGTCGTCGGCGCTGAGCTTGCCCGACATCACCGCGCGGCCGATGTCGCGAGCATAGGCCGCCGAGGCGGCCGACGGCGGCGCTTCGGCGCCGAATTGCTCCGGGCGGTGGCGAGCGCTGAGGTGGATGCCTGTGGGCACCCACGCCGGGCACAGCACCGAGACGTCGACGCGGCTGCGCTGCGCCGCCAGCTCGTGATAGAGCGTTTCCGACAGCGCGACGACGCCGTGCTTGCTGACGTTGTACGCGGCCATGCCGGGATTGCACAGCAGCCCGGCGGCCGACGCTGTGTTGACGATGTGGCCGCCTTCGGCCTGCTGTTGCATCCGCGGCAGGAAATGGCGCACGCCGTGCACCACGCTCATCAGGTTGACGCCTAGCACCCACGCCCAGTCCTCGGCGCTGTGTTCGAGCAGCGTGCGGCTGTGGCCGACGCCGGCGTTGTTGCACAGCAGGTGCACGCCACCGAAGCGCGCGAACGCGGCGTCGGCCAGCGCCGCCACCGCGTCGTCGCGGCTGACGTCGAGCGTGTGCAGCGCGACGCGAGCGGCGTCGATGGCGAGCCCGTCGGCGGCCTGCCGCAGCCGCTCGCCGTCGAGGTCGGCCAGCACCAGCTGCATGCCGCGTGCGGCCGCGGCGCGCGCCAGCGCCAGGCCGATGCCGCTGGCGGCGCCGGTGATCACCGCGGTACGTTGTGTGAAATCCTTCATCGCAGGGTCCTGGTTCGGGTTCAACGCGCGCCGCTCGGCGGCGTCAGGTAGGCGGCGCCGGCGCCGAAATTCGCCTGGCGCTGGCGGATCTCGGCGCGGGCCACCGATTGCAGGTGGACCTCGTCGGGGCCGTCGGCGATGCGCAGCGCGCGCGCCGCGGTCCAGTGCTCGACCAGTGGCGTGTCGGGGCTCAGCCCCATCGCGCCGTAGACCTGCATCGCGCGGTCGCAGACCGCGCACAGCATCTGCGGCACCACGGCCTTGATCATCGAGATTTCCTGCCGCGCGGCGCGGGCGCCGTCGCGGTCGATCAGCCACGCAGTTTTCAGCACCAGCAGCCGCGCCTGTTCGATTTCCAGCCGCGAGCGCGCGATCCAGTCGGCGATGGTGCCGTGCTGATGCAAGTGGCGGCCGAAGGCGCGCCGCTCGATCGCGCGCTCGCCCATCAGCTCCAGCGCCAGCTCGGCGGCGCCGATCGCGCGCATGCAGTGGTGGATGCGCCCGGGGCCGAGCCGCGCCTGCGCCATCGCGAAGCCGTCGCCGGCGGCGCCGAGCAGGTGATCGGCCGGCACGCGCACGTCGCGCAGCACGATTTCGCCGTGGCCTTCGGGCGAGCGATGGCCGACCACCGAGAGGTCGCGCACGACCTGCACGCCGGGCGCGTCGCGCGGCACCAGGATCATGCTCTGCTGGCGGTGCGCCTCGGCGGTCGGGTCGGTCTTGCCCATCACGATCAGCAGCGCGCAGCGCGGGTGCGCGGCATTGGTGATGAACCACTTGCGGCCGTTGATGCGCCAGCCGTCGCCGTCGCGCGCGATCGAGGTCGTGATGTTGCTCGCGTCCGACGACGCGACGTCGGGTTCGGTCATTGCGAACGCCGAGCGGATGCTGCCGGCCAGCAGCGGCTGCAGCCAGCGCTCGCGTTGCGCGGCGCTGCCGAACTGCTGCAGCAGCTCCATATTGCCGGTGTCGGGCGCGCTGCAGTTGAACACTTCCGAGGCCCAGCCGACACGACCCATGATCTCGGCCAGCGGCGCGTATTCGAGGTTGCTCAGGCCGCCGCCAACGTCGCCGTCGGCGTGCGGCAGGAACAGGTTCCACAACCCTTCGGCGCGCGCCAGCGCCTTGAGCTCGTCGACGAAGGGCACCGGAAAGCAGCCGGCGGCCAGCGCGTCGCGGTGCTCGACGATGCGCGGCACGATGTGGGCGTCGACGAAGTCGCGCAAGCGCTGGCGCAGCGCGTCGACGCGCGGGGTATAGGCGAAGTCCATCGCAGCGTTCCTCGTCGCGTCAGCCGATCAGGTAGCCGCCGTCGACCGCCAGGCAGGCGCCGGTGGTGTAGGAGGCGGCTGGCGACACCAGGTAGAGCACCGCACCGACCATCTCGTCGGGGCGCGCGACCCGACCCAGCGGAATCTGCCGCAGGGCGTCGGCGAGCACGTCGCGGTTGCCGGTCAGCGCCTGCGCGAAGCGGGTGTCGGTCAGCCCGGGCAGCAGCGCGTTGACGCGCACGCCGCCGCCGGCGCATTCCTTGGCGAAGGCCTCGGTCATCGAGATCACCGCGGCCTTGGTCATCGAATAGACGCCTTGCTGCGCGCCCGGGCGCACGCCGTTGACCGAGGCGACGTTGACGATGGCGCCGCCGCCGGCGCGCAGCATGCGCCGCGCCGCTTGCGCGCACATCAGGAAATAGCCGCGGATGTTGACGTCGACGGTCTTGGCGAACGCCGCCGCGTCGGTGTCCCAGATCGGGCCGTAATGCGGATTGGTCGCCGCATTGTTGACGACGATGTCGATGCGGCCGTGTTCGGCGTCGATCGCCGCGTACAGCCGCTCGATGGCGTCGGGTTCGCCGATGTGGCAGGCCAGCGCCTGTGCCGAGCCGCCGTCGGCGCGGATCGCTGCGGCCACCGCCTCGCAGGCGTCGGCCTTGCGGCTGCTGACGACGACGTGCGCGCCGTGCGCGGCCAGGCCGCGGGCGACGGCTTCGCCGATGCCGCGGCTGGCGCCGGTGACCAGCGCGATGCGCCCGTGCAGATCGAACATGGCGCCCGGTGGGGTCGTGGACATGGTGAGCTCCTGGTTGGAGAAAATGGGGGGCTGCTCAGCGGTGGCTGAGCAGCTCGCGCGCGCCGCCCAGATGCGCGACGCTGTTGAACTGCAGCAGCCGCAGGCGGCCGTCGCGCCAGCCGAGCTGGGTCACGCTGGTGTTGAGCACCGCCCACAGCAGCTCCAGCGCCTGCGCGTCGGGCACTTGCAGCACGCGCTGCAGCAGCGCGGCGATGGTGCCGGCCGAAGTGAAGGCCCAGACGTCGGCGCCGTCGGCGTCGCGCAGCGCGGCGCTTGCCGCGCTGGCGCTGCGCGCGGTGAAGGCGGCCCAGCTCAGCGTGTATTCGGCGTCGTGGGCCCCGCCGACCCAGCGCGCCACCGCGGCCGCGAAGCGGTGCTGAAAGGCGCGTCGCGCCGCGGGGGAGTCGGTGGCCGCGATGGGCGTGTGCTCGCTGACGGACCCCGCGGGCTCGGCACGCAGCAGCACTTCGCGGTGGTCGAATTCGTCGAAGCCGGCGACGACGCGTGGCGCTGGCGCGTCGACGTCGCCGCACCAGGCCTGCAGGCACAGCCGTGCGGTGTCGCGCTGGCGCGCCGGCGTGCCGCTGACGCAGGCCCCGCGGCGCGCGCCGCCCGCGGCCAGCCAGCGCCCCAGACGCTGCGCCTGCTCGACGCCGAGCGGCGACAGGCGGTCGTAGTCAGCCGCGCCGAAGCTGGCCTGGCCGTGGCGCACCAGATAGAGGCTGGCCATCGTGGTCGACGCGTCGCTCAGCCGTCGATCAGCGCCAGGCAGCGGCGCTGCAGCCCGGCCACGAGCGGCGCCAGCGTCGCGAATTCGGGGTTGCGCGCGTCGCCGGCGCGCCAGCGCTGGTAGATCTGCTGCGCGATCACCGCCAGCCGGAACAGGCCCTGCACCTGGTAGAAATCGAAGTCGGCGGCAGCGCGCCCGCTGCGCTCGGCGTAATAGGCGACGACTTCGTCGCGCCTGAGCATGCCTGGCAGATGCGTCGGCTGCCGGCGCATCGCCTGCAGCGCGGCGTCGTCGTCGGCCTCGATCCAGTAGGCCAGCGCGTTGCCCAGATCCATCAGCGGATCGCCGACGGTGGCCATTTCCCAGTCGAGCACGCCGACGATGCGCAGCGGGTCGGCCGCCTCGAGCACGACGTTGTCGAAGCGGAAGTCGTTGTGGATCACGCAGTGCGCGCCGTCGCGCGCCGGTTGCCGCGCCTGCAGCCACGCCAGTACCGGCTCGAACGACGGCGCGTCGTCGGTGTGCGCGCGGCGCCAGCGCTCGCTCCAGCCGTCGACCTGGCGCCGCACGTAGCCGTCGCCGCGGTCGAGCGCGGCCAGGCCGGCGGCGTGCACATCGATCGCGTGCAGCTCGAGCAGGCGGTCGAGTACGTTCAGGCACAGGCGGCGGGCCTGCGCCGCGCCCAGGCTCAGTCCGGCGGGCAGCTCGCGGCGCAGGATGATGCCATCGATGCGCTGCATGACGTAGAACGGGCAGCCGAGCACGGCGTCGTCGTCGCAGACGGCCAGCACCTGCGGCACGTCGCGGTAGACCGGCGCCAGCGCGCGCATCACCGCGGCCTCGCGCAGCATGTCGTGGGCGCTGCCGTGGCGCGCGCCGAACGGCGGCCGCCGCAGCACCAGGCTGCGCCCGGCGTAATCGATCTGGTAGGTCAGGTTCGACGCGCCGCCGCGGAACTGGCGCAGCCGCGGGCTGCCCTGCAGTGCGGGCAGCGCCTGGCGCAGGTAGGCGTCGAGCCGCGCGAGATCAAGCTCCTCGCCGCCGCGCACCGTGCTGGGTTGATCGTTCAGGCTCGATGCCATCGAGGGGGTTCTCGCGTCGAACGCGGCAGCAGGCCCTGCCGCGTGGGCGTGGACGGCGCGATGCAGCGCGTCCCTGGCAGCACTTTAATGGCGTGGTTCAATGCGTCAAATGACTTGTTCGCATCCATATCGATAAATGCCATGCATCTGAGCCGGGTCGACCTGAACCTGTTCGTCGTGTTCGACGCGATCCACCGCGAACGCAGCGTGACCCGCGCCGCGCACGCGCTGCATCTGACGCAGCCGGCGCTCAGCCATGCGCTGCGCCGGCTGCGCGCCTTGTTCGACGACGCGCTGTTTGTCCGCCAGGGCCATGTGATGGTGCCGACGCCGCTGGCTCGCTCGCTGATCGAGCCGGTACGCGAGGCGCTGCGCACGCTCGAGGTCAGCGTGCGTAGCGCGCAGGCCTTCGACCCGCGGCGCGACGAGCGCACCTTCACCGTCGCGTTGCGCGACGTGCTCGAAGCGGCGCTGCTGCCCGCGCTGGTGCAGCGCCTGCGCGCGCTGGCCCCCGGCGTCTCGCTGGCGGCGGTGCGCATCGATCGCGCCGAACTCGCCTCGGAGCTGGCCGCCGGCACCGTTGACCTGGCGCTCGACGTCGCGCTGCCCTTGCCGCGCAGCGTGCACCGCGCACGGCTGTTGCGCGACGCGCAGGTCGTCGTCGTGCGCGAGCGGCATCCGCAGGTCGGCGACACGCTGGACCTGGCCACGTATCTGGCGCTCGACCACGTGCTGGTTTCGGCGCGTCCGCGCGGCCCCGGGCTGCCCGACGTCGCGCTGGCGCAGTCGGACCTGAGCCGACGCATCGCGCTGCGCTGCCAGCATTACGAGGCCGCGTGCCGCGTCGTCGCCGCCACCGATCTGCTGCTGACGATGCCGGGGCTTTACGCGCGCATGGCCAACCAGGGCCTGGGCAACCGCGTGCTGCCGGTACCGCTGGACATGGCGCCACTGGACATCTATCTGTACTGGCACGACAACGCCGCACACGACGCAGCCAATGCTTGGCTGCGCGAGCAATTGCGCGACAGTCTCGCCCCGGCCCGCTGAGCGCCGTGTTGCCGCCCCGGCCCGGCCCGCGGTGGCGTTGGCCTACGCCGCCGGGTGCGCCGCACCGAGCAGCGGCAGCAGCGACGCGACCAGCAGCGCGGCCATCAGCAGATTGAAGGCGACCGCGTGGCGTCGCGTCTGCAGCAGCCGCCGCAGGTGCGCGCCGCCCAGCGCCCACGCCGTGATGCTCGGCAGATTGATCACGCCGAACAACAGCACCGCGCCGAGCAGCACCCACGCACCGTGCGTGACCGGGACATAGGTGCTGAAAGCGCTGACCGCCATCAGCCAGGCCTTCGGGTTGACCCACTGGAACGCGACCGCGCCGCCGAAGCTCATCGGTCGCGCCTCGGTGGCGCCGGGGGCCGACGGATCGGGCGGCGCCTGGCGCGCGATGCGCCAGGCCAGATACAGCAGGTAGCCCGCGCCGACCCAGCGCATCGCGGCATAGGCCCAGGGCAGCCGTGCAAACACCGCGGCGAGGCCGAAGCCGACCGAGGCGACCAGCAGCATGAAACCTGAGGCGACGCCGAGCAGATGCGGCACGGACGCCCGGAAGCCGAAGTTGGCGCCGGAAGCCAGCAACATCAGGTTGTTCGGCCCCGGCGTGATCGAGGCCGCGAAGGCGAACAGCGCGAAAGCGAGCAGGGTTGGGTGCGACATCGTGGCCTCGCAGCGGCAGCAGACGGTGGGAAGGCACACTCTAGGCGGCGGCGGCGGCCGGCGACAGCCGCAAAGCCACGCGATCTGTGCCGGTACAAATCGTGTCAAGCACGGTCTGTACTGGTCCACAACGGGGCCCGCTGTGCACTGTCGACGGCAGCGCTTTCTGTCATCATGCGTCGATGAGCGCCGAACCTACCGAAATGCCGCTTTATCTCAGTCTGGCCGAACGCCTGGCGGACCTGGCGTCGTCGGGCTCCCTGCGCCCGGGCGCGCGGCTGCCGTCGGTGCGTGCGCTGTCGGAGCAGCACGGGGTGTCGATCTCGACCGCGGTGCAGGCCTATCGCACGCTGGAGGACCGCGGCGTGATCGAGGCGCGGCCGAAGTCGGGCTTCTTCGTGCGTCGCCCACGCAGCCTGCCGCCGCTGCCGGCGACGACGCGACCGCCACCGCGGCCGGTCACGGTCGAAGTCAAGGCCATCGCCGACGCGGTGTATGACCTGCTTGGCGAGCCGGGCTATGTCTCGTTCGGCGCGGCCGCGGCCAGCGAGAGCCTGTACGCCAACGAACGCGTGCGTCGCGCGCTGGCGCGCAGCGCGCGACGCGAAGTCGACGCGCTGGGGCGCTATGCGACATCGCTGGGCGCCGTCGAGTTGCGCCAGGCGATTTCGCGTCGGGCGCTGAACCTGGGCTGCGAGCTCGACCACCGCGACGTCGTCATCACCAACGGCTGCACCGAGTCGGTGGCGCTGTGCCTGCGCGCGGTGACCCGCCCCGGGGACATCGTCGCGATCGAATCGCCGACCTATTTCGGCTTCCTGCGCGCGCTGCAGGCCTTGGGGCTGCGTGCCGTGGAAATTCCGATGCAGCCGCGCAGCGGACTGTCGCTCGAAGCGCTGGAGGTCGCGCTGGACACGCAGCCGATCAAGGCCGTGGTCGCGGTGCCGACGGTGTCGAACCCGATCGGCAGCGTGATGCCGGGCGCGTCGAAGAAGCGCCTGGCCGAACTGCTGCAGCGGCGCGGCGTGCCGCTGATCGAGGACGTCATCTGCAACGAGCTGGCGCCGACCGAGGAAGCCCGGCGCGCGGTGCGCGCGTTCGATCGCAGCGGCAACGTGATGCTGTGCGGCTCCTTCGGCAAGACGCTGGCGCCGGGCCTGCGCGGCATCGGCTGGGTGCACGCCGGGCGCTGGAGTCGCGAGGTCGCCAACCTGAAGCGCTCGCTCAGCGGCGCCGGCAGCGCGGTGGTCGAACGGGCCGTCGCCGAGCTGCTGACGCACGGCGGTTACGACCAGAGCCTGCGCCAGTTGCGGCGCCATTTTGCCGAGCAGGTCGGCGCGGCGCGGCAGATCATCGGTGCCGCGTTTCCGTCGGGCACCAAGGTCACGGACCCCAGCGGCGGGTACGTGCTGTGGGTCGAATTGCCGAAGGCTGTCGACGCTGTCGAACTTTACCGGCGTTGCATCGAGCAAGGCATCATCGTCGTGCCGGGGCCGCTGTTCACGACCTCGACGCGCTACCGCAACGCGCTGCGGCTCAACGCCGGCGCGCCGTGGACGGCCGACCTCGAGCAGGGGCTGCGCACGGTCGGTCTGCTCGCGCGCGAAATCGCCGCCGGGCGCTGACGTCTGGCGCGCAAGAGGTATTGCCAATACCCCTGAACGACCTTATAGTGGCATTTCCAATACTTATTTCGTCTACGAGGACGCCCCCATGGAACCCCTGCTCGTCGTCAACCAGCCGCACGCCCACCGCAGCGCCGACAACATCTATCCGTTCGACGCCAGCGGCATCGCCAAGCGTTTCCGCCACGCGGCGATCTTCGGCGCGCTCAATGCGCTCGAACCCGGCGAGACGATGGCGTTCTTCAACGACCACGACCCGCTGCCGCTGCTGCGTCAGATCGAGCAGTTCTTCGGCGAAAAGGTCCGCTACGAGTACGTCAGCCGTGCCCCGGAAGGTGTGCGCATCGACTTCCACGTCGTCTGAGTGCAGCGCCCACGGCGGCGCCACGCTGTTGCTGCAGCCGCGCGCGCCGTTTCGCCTCGATCTCACCGTCTGGTCGCTGCGGCGGCAGCCGCGCAACGCGATCGACCGCTGGGACGGTCGCCACTGGCGGCGGGTGCTGGTGCTCGACGGCAGCGCCGTCGAGTTGAGCCTGTGTCAGCTCGGCGCACCTGACGCGCCGACGCTGGAGCTGCAGCTGTGCGGCGACGCGCCGATCGGACCGGCGCAACGCGCGGCGGCGAGCGACGCGGTATCGCGCATGCTCGGGCTCGACGTCGACCTGGACGATTTCTACAGCATGGCGGCGGCCGACGCGCGCCTCGGCGAGCTCGCCGCGCGCTACCGCGGATTGCGTCCGCAGCGCTTTTCCGACCTGTTCGAGGCGCTGGCCAATGCTGTCGCCTGTCAGCAGGTCAGCCTGAATTCAGGCATCGCGCTGCTCGGTCGACTTGCGCGGCACTGGGGTCGAGCGCGAGCCGACGGCGCCGCGGCAGCAGCGTTCCCGCGTCCGCAGGACTTGCGCGAGGCGACGCCACAGGCGCTGCGCGCCGAGGGTTGGAGCGCACGCAAGGCCTCGTATCTGCTGGGCATCGCCGACGCGCTGGCCGACGGCAGCGCCGCCGCTGCGCTGGCTGCGGCCGACGACGACGCGGCGTTGGCTGCGTTGCAGCAACTGCGCGGCGTCGGCCGCTGGAGCGCGCAGTACGCCTTGCTGCGCGGCCTCGGCCGCTTCAGCGCGTTTCCGGTCGACGACGTCGGCGCGCAGCGCCACCTCGGCGCCTGGCTCGGTCTGCCACGTGCACCCGACGCCGAACAGACCGCAGCCATCGTCGCTCGCTGGCAGCCGTACGCCGGGCTGGTCTACTTCCACCTGCTGCTGCGGCGCCTCGAGCGCGAAGGTGCGTTGACGCTCTGAGCCTGAGCGCGGCCGCGCTCAGGCGTCGAGCCTGAACGCGGCGACGCCTTGCTGCAGTTGGCGAGCTTGCGAGTTCATCGCGTCGGCCGTCGCCGCGAGCTGCTCGGACGCCGCCGCGTTGTGCTGCGTGGTGCCCGACAGCTGCGCGACCGCCTGATTGATCTGCTGCATCCCGGTCGACTGCTCGCTCGCCGCGGCGTGGATTTCCTGCACCAGATCCGACGTTTTTGCGATCGCCGGAACCATTTCTCCGAGCAGGGTGCCGGCGGCTTCGGCCTGGCGCACGGTTGACGCGGCGAGATCGCCGATTTCGCGCGCGGCCGCCTGGCTCTTTTCGGCCAGCTTGCGCACTTCGGCGGCGACGACGGCGAAACCCTTGCCGTGTTCGCCGGCGCGGGCGGCCTCGATGGCCGCGTTCAAGGCCAGCATATTGGTCTGGTAGGCGATGTCGTCGATGACCGAGATGCGCTCGGCGATGCTCTGCATCGCGCCGACCGTGGCCTGCATCGCGGCGCCGCCGTCGCGCGCCTGATCGGCCGCCTGCCTGGCCATGGCGTCGGTCTGGCGCGCGTTGTCGGCGCTCAGGCGGATCGACGCGGCGGCCTGCTCGACGGTAGCCGAGGTCTGCTCGACCGAAGCCGCCTGCTGCGATGCGGCACGGGCGATGTCCTGCGAAGTCGACGAAACCTGGCTCGAGGCGCTGAGCAGTTGTTCGGCCGAGCCGCGCACCGACGCGATCACCTTGGTCAGGTGCTCGACCATTCGCGCCAGCGAGTCGAGCAGTTGTCCGGTCTCGTCGCGCGACGTCGCCGACACGCGCACCGTCAGATCGCCTTCGGCGACGCGTCGCGCGACGGCGACCGCGGCGCCCAGCGGCGCGGTGACGGCGCGGATCTGCAGCCAGGTCAGCAGCGCGCTGAGCAGCAGCGCGACGCCGCCGGCGGCTGCGCTCCAGCCCAGTGTGCGGCGCGCCAGCGCGGCCACTGCGGCCTGCGTGCGGGCGCGCTGCGCGTCCTGCGCCGCGATCAGCGCCTGCAGCGAGCCGCGGATGCGTTTCCACAGTGGGTTGGCGTCGCGGTTGATGACCAGCGACGCGGCCATTTCACTGGTTTGCGCCACCGACAGGATCTTCGGGAACAGCGCTTCCTGGCGCGCGCGCAGCGCGGCGATCTCGTCCAGCGCCTGCGTCTGCTCGGGGTCGCCGGCGGCCATGCGCCGGGCGTCGAGCAGGGCCCGATGAAAGTCGGCGCGGGCCCGGGTCAGGTCGGTCTGCGCTGCATGGTTGCTCGGGTCGATCATGATGCCGTACAGCGCCTCGTCGGTCTGCAGCCCGGCGGCGTAGATGTCGTGCAGCCGCTGCGAATAGGCGACGTCGTGGTCGACGTAATGGCTGAAGCGCTGCGCGATGGAGCTCATGCCCAGCAGTCCGATCGCGACCGCGAGCGAGAACAGCACGAACACCAGCGCGGACGACAGCGACATCCGGGTACGGATTTTCAGATTCTGGATCAGCACGGCCATGAGTGAGGGGGCGCAGGGGCCACGGTTGCAAGACGCTAGGGTCAGCAAGGGTAACGTAAGCCTGACGACAGAACTTTCCGTAATGTCTGATCGGAATCGTTTGTATTCCTTCAAATACCCTGTTTTTCTGTTGGATCTGCTTGATCTTTTTCGCCCTAGTGAAGTAAAACGCCGGCATATCCACAGATTGGACGTAGCTCCACCGTTGATGGAAGAGGTCAACCGTTATCGTCAGCAACTCGACCTCGTGCTCGAGGCTGCGGGCTTCGATCTGTGGGAGAACGACCTCGGCGACGGGCGCGTCACGCGTCGCGCCGACAAGGTTCTCGGCGAACTCGGTTATCGCGACGGCGATGTCGCGACGTGCATCGACGGCATCTTCTCGCTGGTCCATCCCGACGACGTCGAGGCACTGCGCGATGCGCTGCAGCGCCACGTCGACGGCAGCGCGGCGCAGTACCGCGCCGAGTTCCGCTTGCGCGCGAAGTCGGGCGAGTGGATCTGGTATGCCAATTTCGGCCGCATCGTCGACCGCGACGGTGCGGCGCGCCGACTGCTCGGCGTGACTTTCAACATCGACTCGAGCAAGCGGCGCGAGCTCGAGTTGTCGCGCATGAACGCCAGGCTGGCTGAGCAGAACGCGCAGTTGGAGAAGCTCAACGCGACGCTGCGCGAACTGGCGACCAGCGACCCGCTGACCGGCATCGCGAACCGGCGCAAGCTGCTCGCGGTCGGCGAGCGCGAGCTGCAGCGCGCGCTGCGCCTGGGCCACCCGCTGTCGCTGCTGATCGTCGACATCGACGACTTCAAGCAAGTCAACGATACCTGGGGCCACCTCAACGGTGACCGCATGATCCGCGCGGTGGCGGCGCTGTGCGCCGGCAGCGTGCGCGCCAGCGTCGACACCGCCGGGCGCATCGGCGGCGAGGAGTTCGCGATCGTGTTGCCTGAAATCGGCAACCACGACGCACGCGCACTGGCCGAGCGGCTGCGCGGCGCGATCAGGGCGCAGCCGGTGGCGCTCGACGGTGGCGCGGTGATGTGCCGCACCGTCAGCATCGGCGTGGCCACGCTGGCCGACGGCTGCGCATCGTTCATCGACCTGCTGGGCAGGGCCGACGCGGCGCTTTACGCGGCCAAGAGCTCCGGCAAGGATTGCGTGCGCGTGCTTGACGGCGCGCCGCCGCCACGCCGGCGTGACGACGAAGGCGCGCCGCTGGCCGCCGACTGACGCGCCGCGCGCTCAGCGCGCGGCCAGCTCGAACGGGAAGCTGCGGTGGCCGATCTCGACGCCGCGCGTGTTCAGCAGCGGTGGCCGGTGGAACGCGGCCAGACCTGCGCGCTGCGCGGCGCTGCCGATGTCGAGGCGCGCAAGCACCTCGGAGACGACGCTGTAGAGCACGTCGATGCGGCCATCCTCGATCTTCACCGCGATGCCCAGTGCGCCGTCGGCGCCGAGCGCACGGGTGCGTGCCGAGGCGCGCACGCCTATGCCATAGCAGCCGTCGGCGCCGAGCTTGCCGACCAGTGCGCCATCGTAGGCGCGCATCAACGCGGTGCAGTAGCGACCTTCGCCGGCGACCAGCTCGGGGTGGCGGGTCATCGCGTGGTAGATGCGCGCCAGCGCCGCGTCGGACCGGTCGTGGCCGGCGTCGACCGCATCGGCGGCATCGGCCAGCTTCGCGTACAGGCGCGCCAGGCGGTCGAGCGGGAACGCCGGGGTCGGCAGATTGCAGCCGTCGATGCCCCACTCGACTTGCTCGGGCGGGAGATCGCACAGTTCGGCGACGATACGCCGGACGTGCTGCTGCATCGGGTTTTGCGCTTCGTGGTATTCGGCCGCCTCGGCACTCAGCAGCCGCGCGCCGGCGAGCATGCCGACGTGCTTGCCCGAGCAGTTGCTGCACACCGGTGTCGGCACGAAATCGTGGCGGATCCAGTCGCGCTGCACGGCGTCCGACAGCGACGGGTGGCCGCCGCAGCGCAGCGCGGATTCGTCGGCGCCGAGCTTGCTCAGCATGCGCCGGGTGTGCTCGATGTGGCGCGTCTCGCTGCTGTGCGACGCGCACATCAGCGCCAGATCGGCTTCGTCGAAGCCGTAGCGCTCGAGCGCTCCGGTGGCGACGATCGCGGCCGCCTGCGCCGGCTTGGCCGCCGATCGCGCGAGCGTGACGCGCCCGGCGTCGCCGAACGCATAGAGCAGCCGCCCGGCGGCGTTGACCACCGCGATGTGGGCGATGTGACGGTTCTCGACCGATTCGCCGCGGTAACTGACCGCGGCGACGCCTTGCATGTCCATGGATTCGATCCGGGTGATGAGTGAAGATGGCGCGGGCGCCGCCGCGGCCCAGGCGCTCAGGGTTTGGCCGCCGGCTTGGCCGCGGAGCCGTCGTGCAGCTTGTGCACCTCGTGGCGCACCGCGTGGTAGCCGCGGCGCGCGCCTTGCGCGACGTCGTGGCCGACGACCTTGCCGGCGTGCACCACCGCGTGGCCGGTCGCCTTGCCGACCTCGACGGTCTTGTGGCCGAGCTGCGCGGCGTCGCGTTTGAGGGTATGGCCGTACTGGTCGACGGTCTCGGCGTGCGCGACGCCGACCAGTGCGGCCGCGGCGGCGAGGACCATCCAACGTGTCGTCGAGTTCATCGCATTGTCTCCAGCTGCGGCGCCGGCAAGGCGCCAAGCGTTCATTGTGCCAGCGCCTGGGATTTTCAGCCCGCGGCCCGCGCGAGCAGGCCGATGGCGGCCAGCGCCGGCAGCAACGCCCAGCGGTTCAGGCGGCTGGTGCGCTCGCCGAGCAGGCCGATGCCGGCCACCGCGCTGAGCGCGACGACGCCGATGTTCATGCTGGCGAAAACGACCGCCGGCGCCGCGTGCAAGGCCTGGTGCGCGCGGATGTAGAAGTCGATGTCGGCGAAGTTCAGCGCACCGAGCACGAGCCCGGCGACGACGCTGCGGGCGTCGAAGCGCGCGCGACGCAGCAGTTGCGCGACACCCATCACGACGAACGCAAGCCCGAAGCTCAGTTGCAGCGTGACGACGAAATCGCCCCCGCGCAGCGCGACGAGCTTGAACAGCACGTCGACCGCGGCGTAGCCGAACCAGACCGCGAGCAGCCAGCCGAACGCGCCGCGCGGCGCGGCGGCGTCGGCCGGGCGCGCCAGGATGCCGAGCATCGCCAGCAGGCCGAGCACCAGCCCGGCGATTTTCAGCGTTTGTGGCTTTTCGCCGAACAAGGTGAACGCGGCGGCGAGCGACAGCAGCAGCGACAGCCGCTGCGCGGCGTCGGCGCGCCAGATGCCGGCGCTCTGTGCCGCGCGCCCCATCGCGACGAACAGCGATGGCAGCAGCACGCCCAGCACCAGCGCCAGCAGCAGCGGCGCGCCGTGCACGCTGGCCGCGTCGAAGTGCGGATGCAGCAGTCCCCAGCACAGCGCCGACGCGGCCAGGTAGTTCCACAGCACCATGCGCTGCAGGTCGACGCGCAAGGCAGGGGCGAATTTCAGCAGCAGCGACACGGCGACGCTGCAGACGACGGCAAGGGCGACGTAGTGCATCAGGGCTTGGGCACGGACGGGACGCGGCAGGCTGCCGCACCGAAGCGGCGCATTGTGCCTCAACGCGGCTGCGCGCCGGCCGCCGCGCTCAGCCCGGCGCGGGCGGGGCGCCCGCCGCGCACTCGCGGCGCGCCACTTCGGCGCTGAGCGCGCGCAGGCCGGCCGCAGGCCGCACCGGGTAGGGTGTCGCCGGGTCGAGCGCAAGCAGCGCCGCCGGCAGTCGCGCGACGGCTGTTGCGGCGCGAGCGCGGATCTGCGCCAAGGGCTCCGGCGGCGCCAGGCGCGCGCCGCCGCGCATCACCGGACGCAGCAGCGCGTCGCCGTCGCCGTGCTCGTCGAGCAGGTCGAGCGTGTCGCCGCAGGCGCGGCCGTCGGCGTCGAGCCGGCGCCATACCTGCTTGCGCCCGGGCCACGTGGTCTTGCCCTCGGCGCGCTTGCGCCGCGCGACGCCGGCGTATTCCTGCAGCTTGTAGGCGCAGTCGAGATAGGGCTGGTCGGCCGAGGTGTTCATCCGCGTGCCGACGCCGAAGCCGTCGATCGGCGCGCGCTGCT
>JAJZHH010000129.1 GCA_021804595.1 Pseudomonadota bacterium
AACCATCCGCAACACGGCATGGTGCGGCCCGACGCGTTCGTCGAACTGATCGAATCGAATTCGCTGATCGCCGCGTTCACCGCCTGGCTGCTCGACGAGGTGCTCGGCCAGATCGGGCGCTGGCGCGCGCAGGGATGGGACATTCCGGTCAACCTGAACATCACGCCCTACCATTTGCGCCGGGCCGATTTCGTCGCGTCGCTGCAGGCCGCGCTGCGCCGGCACGCGCAGGTGCCGCCGTCGATGCTGGTGCTCGACGTCACCGAAGGCAGCGTCGCCGGCGATGCGGCCGCGGCGGCGCGCAACGTCGCGGCGTGCCGCGCGCTGGGCGTCAGCGTCGCGCTCGACGACTTCGGCCGCGGCGATGCGTCGCTGGCGGCGTTGCGCGCGCTGCAGGCCGACGTGGTCAAGATCGACCAGCGCGTCGTGCGCGGCATGCTCGGCGACGCCGGCGACGCTGAAGTCGTGCGCGGCATCGTCGGCCTTGGGCGCGCCTTGCACAAGGGCGTCGTCGCCGAAGGCGTCGAGACCTCGGAGCTGGCGCGCGCGCTGCTCGACGCCGGCTGCGAATACGCGCAGGGCTATGCGATCGCGCAGCCGATGCCGGCGTCGCAGCTGCTCGACTGGCTGGTGCGCTGGCGGCCCGACGCCAGCTGGAGCGCGGTGCACTGACGCGGGCCGGAACGCCGCGCGGGCGACCGCGCGACGCCCGGCCAGCCGCGTCAGTACTTCCAGCCGATCGACACGCCGAGCACGTCCTGGCTCATGCTCAGGGTTTCGGTGCCGGTGAAGCCGAAGCTGGTGGGCAGCGGGCCGCTTACGGATTGGCGGAACGCATGGACGTAGTCGAACGACAGTTCCATCTGCGGATTCAGCGCATACGTCGCGCCCAGCGTCAGGTGGTCGGTGACCACGCCCGGCGCCAGCGTGTTGAACAGGATGTTGCTCGAGTCGATCGGGTTGTCGCCGTGGTTCCAGCCGGCGCGCAGCGTCAGCTCCGGGCTGTAGCGCCAGGCGGCGCCGAGCTTGAACACGTTGATGTCCCGCCACGAGAAGCCAGGGCCGTTGGGATCGCCGCCGAGCGGGCCGCCCGGATTCGGGCCGTTGGCGATCGCCGGAACGTCGCTGTACTTGATGCGCATGTAGTCGCCGGCGATGGTCAGGGCGTCGTTGGCCCGCCAGGCGAAGCCGATGCCGTAGTTCGACGGAATGTCGAACTGGCCGGCGTTGGCGAACAGCCCGCGGTACTTGCTGAAGCCCTGCATGCTGGTCTTGCTCTGGTAGGTCGCCCCCAGGCTCAGGCTCGGGGCGACGCGGCCGATCCAGCCGATGCGCACGCCGGCACCGTTGGAGTTGTCGTGCCCCTGGTCCGTGCAGTTCTGCGGGTCCGCCGACATCATGTTGCACAGCGCGGTCAGGCCGTTGGCGCGGAACGACTGGTGCACCAGGTTCGCGGTGATGCCGATGGCGTTGTCGGCGTTGATCTTCATCGCGAACGTCGGCGCGATGAACAGCTGCTGCATGTCGACTCCCATGCCCGGGGCGAACGGCGGGAAGATCGTCGAGTAGCCGGTGTTGAGCCCGCCGTTGCCGAACACGCTGACCCCCAGCGACATGGTCGGGCTGAGCATGTGGTTGTAGCCGAATTCGGGAATCAGGAAGTTCTTCTTGTCGTTGCCCGAGTAGGTCCGGGTAATCGAGTTGCCCATGAACGTTCCGTCGACGCTGGCGCTGCGGTCGGGGCGGAACAGGCTGACGCCGAAGTCGACGCGGTTGCCGACCTCGACCATGCCCGCCGGGTTGATCGCCGCGGCCATCGCATCCTGCGGCAACGCGATGCCGACACCGCCCATGCCCACCGACTTGACGCTGAAGCCGGGTTGGAAATAGCCGTTGGTCGCAAACGCCGCGCCGGGCATCGCGGCGCCGGCGACGAGCAGGGCCGCGGCAAGTTTGTTCAGCTGCATAAGGTTCACTCCATCCATGTCGCGGACCGCTGCCGGCCCAGGTCGTCGAGGCGGAGCCGGGCGTCACGTCACCAGGCGTCCAAATACTGTTTCAGGTAACAGTATTTGGCGTCGATGCTAGGGATGAAGTGCGCAAGCCCCCATCCTGTTTTGCGACGATAGATAAATGAACGCTTATATGCTAGGACATATGTTGAAACGTCTCTGACATACTGCTGACAGTATATCGGGGGCGGCCGCGGCGATCAATCGCCGGTGGGCGGCACGTAACCCTGCGGCTGGTCGGCGCCGTCGCCGAAGAAATAGCGCTCCATTTGCCGCGCCAGGTATTGCCGAGCGCGTGCGTCGGCCAGGTTCAGCCGGTTCTCGTTGACCAGCATCGTCTGGTGGCGCAGCCAGCCGGCCCACGCTTCCTTCGACACGCCGGCATAGATGCGCTTGCCCAGCTCGCCGGGGTATGGGGGGGTATCGAGACCTTCGGCCTCGCGGCCGAGCTTGACGCAGTGAACCATGCGGGACATCGTTGTTCCTCGTTGGAGTGGATGGCGGGCGCTCAACAGGCTGTTAGCCCAGCCGTTTGACCAGCACGTGCGATCGCCGCTGGTCGTCGTAGCGCAGGCGCCGTGCCTCGGGCAGCCAGCTGCGCTCGACCGGGACGAAGCCGCGCTTGATGAACCAGTGCATCGTCCGCGTGGTCAGCACGAAGATGCTTTGCAGCTTGAGCGCGCGCGCCTGCTGCTCGATGCGCTTGAGGATGCGCTCGCCGTCGCCCTGGCCCTGCGCCGACGGCGACACCGTCAGCGCGGCCATTTCGCCGGTCCGCTCGTCCGGGTAGGGGTAGAGCGCGGCGCAGCCGAAGATCACGCCATCGTGTTCGAGCACCGTGTAGCTGGCGATGTCGCGTTCGATTTCGGTGCGGCTGCGCTTGACCAGCACGCCTTCGGTCTCCAGCGGCTCGATCAGCTGCAGGATGCCGCCGACGTCGTCGGCGGTGGCCTCGCGCAAGTGCTCGAGATGCTCGTCGGCGATCATCGTGCCGACGCCATCGTGGGTGAACAGCTCGAGCAGCAGCGAGCCGTCGAGCGCGAACGGGATCACGTGGGCGCGGCCGACGCCGGCGCGGCACGCGCGCACGACGTGGCGCAGGTAGAACGCGGTGTCCGACGAGCGCTGCGCCTGCGGCTGCCGCGCCAGCAGGCTTTCGGCTTGCGCGACGGTCATTTCGTGCAGCAGTTCGCCGTCGTCGTCGAGCACGCCGGGGGTCTCGGTGAGCACGATCAGCTTGTGCGCCTTCAGTGCGGTGGCGACGCTGGCGGCGACGTCTTCCATCGTCAGGTTGAAGGCTTCGCCGGTCGGCGAGAAGCCGAACGGCGACAGCAGCACGACCGCGCCGTATTCGAGCGCGCGCTGGATGGTCGGCGCGTCGACCTTGCGCACCACTCCGGTGTGCTGGAAGTCGACGCCGTCGATCACGCCGAGCGGGCGCGCGGTGATGAAGTTGCCCGACACCACGCGCAGCGTCGCGCCGGCCATCGGCGTGTTCGGCAGCCCCTGCGAGAACGTCGCCTCGATCTCGAAGCGCAGCTGGCCGGCGGCCTCCTGCGCGGCGTCGAGCGCGACCGCGTCGGTCACGCGCATGCCCTGCGCGTAGCGCGCGCCGACCCCCTTCTCGCGCAGCTGCTCCTCGATCTGCGGCCGGAAGCCGTGCACCAGCACGATGCGCACGCCCATCGCGGCGAGCAGCGCGACGTCCTGCACCAGCGCGTTGAGGCCGCCGGCGGCGATCAGCTCGCCGCCGATGGCGACGACGAAGGTCTTGCCGCGGTGGGCGTGGATGTAGGGCGCGACCGACCGCAGCCAGCCGACGAACTGCGACGAGTGGGACGAATCTTCGGACATGTCGGGATTATCCCGGAATGTCGGACAATGGGCACTTTTCCCTGCATCGACATGCCGCGTCCGAGCCCGCGCGGCAGCGCCGTGTCCGTCGCACCGCCGCTGCCGCCGCTGAACTTCCCCGCCGAACTGCCGGTCAGCGCCAGGCGCGAGGACATCGCGCGCGCGCTGCGCGAGCATCAGGTGGTGATCGTCTGCGGCGAGACCGGATCGGGCAAGACGACGCAGCTGCCGAAGATCGCGCTGGCGCTGGGTCGCGGGCGGGCCGCCGGCGGCCGCGGCCTGATCGGCCACACGCAGCCGCGACGGCTGGCCGCGGTCAGCGTGGCGCGGCGCATCGCGCAGGAGCTGGGCAGCGCGCCCGGCGAGCACGTCGGCTACAAGGTCCGCTTCCACGAGCGCGTGCAGCCCGGCGCTTCGATCAAGCTGATGACCGACGGCATCCTGCTCGCGGAAACGCAGCGCGACCCGCTGCTGCGCGCCTACGACACGCTGATCATCGACGAGGCGCACGAGCGCAGCCTGAACATCGACTTCCTGCTCGGCTACCTGCGCTCGATCCTGCCGCGGCGCCCCGACCTGAAGCTGGTGATCACCTCGGCGACGATCGACGCCGAGCGCTTCGCGCGGCATTTCGCGTCGGCCGCCGGGCCGGCGCCGGTGATCGAGGTGTCGGGCCGGCTGTACCCGGTCGAGATCCGCTGGCGCCCGCTGCTGCCGGCCACGCGCGCGGAAGGCCGCGCCGAGGGTCGCGTGGACGGGCGTGCGGAAGCCGACCTGCTGGCGTCGATCTGCGACGCGGTCGACGAGCTGTGGCGGGTGGGCAGCGGCGACATCCTGGTGTTCCTGCCCGGAGAGCGCGAGATCCGCGAAGCCACCGAGGCGCTGCGCAAGCACCACCTCGACACCGCGCGCCGCGGCGTCGAGATCCTGCCGCTGTACGCGCGGCTGTCGCAGGCCGAACAGGACCGCGTGTTCGCGTCCGGCGGCGCGGCGCGCCGCGTTGTGCTGGCGACCAACGTGGCCGAGACCTCGCTGACCGTTCCCGGCATCCGCTACGTGATCGACAGCGGCATCGCCCGCGTCAAGCGCTACAGCTACCGGCAGAAGGTCGAGCAGTTGCAGATCGAGCCGATCAGCCAGGCCGCGGCGGCGCAGCGCGCCGGGCGCTGCGGCCGCGTCGCCGACGGCGTCTGCATCCGGCTGTACGACGAGGCCGACTTCGCCGCGCGGCCGCGTTTCACCGACCCCGAGATCCTGCGCTCGTCGCTGGCCGCGGTGATCCTGCGCATGCGCGCGCTGGGGCTGGCCGCGGTCGAGGAGTTCCCGTTCATCGACCCGCCGGCGCGGCGCGCGATCGCCGACGGCTACCAGCTGCTGGCCGAGCTCGGTGCTGTCGACGGCGCCAACCAGCTGACCGAAATCGGCCGCGAGCTCGCGCGCCTGCCGCTCGACCCGCGGCTCGGTCGCATGATCCTCGAGGCGCGGCGCCAGGGCGCGCTGGCCGAAGTGCTGGTGATCGCCGCGGCGCTGGCGGTGCAGGACCCGCGCGAGCGCCCGGCCGAGCGCCAGGAAGCCGCCGACACCGCACACCGGCGCTTCGTCGAGGGCGGCTCGGAGCTGGCCGGCTGGCTCAAGCTGTGGGCGCATTACCACGAACTGGTCGCGCACAAGAAGTCGAACCGCAAACTGCACGAGCAGCTGCGCGCCGAATTCCTGTCGCCGCTGCGTTTGCGCGAATGGCACGACGTGCACGCGCAGCTGCACACCGTCGTCGCCGAGCAGGGCTGGAGCCTGAACACGCAGCCGGCGGCCGACGTCGCGCTGCACTGCAGCCTGCTCTCCGGCCTGCTCGGCAACGTCGGCTGCAAGGACGACGAGAGCGCGCAGTACCTGGGCGCGCGCGGCATCCGCTTCCTGACCCATCCGTCGTCGCCGCTGGCGCGCAAGGCCGGGCGCTGGATCATGGCCGCCGAACTGGTCGAGACGACGCGGCTGTACGCGCGCGGCGTCGCACGCATCGAGCCGCAGTGGCTCGAACGCATCGGTGCGCACCTGCTGGTGAAGACGCTGGCCGAGCCGCACTGGGAGAAGAAGCCGGCGCGGGTCAGCGCGTTCGAGCGCGCGACGCTGTACGGACTGGTGGTCTACCACCAGCGCCGCGTCGACTACGGACGCGTCGATCCGCCGCTGGCGCGCGAGCTGTTCATCCGCCACGCGCTGGTCGAAGGCGAGTGGGACTGCCGCTGGCCGTTCCTGGCCCACAACCGCAAGCTGGTCGAGCAGATCGAGGCGCTCGAGGACCGCGCGCGCCGGCGCGACCTGCTGGT
>JAJZHH010000036.1 GCA_021804595.1 Pseudomonadota bacterium
CAGGCTCGGCAGGCTCGGCAGGCTCGGCAGGCTCGGCAGGCTCGACAGGCTCGACAGGCCGGGCAGGCTCGACAGGCTCGACAGGCTCGGCCGGCGGCACGACGGACTGCGGCGCCGCAGGTTCATAGTCGAACTGATGTGCCGCCGCGTCGAACGCGGCGCCGCAGCGACCGCAGCGCACCCAGCCGCCGCCGATCAGCAGTTGGTCGCGCACCAGACGGAACGCGGTCGAACAGTGGGGGCAGCGGGTCGCGAGCAGCATGGCCCGCAGTATAGGAGGAGCGGCAGGCCCCGCGATCGCGGGGCGTGTCGTGTCAGCGCACGCTGCCGGCCAGGCAGACCCAGCCGTCGCGCACGCCGTCGACGGCCAGTGCCGCGAAGGGCGCGTAGACCTCGATCAGCTCGTCGGCCTGGCGCTCGAGGATGCCCGACAGCACCAGGCGGCCGCCCGGCTTGCAGCGCGCCGCGAGCATCGGCGCCAGCAGGCGCAGCGGCGATGCCAGGATGTTGGCCAGCACGACGTCGAACTGCCGCGCCGGCAACGCGTCGACGTGGCAGCACGCGCGCAGCGCGACGCCGTTGCGCGCCGCGTTGTCGCGCGCGGCGTCGACCGCAGCCGGATCGATGTCGACAGCATCGACCGCCGCGGCGCCGAGCAAGGCGGCGCCGATGGCCAGGATGCCCGAGCCGCAGCCGTAGTCCAGCACGTCGAGGCCTTCCAGCGGCGCATGCCGCACCAGCCACTCGAGGCACAGTTGCGTCGTCGGATGCGTGCCGGTGCCGAACGCAAGCCCCGGGTCGAGACGGATCACGCAGGCCGCGTCGGCCGGCGCCTCGTGCCAGCTGGGCACGATCCACAATTGCTGCGCGATGCACACCGGCTGGAACTGCGACTGTGTCAGCCTTACCCAATCCTGCTCGGCGACGTCCTGCTGGCTGACCCCGTCGAGGTCGGCGAGCACGCCGTCGGCGAGCAGCGCGAGCAGCGCCGCGTCGGCCGCCGCCTCGTCGGCGAACAGCGCGCGCACCAGGCTGTCGTGCCAGGCCTGGCGCGGCGCCGGCAGGCCCGGCTCGCCGAACAGCGCCTGTTCGGCATCGGTGCCGGCGGCGCGATCCTCGACCGCGACGCTCAGCGCACCGGCGTCGAGCAGCGCGTCGGACAGCGCCTCGGCCTGCGCCTCGGCGACGGCGAGGGTCAGTTCACGCCAGGCCATTGGGCTACTCCTTGCGCGCTGCCATGTATTCCTCGAGGTAGTGGATGTTGGTTCCCCCCTCGATGAAGCGCGCATCGACCAGCAGGTCGCGGTGCAGCGGGATGTTGGTCGAGATGCCGTCGACGACCATTTCCGACAGCGCCGTGCGCATCCGCGCCAGCGCCTGTTCGCGCGTGGCGCCGTGCACGATGATCTTGGCGATCATCGAGTCGTAGTTCGGCGGCACGAAATAGCCGGCATAGACGTGCGAGTCCACGCGCACACCGGGCCCGCCCGGCACGTGCCAGGTCGTGATGCGGCCCGGGCTCGGCGTGAACTTGACCGGATCCTCGGCGTTGACGCGGCACTCGATGGCGTGGCCCGAGGTCGTGATCGAGCGCTGCTTGATCGTCAGCGGCTCGCCGGCGGCAACGAGGATCTGCTGCACGACGATGTCGATGCCGGTGGTCAGCTCGGTGACCGGGTGCTCGACCTGCACCCGCGTGTTCATCTCGATGAAGTAGAACTCGCCGTTCTCGTACAGGAACTCGAAGGTGCCGGCGCCGCGGTAGCCGACCTTGCGACAGGCGTCGGCGCAGCGCGCGCCGATGCGCTCGATCAGCCGCCGCGCGATTCCCGGCGCCGGCGCTTCCTCGAGGATTTTCTGGTGGCGGCGCTGCATCGAGCAGTCGCGCTCGCCCAGCCACAGCGCGTTGCCGTGCTCGTCGGCCAGCACCTGGATCTCGATGTGGCGCGGGTCGGTGAGGAATTTCTCCATGTACACCGCGGGGTTGCCGAACGCGGCCTGCGCTTCGGCCTTGGTCGTCGCCACCGCGTTGAGCAGCGCCGCTTCCGTGTGCACGACGCGCATGCCGCGTCCGCCGCCGCCGCCGGCGGCCTTGACGATCACGGGATAGCCGATCGAGCGCGCGATGCGCGTGATCTCGCGCGGATCGTCGGGCAGTTCGCCGTCCGAGCCCGGGACGCAGGGAACGCCGGCCTTGATCATCGCCTGCTTGGCCGAAACCTTGTCGCCCATCATGCGGATCGACTCGGGGCGCGGGCCGATGAAGGTGAAGCCGGAGTTCTCGACGCGTTCGGCGAAGTCGGCGTTTTCCGACAGGAAGCCGTAGCCGGGGTGGATCGCTTCGGCGTCGGTGACTTCGGCCGCCGAAATGATCGCCGGCATGTTCAGGTAGCTCGCCGCCGACGGCGGTGGGCCGATGCACACGGCCTCATCGGCGAGCTTGACGTACTTGGCGTCACGGTCGGCTTCGGAATAGACCATCACGGTCTTGATGCCGAGTTCGCGGCAGGCGCGCTGGATGCGCAGCGCGATCTCGCCGCGGTTGGCGATCAGGATCTTCTTGAACATGGTGGGGCTGGCTTCGGCGCGCGGCCGTTGCTTGAAAAGGGAAGCGCCGGTGCGCGCGGCGCGGGCGTTCATTCGAGTTCGAACAGCGGCTGGCCGTACTCGACCGGCTGGCCGTTCTCGACCAGCACGCGCTTGACCACGCCGTCGAGCTCGGCTTCGATCTCGTTGAGGATTTTCATCGCTTCGACGATGCACACCGGCTGGCCCGACTTGACGCTGTCGCCGACCTCGACGAACGGCTTGGCGCCCGGCGCCGACGCGCGATAGAAGGTGCCGACCATCGGCGACTTGATCATCTTCGCGCTGCTCGGCGCGACCGCGTCGGCGGTCGCAGCGGCAGCAGCCGCGGCCGGCGCGGATGCTGCCACCGGCGCTGCCGTCACGTACTGCACCGGCGCGGCAGCCGCGGCCGATTGCTTGACGATGCGGACCTTGCCTTCGGCTTCGGTGATCTCGAGCTCCGAGATGTTCGATTCGGAGACGAGATCGACCAGCGTCTTGAGTTTGCGCAAATCCATGATGGTGATATGAATTGTGGCGAAATGGGAGCGAAATCCTATCAAATTCGCGTTTCTTGCGCCAATTTTTCTGCGGCGAAGCTCAGCGCATAGCGGTATCCGGCGGCGCCGCAGCCGCTGATCACGGCTTCGGCGAGGTCGGAGAAGTAGGAGTGCTGGCGGAACGCTTCGCGCCGATGCACGTTCGACAGATGGACTTCGACGAACGGTCGGCCAAGCGCGGCGAGGGCGTCGCGCAGTGCCACGCTGGTATGGGTGTAGGCGGCCGGATTGATGACGACGAAGCCGGTGCCGTCGTCGCGCGCCGCATGCACGCGCTCGATCAGCTCGCCTTCGTGATTGCTCTGGAAGCAGACGACGTCGACGCCGAGTTCGGCGCCGAGTTCGTGCAGCCCGCGGTCGATGTCGGCCAGCGTCGTGCGGCCGTAGATGTCGGGTTCGCGCGTTCCCAGCAGGTTCAGGTTCGGTCCGTGCAAGACGAGGATTTGCGGCATGGCGCTCGTTTCAGGGGACTAACGACGCTCGACCAGGCGCTGCAGCGCCGCGGGGTCGATGCGGCCGAGGTGCTGGGCGACGACGTGGCCGTCAGCGCGGATCACGACGGTGTACGGCAGATCGTGCTGCACGTCGCCGAGCGCATCGATCAGATCGATGCCGCGGTCGCCGGCCACCAGCACAGGATAGCTGACCGGGCTGCGCTGCAGGAAATCGCTGACCGGCTTCGCCTCATCGACCGCGATGCCGATGAGGCGCACCTCGGGGTGCTGGCGCGCGAACTGCGACAGGCCCGGCATTTCGGCGATGCAGGGCGGGCACCAGCTGGCCCAGAAGTTGACCACCAGCAGGCGGCCGCGCAGCGTGCGCAGCGCGAGCTCGCCGCCGCCATCGGCGCGCGGCAGCGTCGCCGCGAACAGCGCATCGGCGTGGTCGACCTGGCGTATCGGTGGCGCCGAGCGTTCGCGCAGCGCGGCGATTCGCGCAAGCGCTGCGCGCGCCTGTTGTCGCTGCAGCTGTTCGCGCCACAGCAGCCCGCCGCCGACGAGCAGCAGCACGCCCGCGACCAGCGCCAGCCGGCGCCGCGCGGCGCGGGTCATGGCGCAGCCCCGACGCGCACCAGCGCGCGCACCGCGTCGAGGCTGCCGCGCTCGCTGATGCCGCCGCGGCTGCCCTTGCGCAGCACGCCGCGTTCGTCCTTGGCCGGGTAGACGCTGACGCTGGCGGCGACATGGTGCTCGCCGTCGGCCAGCGGCCAGTCGAATTCGAGGCATCCGACCGGATCGCGGCCGGCGTAGTGCGCCGCCTGGGTGACGCGGTAGCGCAGGCCGCGGTTGATGCAGTGGATGTCGACGGCTTTCGAGTCGTCGGTGAACAGCAGCACGTGCAGGCCCGAATGCGCCGTCGCGGTGCCGTTCCAGACCGCGCCGGCCAGGTAGGGACGGAACTCGGCGAACGCCTCCATCACCTCGAGCGCGGCGCGGCGCAACTGCAGCAGCCGCTGCGGGTGCTCGTCGCGCTCGAACAAGGCAAGGTATTGCTCGACTTGCGCGCGCACGTCGGCGTTGTCCGGCATTTGCTCGGCATGCGCGCCGGCGCCGGCGCCGAGCAGCTGATGCAGCGCCCGGCGCTTGGCGCCGGCGTAGTCCATCCCGTCCTCGACGATCAGGCGCGCGGCCGCGGCAGCCAGTTGTTCGCGTAGCGCATTCATGCGGGCAGTGTAGTCCCGCGCTCGGCGCGGTCCCTGGCCCCTAAAATCGGCGACGATGAAAATCCACATCCTCGGAATCTGCGGCACTTTCATGGGCGGTATCGCCGCGCTCGCGCAAGCGGCCGGACACATCGTCAGCGGCTGCGACGCCCACGTCTACCCGCCGATGAGCGACCAGCTGCGCGCGCTCGGCATCGAACTGGTCGACGGCTGGGACGCTGCGCAACTCGAGCGCGCGCCCGATCTGTGGGTGGTCGGCAATGCGGTGTCGCGCGGCAACCCCTTGCTCGAGGCCATCCTCGACGCCGGCCAGCCGTACACCAGCGGCCCGCAGTGGCTGGCCGAGCACGTGCTGCGCGACCGCTGGACGCTGGCGGTGGCCGGCACCCACGGCAAGACGACGACCAGTGCGATGCTGGCCTGGATTCTCGACCGCGCCGGGCTCGAGCCGGGCTTCCTGATCGGCGGCGTGCCGCAGGACTTCGGCGTTTCGGCGCGGCTGGGCTCAGCCCCGTTCTTCGTCGTCGAGGCCGACGAGTACGACACCGCGTTTTGCGACAAGCGCTCGAAGTTCGTCCACTACCGGCCGCGCACCGCGGTGCTGAACAACCTCGAGTTCGACCACGCCGACATCTTCGCCGACCTGGCGGCGATCGAGACCCAGTTCCACCATCTGGTGCGCACGGTGCCCCGCAGCGGCCGCCTGCTGGTGCCGACGGCCAGCGCGGCGCTGCAGCGCGTGCTGGCGCGCGGCTGCTGGAGCGAGGTCGAGGCCTTGGGCGCCGACGACGGCTGGAGCGCGCGTGGCGGCGACGCCGACTTCGAAGTGCTGTGGCGCGGCCAGCCGCAGGGGCGGGTGCGCTGGACGCTGTTCGGCGAGCACAACCGCGCCAATGCGCTGGCGGCAATCGCCGCGGCGCGCCACGCCGGCGTGCCGCCGCCACAGGCCTGCGCCGCGCTGAGCGAGTTTCACGGTGTGCGCCGGCGCATGCAGCTGCGCGGCGAAGTCGGCGGCGTCGCCGTGTACGACGACTTCGCGCACCATCCCAGCGCGATCGAGACCACCGTGGCCGGTCTGCGCCGCGCCGGCGGCGGGCGCATCCTGGCGGTGTTCGAGCCGCGCTCGAACACGATGAAGCTGGGCACGATCAAGCAGCGGCTGCCGGCCGCGCTGGCCGCGGCCGACCTGGTGTTCGGCTACTCCGGGGGGCTCGACTGGGACCTGGCCGCGACGCTGGCGCCGCTGGGCGGGCGCGCCCACGTGCACGCCGGGCTCGACGCGCTGGTCGCCGACATCGTGCGGCTCGCCGCTGCCGGCGACCGCATCCTGGTCATGAGCAACGGTGCGTTCGGCGGCATCCACGAACGGCTGCTGCAGGCGCTGCGCGCGCGCGCCGCCGATTCCGTCCACTAACCGGCGGTTCACGCCTCGATCCCATGTCAGGAAACACTCTCGGTCTGCTGTTCGCAGTGACCACGTTCGGCGAATCCCACGGTCCGGCGATCGGCTGCGTGATCGACGGTTGCCCGCCCGGCATGCCGCTGGCGGAGTCGGACATCCAGCCCGACCTCGACCGCCGCCGTCCGGGCACTTCGCGCCACGTCACCCAACGCCAGGAGGCCGACCGCGTCGAGATCCTGTCCGGCGTCTACGAAGGGCAGACCACCGGCGCGCCGATCGCGCTGCTGATCCGCAACACCGACCAGCGCAGCAAGGACTACGGCAACATCCTCGACACCTTCCGCCCCGGCCACGCCGACTACACGTACTGGCGCAAGTACGGCTTGCGCGATCCGCGCGGCGGCGGCCGCTCGTCGGCGCGGCTGACGGCGCCGATCGTCGCCGCCGGCGCGGTGGCGAAGAAGTGGCTGCACCAGCACCACGGCACCGTGATCCGCGGCTGCACGCTGCAGGTCGGCGAGATCGCGCTGCCGCTGCGCGACTGGGACGAAGTCGCGCGCAACCCGTTCCACGCCCCCGATGCCGACGCGGTGCCGCGGCTCGAGGCCTATATGGACGAACTGCGCCGCGCCGGCGATTCGTGCGGCGCGCGGCTGTACGTGGAGGCCTTGAACGTCCCGGCCGGCTGGGGCGAGCCGCTGTACGACCGGCTCGACGCCGACCTGGCGCACGCGCTGATGGGGCTCAACGCGGTCAAGGGCGTCGAGATCGGCGATGGTTTCGCCTGCGTCGCGCAAAAGGGCAGCGAGCATGGCGATGAGCTGACCCGCGAAGGCTTCGCCAGCAACCATGCCGGCGGCGTGCTCGGCGGCATCAGCAGCGGCCAGCCGCTGACCGCGCAGATCGCGATCAAGCCGACTTCGAGCATTCGCGTGCCGCGGCGCTCGGTCGATCGCGCCGGGCAGCCCACCGTGGTCGAGACCTTCGGCCGTCATGACCCCTGCGTGGGGCTGCGCGCGACGCCCATCGTCGAGGCGCTGGTCGCGCTGGTGCTGATCGACCACGCATTGCGTCATCGCGCGCAGTGCGGCGACGTCGCGCTGCCGGTGCCGCCGCTGGCCGGCGCGGCGCCTTGAGCTTGCGCGCCCGGCCTCAGACGCGCGGCGCGCTGGCGGAGGCGTAGACGGCCAGCGCGTCGACCACCGCGGCGTGCGCGCCGGCGGCCGCCGCGACGTGCACGCGCAGTGCTGGATGCTCGCGCACGACGGCGTCGACCGCGCGCGGGATGTCGCCGCGCAGATGGCCGCCGGCGCCCAGCAGCAGCGGTGCCAGGTGCAGTTCGCGGCAACCGGACTGCGCCGCCGCGCGCAGCGCGTCGGGCAGCAGCGGAGTCATCGATTCGAGGAAGGCAAGTTCAACGCGGCAGTCCGGGCGCGCCGCGCGCACGCGTTGCAGCACCGTGTGGAACGGTTCGGCCCATTCCGCCCGGCGCGAGCCGTGGGCGAGCAACAGGATCCAGGTCGAGGGCATACGGCAGCAGGCGACAGGGTGGCTGCCGCCAGCATAGCGCCGCGCCGTCTCAGCCGCAGAAGCCGCCGGGCATGCCGGCGTGCCGGCCGCCACCACCGCCACGCTGCGGCAGCGGCGCAAGGTCGACGCCGCCGGGCATGCCGTCGCGCAGTCCCAGCACCTCGCCGACGCGCTGCGGCGACGGCGCGCGCCGTGCGCGCAATGCAGCGGCGGCCAGGCGCACGCGATCGGCGCCGACCTGCTCGAGCAGCCAGCGCGCCAGCTGGGCGTCGCCGGCGCATTCGATGCGCAGACCCAGGTCGAGGATGTCGGTGTCCAAGGTTGCCATGCTCAACTCCCGCCGCAGTGTTCAGCTTGCACCGCTCGACATGCAGACTAGCGCCGATGCGGCGCGCGTGGCTTGCGCTGCATCAGCATCGCGCACGCGCCGCCGCTGGCGGCGGTCGGTTTAAGCGCCGCTTAATTTGGTGGGATGGTGTTCCAACTAATATGGTTACTGCCGCATCGCCGCGCGCGGTGTTTCATGACTCCCTGAGCTTGGCCGGGCATGCCCCGGCTTCTTTTTGCGCGCGGGTCCGGGATGCAGGCTGGACGGAATTCGATTACACTAGGGTTAACCCGTAAGTGTTCACCCGAACACCGGAAAACTCCTCACAAGGGAGACCCTCATGACTACGCTGATCGAATACCTGAAGACCCTGTTCCTTGCCGTTGACGGCGAGCTTTGCGCCGCGTCCTCGCGCGACGACGATCGCCTGTACCGCGAGCACCGCTCGGCCGACGCCGATGCGCTGGTGCTGGCCGGCGGTCACCTGACGCTGCGGTGGTGAACGCGCTGCCGTTGCGCGCCGCTCAGTCGGCGTGGAACACGGCGCTGGCCGGAACCGGCGCGATCGTGCAAATGCCGTTCGACCTGATGCGCGAGCAGTACGCGCAGGCGGTGCGCAACGGGCTCGTCGAGCGCTCGCTGCTCGCCGCCGGGCGCTTCGAGCGCGATGTCGCGACGCTCGAGCGCATGACGCTGGGGCCGCTGGCACGCAGCCGCTGAACGCGGCGGCGGGATTGGGGGTTACCATGGGCGGTGGTGCCGCGCGTCGCGCGTTCGCCATTCCTCCGTGTACCTGCCACGACCATGAATCCACGTTTCCTCGGTGCCCGCGCGCTGCGCGCGGTCTTGTCGTGCGCCGTCGTGCTGGCGGCGATCGGCGCCGCGCATGCTGCCGATCCGGCCACCCCGATGCTGCGCATCGGTTTTGTCGATACCCAACGCATCCTGCAGGATTCGGCGCTGGCCAAGCGCGAGTCGCAGCAGCTGCAGCAGGAGTTCGAGCCGCGCAGCGCGCACATCAAGGCGCTTGCGCAGCAAGTTGCCGCGCAACGCAAGAAGCTGCAGGACGATGCGCTGGTGATGTCCGACGACCAGCGCATCGCCGAGCAGGCTCAGCTCACCGAACTGTCGCAGCGGCTGCGTGACGCGCAGCAGTCCTTCGCCGAGGACCTCGATGCCAAGCGCAACGCCGACGTGCAGGGCCTGCTCGACAAGGCCAATGCGGTGGTCACCGCATTGGCTCGCCAGCGCAAGCTCGACATCGTGTTCCAGAGCGCGGTCTACGTCGATCCGCGCGTCGACATGACCGCCGCGGTGATCCAGGCGCTCGACGCGGCGAATCCGTCGAACAGCCACTGAGCGCCGCAGGGTCCGGCTGCGCCCGGCCCGTTCCACCTCGCCGCGCGCCGGCCCGTCAGTGGGCGCTCCCGCCCCAGAAGCCGCGTATGCCCGCGACGCCATAGGCGCCGTGCGCGCACGCGCGCGCCAGGTCGTCGGCGGCGACCCCGCCGAGCGCGTACACCGGCACCTCGCAGTGCGCCGCCAGCGCGGCGAAGGCCGCCCAGCCCAGCGCCGCGGCTCCGGGGTGCGACAAGGTCGGTTGCACCGGCGACAGCGTCACCACGTCGACTCCGAGGCCTTGCGCCGCGTGCAGTTGCGCCGCCGTGTGGCACGCGGCGGACACGATGACGCTCGCGTGTGGCCGGCTGCGCTGCGCGAGCAGCACTGCGCTGGGCCAGTGCACGCCGTCGCCGACGGGCGCGCCCGCGGCCGGCAACGCGGGGTGGTTCAGCAGCAGCAGCGAGTCGGCCTTGCGGCACATCGCATGAACGGCCTGCGCCAGTTCCAGATACGGTTCGAGCGCCAGCTCGCGGGCTCGCAGCTGCAGCAGCAGCGGGCCGTGCCGCTGCAATGTCTCGCCCAATTGGCGCAGGAAGGCCGCGGCGCCGGGCGCCGGCGGCGGCTCCGGGCTGATCGCGTGCAGCCGGGGCAGCGGGTGCGACAAGAGCGTCTCAGCGGGCGCGGTCGAAATCGGCAGCGCTGTGCCGCTCCGGGAGTTGCTCGGCCGCATCGCCCCAGTCGCGGTTGACGCGGCGGCCGCGGCGCACCGCGGCGCGCTGGTCGATCTCGGCAGCCCAGCGTGCAACGTGGCGGTAGCCGTCGACCTGCAGGAATTCGGCGGCGTCGTACAGCCGGCCGAGCACCAGCTGCCCGTACCACGGCCAGATCGCGATGTCGGCGATCGTGTAGTCGTCGCCGGCGATCCAGCGCTGCTGCGCCAGGCGCTGGTCGAGCACGTCGAGCTGGCGCTTGGCCTCCATCGCATAGCGGTCGATCGCATATTCGATCTTGTGCGGCGCGTAGGCGTAGAAGTGGCCGAAGCCGCCGCCGAGGAAGGGCGCGCTGCCCATCTGCCAGAACAGCCACGACAGGCATTCGGCGCGCGCGGCGCCGGCGGCCGGAAGCAGGGCGCCGAACTTCTCGGCCAGGTAGAGCAGGATCGCGCCGGACTCGAACACGCGGATCGGCTCGGGCCCGCTGCGGTCGAGCAACGCCGGGATCTTCGAGTTCGGGTTGATCGCGACGAAGCCGCTGCCGAACTGGTCGCCGTCGCTGATGCGGATCGGCCAGGCGTCGTACTCGGCGCCGGCGTGGCCGAGCTCGAGCAGTTCCTCGAGCATCACCGTGACCTTGACGCCGTTGGGCGTGGCCAGCGAATACAGCTGCAGCGGCTGCTCGCCGACCGGCAGTTCGTGCTCGTGGGTGGCGCCGGCGGTGGGCCGGTTGATGCTGGCGAAGCGCCCGCCGTTGCCGGGCTTCCAGGTCCAGACGCGGGGCGGCGTGTAAACGGTATCGGACATCGTGACGGTTCCTCGTTGGGGTTTTTCGACCGGTCGGCCCATTGTAGGAAAGCGCTCGCTTGCGCGTGTGCGCCGCGGCCGATGTCCATTTCCGGAAAGACGGCAGGCGATGCAGTCGCTAGAGTGCGGGCACGCACGCTCGATCGGCCATGCGCCGGACGCCCGACCCTCACGCTCACGAAGCCCACCGACATGCCATCCCTCGAACTTCTGCTGCTTGCCGCGATCTGGGGCTCGTCGTTCCTGTTCCTGCGCATCGCGGTGCCCGAGCTCGGACCGGTGCCGCTGATCGCCTTGCGCGTGAGCGTCGCGGCGCTGGTGCTGCTGCCGGTGCTGCGCATGACTCGGCGCGCGCACACCATGCGCGGCAAGCTGCTGCCGCTGGCCGTTGTCGGGCTGAGCAATTCGGCGCTGCCGTTCACGCTGTTCGCGGTCGGCGCGCTGCACCTTGGGGCCGGTTTCGAGGCCATCCTCAACGCGACCACGCCGCTGTGGGCCGCGGTGATCGGCGCGGCGCTGTTCGGCGCGCCGATTTCGCGCGCCCAGCTCGCCGGCCTGGGCGTCGGCCTGCTCGGTGTCGTGCTGCTGGTCGGCGCCCAGCCCGGCGTGTGGCACGGCGGCGAACCGCTGGCCGTCGGCGCCGCGCTGCTGGCGCCGGTGTCGTACGGCTTTGCCGCGCATTACGCGCGTCGCCACCTCGCCGGGGTCGACGCCGCGGCGGTGGCGTTCGGTAGCCAGGCCTTCGCCGCGCTGGCGCTGGCGCTGCCGGCGGCGGCGCTGTGGCCGGCGCATGCGGTGTCGGGCGGCATCTGGGCCAGTGTCGCGGCGCTCGGCGTGCTGTGCACCGGCGTGGCCTACGTGCTGTATTTCCGGCTGATCGCCCGCGTCGGCGCAGCGTATGCCGCGTCGGTCACTTTCCTGATTCCGGTGTTCGGCATGCTGTGGGGCAGGCTGTTCCTGCACGAGGCGGTCACCGCATCGATGGTCGGCGGCTGCGCGGTGATCCTCACCGGCACCGCGCTGGCGAGCGGGCAGTGGCGCGTGCTGTGGCGCCGTTCGTCGCCGCGTTCGCGGGGGTCTGGTGGCCATTCGCCTTGAATTTGGGTCGATTTTCGGTTATGATTCATCAACTTCTTCGGTGAGCGGCGCTTCGGTGTCTTGACGCTCGCCACATCCCGATTGATCGCCCCGCTCGTGGGGCGATATTCGCACCAGGGGCTCCCAGCCCCTTTGCATCTGGGCTGCGCCCAGATCCGGAGCCGCGTCGCGTGACGCGGCTTCAGGGTTCGACCTGCATGTCAGGACGTATCCACCAAGTCGTCGTGGCCGCCGTTTGCAGCGGTCATCCTTTTCACCGGGCGCCAACCGTGCGCCCACGACTTCGGAGATACCTCGTGAACGAACGCGAGTTTGCGGCCCTTCGGGCCACTCCAGCCGCCACTTGCGGCACCACCGTCCGGGCCATGTTTCCGGTGCCTCGCGCACCGGAGTGCCGGTGACGCGGGGGCCGCGCGGGCACGGGCCCGTGGTCCTGGCGACCGATCTCGACGGCACCTTCCTCGGTGGCGATGAGGCCGCGCGCGCGTCGCTTTACGACTGGATCGGGCAGCGCCGCGACGAGGTCGTGCTGATCTTCGTCAGCGGCCGCGGCCAGGCCTTCATGCGCGAGCTGGCCGGGACGCTGCCGGTGCGGCCCGACCACTGCATCGGCGACGTCGGCACCAGCGTGCACAGCGGCCCGCAGCTCGAGCCGCTGCGCGCGGTCGAGGACTGGCTCGACGAGGCGTGGCCGCAGCACGCCCACGCGACCATTGGCGATGCGATGCGCGCGCACCCGCAACTGCTCGAGCAGCAGGGCTGCGGCGGACGCCGCCGCTCGTATCTGTACCGCGACGCGGCTGCGGCGGCGAAGGCCGCGGCCGACATCGACGCGCTGGGCTTCGACACGCTGATCTCCGACGGCCGCTTCTTCGACGTACTGCCGCGCGGCGTGCAGAAAGGTCCGACGCTGCTGCGCACGCTGGCCGCGCTCGGGCTGTCGCCGCAGCGCACGCTGGTGGCCGGCGACACGCTCAACGACCTGTCGATGTTCGACACCGGCCTCAGCGGCGTCGCGGTGGGCAACCGCGAGCCCGATCTCGACCGTGCGCTGGCGTCGCACGCCAACGTCTACCGCGCGCGCGCCGCAGGCGCCGCCGGCGTGCTCGACGCCCTCGAGCGCTTCCATGCAGGAGAGGAAATCCATGGCTTCGTCGCTGGTCATCGTCTATCACCGTGAGCCCTACGAGGAGCACGTCGAGCACGGGCGTCGGGTGCTGAAGGAGAACTCCAGCCCGAACGGCATCGTGCCGGCGCTCAAGGGCTTCATCGGCCAGGTCGACAGCGCCAGCTGGGTGGCGTGGAAGCGCGCGCCGGCCGGGCGCGCGCAGCGTTTCGAGCGCCGCGTGCGCATCGACGACAGCTACGGCAGCTACGAGGTCGTGCGCGTGCCGCTGACCACCGAGCAGATCGGGCAGTTCTATCACGTCACGTCGAAGGAAGCGCTGTGGCCGGTGATCAACAGCTTCCCGTCGCACTACTCGACCGAGAACTGCGACTGGGCCACGTTTCGCGACGTCAACCGCTTGTTCGCCGCAGCGGCGTGCGACGAAGCGGCGCCCGGTGCGACGGTGTGGATCCACGACTACAACCTGTGGCTGGTGCCCGGCTTCGTGCGTGCGGCGCGTCCCGACGTGCGCATTGCGTTTTTCCATCACACCGGATTTCCGGCCGCTGACCTGTTCGCGATCCTGCCGTGGCGCGACGAGATCGTCGCCAGCCTGCTGTGCTGCGACGTCGTCGGTTTCCACATTCCGCGTTACGCATGCAATTTCGTCGCGGCGGTGCGCGCGCTGCGCGACGTCGACGGAGTCGTCGAGCGCCCGGTCGAGGCGTCGCTGCGCGGCACCGGGCAGGCGCTGGGCGAGCCGCAGGTGCCGGTCGAGCTGCGCCTGGACGGCCGCTGCGTGCGCATCGACGTCTGTTCGATCGGCACCCACGCGACGCTGATCCGCGATCTGGTGCGCACGCCGCGCAGCGTCGAGCGCGTCGCCGAGATCCGTCGCGCGAACCCTGAGCAGACGCTGATCGTCTCGGTCGGGCGAGTCGATTACACGAAGGGCATCCGCGAGATGCTGCTTTGCTACGAGCGGCTGCTGCGCCGCCGTCCCGAGCTGCACGGCCGCGTCAAGCTGCTGCTGACCGCGGTGGCGGCGGCCGCCGGCATGCGCGTGTACCGCCATGCGCAGCAGTCGATCGAGCAGCTCGTCGGACGCATCAACGGTCACTTCGGCACGCTGACCTGGCTGCCGATCCTGCTGTCGACGACGTCGATGCCGTTCGAGGAGACGCTGAGCTACTACCGCGCCGCCGACGTGTGCTGGATCACGCCGCTGCGCGACGGCCTCAACCTGGTCGCCAAGGAGTACGTCGCCGCGCACGTCAACGAAAGCGGCGTGCTGGTGCTGTCGGAATTCGCCGGTGCCGCGGTCGAGCTCGATGGCGCGGTGCTCGTCAACCCGTACAGCTTGAGCCAGATGGACGACGCGATCGACCTGGCGCTGGCGATGCCGCGCGACGAGCAGCGCGCGCGCATGGAGCGGCTCGACCGCCAGGTCGTGCGCCACGACATCGCGCACTGGACGCGCCACGTGGTCGATCTGTTCGCCGAACTCGGCGACGAGGTGGCGGCATGAACCACGCGGCGCTCGCCTGGCTCTCGATCGTCGTGCTCGGCAACCCGCTGCACGCCTGGTTGATCGCCGCGGCCTGGCTGGGCGGCGTCGCGGTCGTCGTGCGTGCGCTCAAGCCGCGCCTGGTCGCGCATCTCGGCGCGCTGGCCGCGCACACCGGCAACACCTGGGACGACGCCGCGGTGCGCGCCATCGCGTCGACCCGCGTCGGCCTGCTGACGCTGGCGGCGCTGGCGCCGGTCGAGCAGAACCTGGTGCTCGGCGCCGGGCTGCAGCGCTGGATCGCCGGTGTCGCCACCGCGGCGCTGTTCGCGCAGATCGGGCTGTGGGCCGGGCGCTTCATCGACGACTGGATCAAGACCTCGCGCGACCGTGCGATGCTCGACGACCCGGAAACCGCCACCGGGCTGGCGGCGACCAGTTTCATCGCGCGCGTCGTGCTGTGGTCGGTGCTGGTGCTGCTGCTGCTCGACAACCTCGGCTTCAACATCACGACGCTGCTCGCCGGTCTCGGCGTCGGCGGCGTCGCGGTCGGCCTGGCGCTGCAGAACATCCTCGGCGATCTGTTCTCCAGCCTGTCGATCGTGCTCGACAAGCCGTTTCAGATCGGCCACTTCGTGGTCGTCGACCAATTCTCGGGCACGGTCGAGAACATCGGCCTGAAGACGACGCGCATTCGCAGCATCGGTGGCGAACTGCTGGTGTTCTCGAACACCGATCTGACCAAGGCGAGGCTGCGCAACTACCGCATGATGCAGGAGCGGCGCATCGTGTTCGCGTTCGGCGTGACCTTCGATACCCCGGCCGACGCGCTGGCGACGATTCCCGGCCTGGTGCGCGAGCTGATCGGCGCCCAGCCGAACGCGCGCTTCGACCGCGCCCACTTCAAGGACATCGGCGACTCGGCGCTGAGCTTCGAAGTCGTGTACTGGATGACGACGTCCGACTACACGGTCTACATGGACACCCAGCAGGCGATCAACATCGGCCTGGTGCGCGCCTTCGCCGAGCGCGGCATCGATTTCGCCTTCCCGACCCGTACCGTGGTCGTCGACGCCGCAGCGCCGCTGCCGGTCGTCGTGCGACGACCCGCAGCCCGATCCTGACATGAGCACTCCAGACCTCGAACCGAAGATCCGCATCAAGAACGTCAGCCGCATTTTCGGCCGTTCGGCGCGCCGCGCGCTGCGCCAGCTCGACGCCGGCGTCGGCAAGAAGGAAGTCCAGGAAGAGACCGGTGTCGTCGTCGGCGTGCACGACGTCTCGCTGGACATTTATCCGGGCGAGATTTTCGTCATCATGGGCTTGTCGGGCAGCGGCAAGTCGACGCTGCTGCGCCTGATCAACCGGTTGCTCGAGCCGAGTGCCGGGCGCATCGAAGTCGACGGCGTCGACGTCACCGCAATGGGGCGCCGCCAGCTGCGCCAGCTGCGCCGGGCCAAGTTCGGCATGGTGTTCCAGAGCTTCGCGTTGCTGCCGCACCGCACCGTGCTGGGCAATGTCGCGTTCGGCCTCGAGATCCAGGGTGTCGGCCGCGCCGAGCGCGAAGCACGTGCGCTGCAGGTCATCGAGACGGTCGGCCTGTCGGGTTACGAGCACCGGCACGCGTCGGAGCTTTCGGGCGGCATGCAGCAGCGCGTCGGACTGGCGCGCGCGCTCGCCGCCGACCCCGAGATCCTGCTGATGGACGAAGCGTTCAGCGCGCTCGATCCGCTGATCCGCAGCCAGCTGCAAGACGATCTGCTCGAGATCCAAAGCAGGATCGGCAAGACCATCGTGTTCGTCTCGCACGACCTGGACGAGGCGATCAAGATCGGCTCGCGCATCGCGATCCTGCGCGACGGTCGCCTGATCCAGGTCGGTACCGCGCAGGACATCCTCGCCAACCCGGCCGACGCCTACGTGTCAGCCTTCGTCGAAGGCGCCGACCGCACCCGCGTGCTGAGCGCCGAGCAGATCATGCAGCCGCTGCGCGTCGCCGCCAAGCCCGGCGATTCGGCGCGCGTCGTGCTGCGCAAGATGGAGCGCAGCGGATTCGGCGGCCTGCTCGTCGTCGACAACGCGCGCCATTTGCTCGGCTTCGTTCGCTTGGCGGACGTGACCGCGCAACGCGACCGCGCGCAGCTCGACGCGTCGACCTTCCAGCCGCTGCCGACGGTGACCGCGGAGACGACGTTGTCCGACGTGATCCAGCGCATCCATGCCGAAGGCTCGCCGGTCGCGGTGGTCGACGCGCGCCAGCGTGTCGTCGGCGTCGTCGACAAGAGCACGGTGCTGGCCGCGCTGGCCCAGGGCGACGGCAACTCGGCGCCGGCCACCGAAGCGCCGCCGGCCGAAGCTGCACCACCGGCCGCGGAAGCGTCGCCCGCCGATGCCTCGCCGGCGGCCGAAGCCTCGCCGACGGCCGATGCCTCGCCTGCGACCGATGCCGCGGGCCCGTCCGCCGCCGCCGCGCGAACCTGAAACCTCAGCGGGCGCGGCGCGCCCGCAGCAAGGAGACATCCGATGCGATTCGATCAACCGTTGCCGATTGCCGATTGGGTCAGCCAGGGCGTCGGCGCCGTGACCGACCATTACGCGAAGGCCTTCGATGCCTTCTCGGGCGCCGTCCAGCACCTGATCGGCGGCCTGCAGGCGGCCTTGCTGTGGCTGCCGCCGGCGGCGTTCATCGCGCTGGTCGTCGTGCTGGTGCTGCTCTCGCACGGGCTGCGTCGCGTCGGTTCGTGGACGCTGGGCGTGTTCGCCGCGGCCGGCCTGGCGCTGGTGTGGAACCTCGGCTACTGGGACGCGATGGTGCAGACGCTGGCGCTGGTACTCGCCGCCGAAGTGCTGGTGCTGATCGTCGGCCTGCCGCTGGGCATCGCCAGCGCCAACTCGCGCGTGCTCGACCGCCTGCTGCGCCCGGTGCTCGACGTGATGCAGACGATGCCGGCCTTCGTCTACCTGGTGCCGGCGGTGATCTTCTTCGGCCTGGGCCTCGTGCCCGGCGTCATCTCGACGACGATCTTCGCGCTGCCGCCGCTGGTGCGGCTGACTGCGCTGGGCGTGCGCCAGGTGCCGCGCGAGCTGGTCGAGGCCACGCAGTCGTTCGGCGCCACCGGCTGGCAGCTGCTGCTCAAGGTGCAGTTGCCGAGCGCGCGGCCGTCGATCATGGCCGGCATCAACCAATCCATCATGCTCGGCCTGTCCATGGTCGTCATCGCCGCGATGATCGGCGCCGGCGGCCTGGGCAACGTCGTGCTGCAAGGCATCACGCAACTCGACATCGGCAGGGGATTCGTCGGTGGCCTGTGCGTGGTGATTCTGGCGATCCTGCTGGATCGCGTGACCCAGGCGCTGGGTCATACCCACAAGGAGAAACGATGATGATGCACCGACGAAACTTCCTGGCCGGCGTCGCGCTGGCGGCCTCGGCGCTGGCCGCACCCGCGCTGGCCGCGCCCGCGCCCTTGCGCCTGACCTATGTACAGGCGTGGCCGAGCAGCAACCTGACCACGCACATCGCGGCGTCCATCATTCGCCAGAAGCTGCACGTGCCGGTGACGCTGACGACGACGTCGGCCGGGCCGATGTGGGCCGCGGTGGCGTCGGGCCGCGCCGACGCGCTGCTCACGGCGTGGCTGCCGACGACGCACGCGACCTACTGGGCGCGCTACAAGGACAAGCTGGTCGACCTCGGCCCGATCACCACCGGCACCTGGCTCGGACTGGCGGTGCCGAAGTACGTGCCGATCGATTCGCTGACCCAGCTCGACGCCGAGCACGCGAAGTTCGGCAACCGCATCGTCGGCATCGAAGCCGGCGCCGGTCTGATGATCAACACGCACAAGGCGATCTCGGCCTACGGCATGCACGACATGCACCTGCTGACGAGCTCGACCGCGGCGATGCAGGCGCAGCTGGCGCGCGCCGTCGCGCACAAGCAGTGGATCGTCGTCACCGCGTGGAAGCCGCTGGGTATCTGGTCGCGCTTCCCGCTCAAGCCGCTGGCCGACCCGAAGCACGTCTACGGCGTCAGCGGCCACATCGACGCGATCGTCAACCCGGCGCTTGAGAAGCGCTCGCCGCAAGTCGTCGCTTTCCTGCGTCAGTTCAAGCTGCCGCTCGACGACATCCAGGCGATGATGGTGCAGCTCGACAAGGGTGAGCCGCTGGCCAAGGTCACCGCGGGCTGGATCGACGCCCACGCCACCGAAGTCGCGCACTGGACCCAGCAGTAAGCCGGTCAGTCGGCTGCGGCGCCCAGGGCGCCGCAGCCGCCGCTGGCGGCTTCAGCGGCCGGCGCCGACCACGCGGTGGCGCAGCAGCTCGATGAAGCGCCGGTGGCGCGGCGCGCTGTGCTCGAAGTGCCGGTACACCGCGCGCTTGGCCAGGTCGGTCAGCACCGACCAGACGATCGAGTAGCCCCACACCAGCGCGATGTCGCCCCAGCCGATCGGCGCCACCAGCCCCAGCCCCCAGGCGCACAGCAGCGTCGCGGCGACCTTGGTCAGCACCGCCGACCAGATCATCACCGGCGCCGGGTAGGGCCGCCGCCAGTACGCGCCGCGGGTGCGCGAGACGAACAGCGTCAAGTGGCCGGCGACGGCCATTTTCAGGAAGATGTAGGTCTGCACCTTCGCGATCGGCAGGTGCAGCCAGTCCAGCGCCAGGTACAGCATCAGGAAGCTGCCGGCGGTGCCGGTCACGCCCATCACCGTCGACACCGTGAGCACGCGACGCATGTCCCAGCGCACCGGCGCCGGGTCGACCGCGGTGCGGTCGTAGGCGATGGTCATGATCGGCACGTCGTTGAAGAACGCGAGCAGGATGATCATCACCGCGGTGATCGGATAGAAGTTGTAGAACAGCATCGCGAGCACGACGAAAATCATGATGCGGATCGTCTCCGTGATCCGATACACCGCGTAGCTGTTCATGCGCTCGAAGATCCTGCGCGCCTCTTCGACCGCCTTGACGATCGTCGACAGGCCCGGCGCGGTCAGGATCAGCGCCGCGGCGGCGCGCGCCGCGTCGGTGGCTCCCGACACCGCGATGCCGACGTCGGCCTGCTTCAGCGCCGGCGCGTCGTTGACCCCGTCGCCGGTCATCGCGACGCGGTGGCCGGCGTCCTGCAACGCCTTGACGATCGCGTACTTGTGCTCCGGGAACACCTGCGCGAAGCCATCGGCGGCGACCACGCGCGCGGCCAGCGCCGCGTCGGCGCCGGTGCCGGCGCCGAACACCGTGTCGGCGGCGACGATGTTGCGGCCGATGCCGAGGCGCGCGCCGATCTCGCGCGCGATGGCGACGTTGTCGCCGGTGACCATCTTGACCGCGAGACCGTGCGCACGCGCCTCGGTGATGGTCTGCGCCGAGTCCGCGCGTGGCGGGTCGAGCAGCGCGAGCACGCCGTCGAGCTGCCAGCCGGCGTCGTCGCGACGGCTGGCCACGCCCAGCGTGCGCAGGCCGCGCGCGGCCTGCTGGTCGATCCAGGCCTGCGCGCGGGCGCGCAGCGCGGCGTCGGCGCCGACCAGTTCGAGCATGACTTGCGGCGCGCCCTTGCTGCAGGTCCAGCCGCTGCCGTCGGGCGCGCGCCAGCTGCCCTCGGCGCGTTTGCCGACCGGATCGAAGGGCTTGAAATGTTCCTCGCTCCATCCTGCCGGCAGCTGTTGCTGCGCGGCGTAGACCGCGCCGTCGATGGCATCGCCGTTGTCCGCCCGGCTGGCCAGCGCCGCGTGCAGCGTCAGCGTCGCCGCGTCGGCGGCGGCCAGCAGCAGCGGCTCGCCCAGGCTCAGGCGGTTCTGCGTCAGCGTGCCGGTCTTGTCCGAGCACAGCACGTCGACCGCGGCCATTTCCTCGATCGACTCCAGACGCGCGACGATGGCCTTGTCCTTCGACAGCGCCAGTGCGCCCAGTGCCATCGTCACCGACAGCACGGCCGGCATCGCCACCGGGATCGACGCGACGGTCAGGATCAGCGCGAACTGCAGCAGCTCGATCCACGGCAGCCCGCGTTGCAGCTCGACCAGCACGAGCAGCACGACCAGGCCGAGGCTGACGTAGATCAGGTAGTCGCCGATCGCCAGCACGGCCTTCTGGAAGTGCGACACCGCGCCGGCCTTGTTGACCAGCTCGGCGGTGCGGCCGAGGTAGGTGCGCACGCCGGTGGCGTAAACCACGCCGACCATTTCGCCCTGTTTGACGATCGACCCCGAGTAGATCGTCTGTCCGGCGTCGCGCTCGACCGGCAGCGACTCGCCGGTCAGCGCCGACTGGTCGACGCTCAAGCTCTCGCCGTCGAGCAGATGCACGTCGGCCGGGACGATGTCGCCCAGCCGCACGCGAACGATGTCGCCGACGACCAGCGCGGCCGGGTCGAGTTCGGCCCAGCGGCCGTCGCGCAGCGCGCGGCAGCGCAGCGCCAGCTGCTGCTTGAGCGCGTCGAGCGCGCTGGCCGCCTTGTACTCCTGCCAGAATCCGACCGCGGCGTTGAACAGCAGCAGCGCGACGATGATGCCGAAATCGGGCCAGTGCCGGACCAGCGCCGAGAGCAGCGCGGCGGCCTCGATCATCCACGGGATCGGCCCCCAGAAGTAATGCAGCAGCTTGAGCAGCAGGTTGTCGTGCGGCTGCGGCAGCGCGTTCGGGCCGTCGCGTTGCAGCCGGCGCGCGGCTTCGTCGCCCGACAGGCCGTCGCGGCTGGCGTGCAGCGCGGCGAGCACTTGCTCGGGTGTCCCTGCGGGGCCGTCGGTCGCGGTTTTGGCCGCGGCCTCGTGGTCGCTCGACGCCTTGGCGGCGTGGTCCATATTTCCCCCTATTTCCATCGTCGGCGATTAGCCGGTGGTTCGGTGCGCACGAACCAGCTTAGTCACTTCAACGGGCGGGCCGCAAGCCGCGCGCCTCTGCGATGGCGGCTTCGCGCGTCGGTTGCTACCATCGGACGCGCCGGTGCCCAAGCACCGAAGCGAGGCTGCGATGAAGGAAATGGATGGCGTCGAGATCGGCGCGCTGGTCCTGGTGGTCGCCGCGGTCGTGCTCGCGCTGCTGCACTGGGAGCGCGTCGAGCACTGGGTCGAGTACCTGCGGCACGAGCCCGTGGCCAGCGCGCCGGCAGCGCCCGCCGCGCCCGCGGCGTCGCGGACGGCGTCCGCTGCGCTGCCCGCGTTGCCACGCCCGGTGCTGCAGGTCCCGGCCGCGTCGAGCGCCTTGCCGTCGCTGGCGCACAGCGACGCCGAATTCGGCCGCGCGCTCGCGTCGCTGCTCGGGCGCGCCGATTTCGAGCACTGGTGGATCGCCGACGAGCTGATCGTGCACGTCGTCGCCACGGTTGACAACCTGGGCCGTGCCCAGGTGCCGGTGCGTGCCTGGCCGGTGCGCACCGCGCCCGGGCGCCCGGCCGTCGATGCGCGCGGCGGCACGCTGGTGCTCGACCCGTCGAATGCCCAGCGCTACGCGCCGTATATGGCGATGGTGCGCGGCGTCGATGCGCGTGCGCTGGTTGCGGTCTACCTGCGCTTCTACCCGTTGTTCCAGGCGGCGTGGCGCCAGCTGGGCTACCCGAGCGGGCAGTTCAACGACCGCCTGCTCGCGGTGATCGACAATCTGCTCGCCGCGCCCGAGCCGTCGGGCCCGCTGCAGCTGGTGCAGCGCCACGTGTTGTACCAGTTCGCCGACCCGGCGCTGGAGTCGGCGTCGGCAGGGCAGAAGATCCTGCTGCGCATCGGCCTGGCCAACGAGCGCGTCGTGAAGGCGAAGCTGCGCGAGCTGCGCGTCGAGCTGCGCAAGCACATGGTCACGCCGCACGACAACGCGGCGCAACGCTGAGCCGGCGGGGTCATAGCCGACGGTAACGGTCGGCTACAGAGGCCGCCAAGCCGTGCTCAGCCGTTACCATGGAAGCTTACAACACTGTATACGGTGGGCGAGGCCGCGCGCGGCCTCGCCGCGCACGCCGTGGCCGCATCCATCGTGAACGACTCGAACGACACCGACCCTTCATCGCCCGACGCCGCGTCGGCATCGCCGGGCGCCAGCGCCTTTTCGTCGCGTGCCTGGCTGCGCCGCGGGCGCGCGCGCGGACGGCGCCTGTTCCTGCGTTACGGGCTGCCGTGGGGCGCGGCGCTGATCGTCGGTCTGGTCGCGGTGCTGTACGCGCGCTGGAGCGAGGACGCCTACGAACTGTTCCTGCACTGGATCGACGGGCGCGCGTGGCTGGCGTTCCTGATCACGCCGGCGATGACGATGCTCGCGGTCTACCTGACGCGGCGCTGGTTCTCCGGCAGCGAGGGCAGCGGCATCCCGCAGGTCATCGCCGCCTTGCACGCGCCGCCCGACGAAACGCTGATGAGCCGGCTGTTCGGACTGCGCGTGATCGTCGGCAAGCTCGGCGTGTCGCTGATCGGCTTTCTCGGCGGCCTGACCATAGGCCGCGAGGGACCGACGGTGCACCTGGGTGCAGCGATCATGGCCGAGACGCGGCGCTTTTACCCCCACCAGGGGCGCCACCTGGAGCGCGCGCTGCTGCTGGCCGGCGCCGCGGCGGGTCTGTCGGGAGCGTTCAACACGCCGCTGGCCGGCGTGATCTTCGCGATCGAGGAGCTGGCGCGCGACTTCGAGAGCCGCACCAACGGCGTCATGATCACCGCGGTGGTGTTCTCGGGCCTGACCTCGCTGGCGCTGGCCGGCAACTACCTGTACTTCGGCCAGATCGTGGTGCCGAACAATTTCCACGTCAGCTTCATCGCGCCGGTGATCGTCGCGTCGGTCCTGTGCGGGCTCAGCGGCGCGGCGTTCAACTGGGCGCTGCTGCGCTGGGAAGTGTGGATGCCGGCGCCGCTGCGCGGCCTGCGTGCGCACAAGCCGGTGATGTACGCGCTCGTCATCGGCCTGGTGGTCGCCGCACTGGGCGTGTTCACGCACGGCCAGACCTGGGGCAGCGGCTACGACCAGGCGCGCAACCTGCTCAACGGCAAAACCGAGATCGGCGGCTTGTACGCGCTGACCAAATGGCTGGCGATGGTGGTCAGCTACATGAGCGGCATGCCCGGCGGGCTGTTCTCGCCGTCGCTGTCGATCGGCGCCGGGCTGGCGCAATGGATGCACTGGGTGTTCGCCTCGGCGGCGCTGCCGGCGCTGATCGCGCTGTGCATGGCCGGCTACCTGGCCGCGGTCACGC
>JAJZHH010000037.1 GCA_021804595.1 Pseudomonadota bacterium
GGCGCCCGCGGCCAGCGAGGCGGCGGCGGCGCCGCCGCCCGCTCCCGCCGCCCCGGCGGCGCCGGCGCAGACGGTCTGCGTCGACCGTGCGCTGCGCTCGGGCCAGCGCGTCTACGCCGGCGGCGACCTGATCGTGCTCGGCGCGGTCAGCCACGGCGCCGAACTGATCGCCGGCGGCAACATCCACGTTTACGCGCCGTTGCGCGGGCGCGCGCTGGCCGGCGCGCACGGCGACGTCAACGCACGCATCTTCTGCACCCATTTCGACCCCGAGCTGGTCGCGGTGGCCGGCGTCTACCGCACTTCCGAGCAGGAATTGCCGGCGCGCGGCGGCCCCGCACAAGTAAGGCTGCACGACGACAGCCTGCGCATCGAGCCGCTGGTGCTCGACTGACCCCCTCACTTCCTCGACCCACGTCACCATGGCAAAAATCATCGTCGTCACTTCCGGCAAGGGCGGAGTCGGCAAGACCACGACCAGCGCTTCGTTCGCCTCCGGGCTGGCCTTGCGCGGGCACAAGACCGCGGTCATCGACTTCGACGTCGGCCTGCGCAACCTCGACCTGATCATGGGCTGCGAGCGCCGCGTCGTCTACGACTTCATCAACGTCATCCAGGGCGAAGCAAACCTGAACCAGGCGCTGATCAAGGACAAGCAGTGCGACAACCTGTACGTGCTGCCGGCTTCGCAGACGCGCGACAAGGACGCGCTGACGCACGACGGCGTGCGCAAGGTCCTCGAGGACCTCGACGCGATGGGCTTCAGCTACATCGTCTGCGACAGCCCGGCCGGCATCGAAAGCGGCGCGCTGCTGGCGATGCACTTCGCCGACGAGGCGCTGGTGGTGACCAATCCGGAAGTCTCGTCGGTGCGCGACTCCGACCGCATCCTCGGCATCCTCGGCTCGAAGACCCGACGCGCGATCGAAGGCGGCGAACCGATCCGCGAACACCTGCTGGTGACGCGCTACAACCCGAAGCGCGTCGCCGACGGCGAGATGCTGTCGCTCGACGACATCCAGGACATCCTGCGACTGCCGCTGATCGGCGTGATCCCGGAAAGCGAAGCGGTGCTGCAGGCGTCGAACCAGGGCGTGCCGGCGATCCACCTCGACGGCAGCGACGTCGCCGCTGCCTACCAGGACGTGATCGCGCGTTTCCTCGGCGAGGAGCGGCCGATGCGTTTCACCGAGTTCCGCAAGCCGGGGCTGATCAAGCGCCTGTTCGGACGCTGAAACGGAGCATGGTCATGTCCATCCTGTCTTTCCTGCTCGGCGAGAAGAAGAAGACCGCGACCATCGCGAAAGAGCGCCTGCAGATCATCCTGGCCCACGAGCGCGCCGCCGGCGCGCCCGCCGACTATCTGCCGGCGCTGCAACGCGACCTGGTCGAAGTGATCTCACGCTACGTCAAGATCAATCGCGACGACATCCAGGTCAAGCTCGAGCGCCAGGACTCGCTCGAAGTGCTGGAAGTCAAGATCGAGATCCAGCAGGGCTGAAACCGGCCGACGTCACGCCGTGCGCCGATGATCCGCGAATCGATCGCCCTGGCCGCGCTGCTGAGCTGGCTGGCTTGCGTGCTGCTGATCGTGCTCGGCCAGCGCTGGGGTTTCGGCCTCGATGAGACCGTCGGCGAGCTGCAGAAGAAGCATCGGCGGCCTACCGCGCGCAGCGGCGGCCTGGCCATCATCGCCGGCTTTGCCGCCGGCGCCGCGCTGGCCGCAGCCCACGGCTATTCCACCGCGCGGTTCAACCTGCACCTGTGCGCCGTGGCCGCACCGCTGCTGCTGGCCGGGGTCTGGGAAGACCTGCGCCGCCATCTCTCCCCGCCGCTGCGCGCGGCCGCCGGCGTGCTGTCGGCGCTGCTCGCCGTCATGGTGCTCGGCGCCGGCATCGACCGGCTCGGCATTCCCGGCATCGATGCGTTGCTGCGCGCCTGGCCGTTGCTCGGCACCGCCCTCAGCGTCGTCGCGCTGGCCGCCATGCCGCACGCGGTCAATATGATCGACGGTTTCCACGGCCTGGCCGGGGTCGTCGGCGCGATGATCCTGAGCGCGATCGCCTACGTCGCGTTCAAGGTCGGCGATACGCAGATCATGGTGCTGGCCGGAGTCGGTGTCGGCGCGCTGACCGGTTTCCTGTTCTGGAACTGGCCTCGCGGCGACATCTTTCTCGGCGACACGGGCGCCTATTTCATAGGTTTCGTCGCCGCGCTGCTGGCCACGCTGCTGGTACACCGCCATGCGCAGGTATCGCCGTGGTTCGCGCTCTCCGTGTTGCTGTACCCGAGCTGGGAACTGCTGTTCTCGGTCTACCGTCGCCGGGTGCTGCGCGGTCGACCGGGCATGCTCGCCGACACCCTGCACCTGCACCATCTGGTGCACCGACGCCTGCAGCGCGCGCTGCATCTGCGCGCCCGCCCCGAGCGCGAAGCCAACGCCCACACCGCGCCCTACCTGTGGGGGCTGGCCGCGTTCAGCATCGCCCCGGCGGTGCTGTGGTGGGACCGCGGCGTGCTGCTCGCGGCGTCGTGCCTGGCCTTCGTCGCCGTCTACATCTCGAGCTACCGCGCGCTGTTGCGCTGAGCGCGCGCCGCGTTCAGCGCGGCGCCAGCAACTCGGTCAGCATGCGCCGCACCTGTACCCGCCAGTCGGGCAGGCACACGCCGAAGCGCTGCTGCAGCCGCGCGCAATCGAGCCGTGAATTGGCCGGGCGCGGCGCCGGCAGCGGGTATTCGGCGGTCGTGATCGGCGTCAGCTCGCGGCAGCGCAGCTCGACGCCGAGTGCGCGCGCCTGCTCGAGCACGTACTGCGCGTAGCCGTGCCAGCTGGTCGCGCCGGCCGCGCTGAGGTGGTACAGGCCGCCGGCCTGAACCGCAAAGTCGGCGTCGGCCAGTACCCGGTGCAGCGCCAGCGCGCTGACGTCGGCGATCAGCTCGGCCGCAGTCGGCGCGCCGACCTGGTCGGCGACGACGCGCAACTGCTCGCGCTCGCGCCCCAGCTTGAGCATCGTGCGCGCAAAATTGCCGCCACGCGCGGCGTAGACCCACGACGTGCGCAGCGTCAGGTGGCGGCAGCCACTGGCCGTGATCGCGAGCTCACCGGCGAGCTTGCTGCGACCGTAGACGCTTTGCGGATTCGGCGTGCAGGTCTCGTCGTACGGTGCATCGCTCGTGCCGTCGAACACATAGTCGGTCGAGTAGTGCAGCAGCCACGCGTCGTGCGCGGCGGCCCAGCGCGCCAGCAAGGCGGGGGCTTCGGCGTTGACCCGCTGGGCCAGCGCGACTTCCTGCTCGGCACGGTCGACCGCGGTGTACGCGGCGGCGTTGACGACGACCTGCGGCTGCCAGCGGTCGAGCAGCGCGCGCAGCGCGTCGAGCTCGCCCAGATCGGCCTCGGCGCGGCCGCAGGCGACGACCTCGCCCAACGGCAGCAGCGCGCGGCGCAGCTCCCAGCCGAGCTGGCCGTCGGCGCCGAGCAGCAGGATGCGCGGCGCCGGACTTGGAGCCGCAGTCCCTGGCGTCGCGTTCATGGCGCGCTCCCGCCGTACTGCAGGTCGACCCAGTCGCGGTAAGCGCCGCTGGTGACGTGCCCGACCCAGTCGGCGTGGTCCAGATACCACTGCACGGTACGCCGCAGTCCGCTGGCGAAGGTCTCGACCGGCGTCCAGCCCAGTTCGCGCTCGATCTTGCCGGCATCGATCGCGTAGCGCCGGTCGTGCCCCGGGCGATCGGCCACGAAGGCGATCAGCTCGCGATAGCTGCCGCTGCTGCGCGGGCGCAGTTCGTCGAGCAGGTCGCACAGCGTGTGCACGACGTCGATGTTGCGCACCTCGTTGCAGCCGCCGACGTTGTAGGTCTCGCCGACGCGCCCGGCCTCGAGCACGCGCAGCAGCGCGCGGCAATGGTCCTCGACGTACAGCCAGTCGCGCACGTTGAGCCCGTCGCCGTACACCGGCAGCGCGCGCCCGGCGAGCGCGTTGTGGATCATCAGCGGTATCAGCTTCTCCGGGAACTGATAGGGGCCGTAGTTGTTCGAGCAGTTCGTCGTCAGCGTCGGCAAGCCGTAGGTGTGGTGCCAGGCACGGACCAGATGGTCGCTGGCCGCTTTCGACGCCGCGTAGGGGCTGTTCGGCGCATAAGGCGTGGTTTCGCGAAACGGCGCATCGCCGGGCTGCAGCGAACCGTAGACTTCGTCGGTCGACACGTGCAGCAGGCGAAACGCCGTGCGCTCGGCGGCGTCTCGTGTGCCCCACCAGGCGCGAACGGCTTCGAGCAGTTCGAAGGTGCCCTGCACATTGGTGCGCACGAACTCGCCTGGACCGTGGATCGAGCGATCGACGTGGCTTTCGGCAGCGAAGTGCAGCAGTGCGCGCGGCCGGTGCTGGTGCAGCAGCGAAGCCACCTCGGCCCGGCTGCAGACGTCGACGCGGGTGAAATGCAGCCGTGCATCGCCGCGCAGCGCGGCCAGGCTCTCGAGGTTGCCGGCATAGGTCAGCGCGTCCAGCACCATGACCGGCTCGTCGCTGCGCGCCAGCCAGTGGTGAACGAAATTGGCGCCGATGAAACCGGCCGCTCCGGTGATGAAGATCATGCAGTCCTCGCGAAATGCGCCCATGCCCGGGTCGCTGCGCTGCGACCCCTTCGACGCCGCATTCTAGGGTGTGCAAAACCAGCCGAAGCTGCGCACGACACCGGCAGTGGCTCAGCACCCCGATAGAATCGAAGGTCATTTGCCCGCGCCGCGCGCCTGCGCGCGCCCCCGTCGATCCCCATGTCTGCTCCGACCATCATCGAAACCGCTGGGCTGCGCCTGGAATTCACGCGCCACGGCGAGCAGGCGCTGGCCACCGCGCACACCACCCTGTCCACCTTGAGCCATGCCGCCACCGAGCTGGTCGGCGACGGCGTGCTCAACGGCAGCGAAGGTCGCGCCGCCTGGCACATGCTCGCGCGTCAGGGTGCCGCGGGTCGCGCGCCGGCGGCGCGCGCCGCCGCCGCGCTGCTGCACGCCGAGCACGAACGCATGGCCGACTGGGCCGAAGCGCTGATCGCCGGCGCTGACGCGCCGCTGGACATCATCCACCTCGGCGCCGGCGGCTCGGAAACGCCGATGCTGGCGCTGCACACCGCACTGTCGGTGCTGCAGCAGCCGCGCTGCCGCATCCACTGGGTCGCCAACCTCGACGGGGCGACGCTCGACGCGGCGCTGGCCGCGGCCGACCCGACGCGCACCTGGGTGCTGATCAACAGCAAGTCGTTTCGCACGCTCGAAGTCATGCGCAACGCCGAGTCGGTGCTGCGCTGGCTGCAGGCCGCGCTCGGCGCCGAAGCCGCGCGCGCGCGGCTGGTGGCGCTGACCGCGAACCCCGAACTGGCGCTGCAGCGTTTCGCGCTTCCCGCCCAGCAGGTGTTCCGCTCGCTGCCCGAGATCGGCGGGCGCTTCTCGCTGTGGAGCTCGCACGGGCTGGCGTTGCTGCTGGCGTTCGGCCGCGAGGCGGTCGCCGAACTGCACGCCGGCGCGCTGGCGATGGACCGGCATTTCCTCGAGCAGCCGCTGACGGCCAGCGCGCCGGCATTGCTGGCCGGGCTGTCGCACGCCTACCGCGTGCGCTTCGGGCTGCCGCTGCTGTCGATCGGGCTGTACGGCGACGCGTTCTCGCACATGCCGCTGTACCTGCAGCAGTTGCTGATGGAGTCGCTGGGCAAGAGCACCAGCGACGACGGTGTGCAGCCGGTCGCGGTCAGCGGCCCGGCGGTCATCAGCGGCGTCGGCACGCCGGTGCAGCACACCTACTTCCAGCTGCTGCACCAGGCCGCGGTACCGGTGTTCCACGAAATCGTTGCGGTCGCGCGGCCGTGGCACGGCCGACGCGACGAACACCTGGCGCTGCTGGCCAATGCGCTCGGCCAGGCCGACGCGCTGTGGCACGGCAAGGACGCGTCGAGCTGGCAGGCCGAACTGGCCGCGGCCGGCTTGCCCGACGACGAGGCGCGCGCCGCGGCGCACCACCGTGCCTGCCCGGGCGGGCGCCCTTCGACTTTCATCTGGCTCGAGCGCCTCGACTCGCGCCACCTCGGCGCGCTGCTGGCGCTGTACGAACACCGCACCGTCGTCGAAGGCTGGCTGTACGGCATCAACCCGTTCGACCAGTGGGGCGTCGAGCTCGGCAAGACCCTGGCCGCGCGCATCGAACGCGCGATGGTCGAACGCAACATCGATGCGCTCAGCGCCGAAACGTCGCTGGCGCTGAACTACCTCCAGGAAAAACTCGCATGAGCCACGATACGAAGCAAGGTTCGCCGGAAGGCACGCCCGACGTCAATCCGACGTCGCTGCTTGCCGAGCGCCGCGCCAAGCTCGCTGCGTTGCGCGCGCAGGGTTCGGTCTACCCGAACGACTTCAAGCCCGACTCGCACGCCGACCAGTTGCACCGCGCCTACGACGACACCCCGCCCGAGCGCCTGCAGGGCCTGGTCAAACACGTGCGCATCGCCGGTCGGCTGATGCTCAAGCGGGTGATGGGCCGCGCCAGCTTCGGCACGCTGCAGGACGGCAGCGGCCGCATGCAGATCTACGTCACGCTGGACCATTGCGGCGAAGCCGGCCACGCCGCGTTCAAGCATTTCGACCTGGGCGACATCGTCGGTTGCGAGGGCACGCTGTTCAAGACACGCACCGGCGAGCTGACCGTGCAGGTCACCGCGATTCGCCTGCTGGCGAAGAACCTGCAGCCGCTGCCCGACAAGTTCCACGGTCTCGAGGACGTCGAGACGCGCTACCGCCAGCGCTACGTCGACCTGATCGTGACCCCCGAGTCGCGGCAGCGCTTCGCGCAGCGCGGGCGCATCGTCTCGGCGCTGCGCCACGAAATGGAAGAAGCCGGCTTCATCGAAGTCGAAACGCCGATGCTGCACCCGATTCCCGGCGGCGCCAACGCGCGACCTTTCGTCACCCACCACAACGCGCTCGACCAGCAGATGTTCCTGCGCATCGCCCCCGAGCTCTACCTGAAGCGGCTGCTGGTCGGCGGCTTCGAGCGCGTGTTCGAGATCAACCGCAACTTCCGCAACGAAGGGATTTCGGTCCGCCACAATCCCGAGTTCACGATGATGGAGTTCTACTGCGCGTACTGGACCCATCGCGACGTGATGAGCTTCACCGAGCAGCTGATCCGCCAGGCCGCGATCCGCGCCTGCGGCAGCGCGACGCTGCAGTACCAGGGGCGCGAAGTCGACCTCGCGGCACCGTTCGAACGCCTCAGCGTGCAGCAGGCGCTGGTCGTGCACGGCGGGCTGACGCCGGCGCAGGCGGTCGACGCCGACGGGCTGCGGCTGCGGCTGCGCGAACTCGGCGAGCCGGCACCGGCGCACTGGACGCTGGCCGAGTTGCAGTTCGGCATGTTCGAGGCGGTCGTCGAGGAGCGGCTGTGGCAGCCGACCTTCATCGTCGACTATCCGGTCGAGGTGTCGCCGCTGGCGCGCGCCAGCGACGCCGACGCCAGCGTCACCGAGCGCTTCGAGCTGTTCGCGACCGGGCGCGAGATCGCCAACGGCTTCTCCGAGCTCAACGACCCCGAGGAGCAGGCCGCGCGCTTCGCCGCGCAGGTCGCGAACAAGGAGGCCGGAGACGACGAAGCGATGTACTTTGATGCCGATTACGTGCGCGCGCTCGAAGTCGGCATGCCGCCGGCCGGCGGCTGCGGCATCGGCATCGACCGCCTGGTCATGCTGCTGACCGACGCGCCGAGCATCCGCGACGTGATCCTGTTCCCGGCGCTGCGCCGCGAGGCCCATTGATGGGCTCGCGCAGGCGCGCGCGCCAGCTGCGCAACGACAGCCACCCGTTCATCTGCCAGGAGCGCGGAGAGGTCTCGCTGCACTTCGGCATGGGCGCGGTGCAAAGTCGCATGCGCGCCGCTGAGCCCGACCGGCTGGTGCTCGACTACACGCGCGCGGTGATGAGCTTCCTGCTGCTGGCGCCGCAACCGCAGCACATCGTGATGCTCGGCCTCGGTGGCGGCTCGCTGGCCAAGTACTGCCACGCGCACTTGCCGCAGACGCGCTTCACCGCGATCGAGATCGACCCCGAGGTGATCGCGATGCGCGAGCTGTTCGCGGTGCCGCGCGACAGCGAGCGCTTCGCGATCGTCTGTGCCGACGGCGCGCAATGGCTGCGCGAGCATCCGCAATGCTGCGACGTGCTGCTGATCGACGCGTTCGGCCCGGAAGGCCTGCCCGACGCGCTGGCGTCGCAGGAGTTCTACGACGACGCGGCGCGTGCGCTGCAGCCCGGCGGCGTCGTCGCGTCGAACCTGTGGGCCTCGGTGCTCGTGCGCGACCGCGTCATCGAGCGCATGCGCGCGGCCTTCGACAGCGGCGTGCTGACGCTGCCGGCCGAGGAAGGCGAGAACACGATCGCGCTGGCGCTGCGCGACGCCGCGATGCCCGACGCCGATACGCTGCATGCGCGCGCGCGCGAGCTCGCCGCGCAGCACCCGCTCGACCTCGAACTGGCCGCGCGGCGGCTGGGCGCGGCGCTGCAACGCTGACGCGGCGGCGTCACGAAAGCGCGCTACAGTGTCGATCGGGCGCGGTCGTCGCGCCACTGCATCGACGAGACTGCCATGCACGTGATTTTCTGGCGCCATGCCGAAGCCGACGACATTGACGCCGCCAGCGGCACGGCGGTCGACCTGCAACGTGAACTGACGCGCCAGGGCCGGCGCGACGCCAGCCGCATGGCGGCGTGGATCAAGGCCCACGTCCCCAAACCGTGGACGGTCTGCGCCAGTCCGGCGCTGCGCACGCGGCAGACCGCGATGGCGCTGGTCGATTATCCGCGCGACGAGCCGGCGCTGGCGCCGGGGCGCGACGTCGACGCGCTGCTGGCGCTGATCGACGCGGCGCGCGGCAGCGACCGCGCGCTGGTGCTGTGCGGCCACCAGCCGACGCTGGGCCGCGCCGCGCTGCGCTGGCTGAGCGGCTGCGACGCCGAGTTCAGCGTGCGCAAGGGCGCGCTGCTGTGGATCGTCGAGCGCGAACGCGACGGACAGCCGCAGCGCACGCTGCGCGCGGCGATCTCGCCCGATCTGGTCGACTGACTGTCACGCCCGCGTCACCGCTTCGTCACGCGGTCGACATCTGGGCTTCGTATCGTGTCACCAACTGTCACGGAGACCCGATATGCTCGATCACGACGACCACGCCCTTGCCGATGCGCAGGCCCGCGACGCGCACCGCGCCAGCCCGCTGGTGGTCGCCTGGGCGCGCCACGCCGACGAAGTGCTTGAGGCCCAGCGGCTGCGCTGGAAAGTGTTCGCTGACGAGCTCGGCGCCCGGTTGAACACGACGCTGCCCGGGCACGACGTCGACCTCTTCGACCCCTACTGCGACCACCTGCTGGTGCGCGACGACGAGGGCCAGCTGGTCGGCACCTACCGCGTGCTGCCGCCGCACCAGGCCAAGCGTGTCGGCGGGCTCTATGCCGAAACCGAATTCGACCTCACGCGTCTGATCCACCTGCGCTCGCGCCTGCTCGAGCTCGGTCGCGCCTGCGTGCACCGCGACCACCGCAACGGTGCGGTGATCATGGCGCTGTGGGCCGGGCTGGCCGAGTACATGCAGCGTCACGGGCTCGACGCGATGATCGGCTGCACCAGCGTGTCGATGCGCGACGGCGGCCATTATGCGGCCAGCCTGTGGGCGCGCCTGCGCCGCACCCACCTGGCGCCGATCGAGGACCACCTGTTGCCGCGGCTGCCGCTGCCGGTCGACAGCCTGCGCCAGGACCTGCCGGCGGAGGCGCCGGCGCTGCTCAAGGGCTATCTTCGCGTCGGCGCGCGCATCTGCGCCGCGCCGGCGTGGGACCCGGACTTCAACACCGCCGACTTCCCGCTGCTGCTGCGGCTGCGCGACGTCAACCCGCGCTACGCCCGCCACTTCCTGCACACCGCCTGAGCCATCCCCAGCCCGGCCGTGGGGGCATCAGCCGCGCCCCCAACCAGGCCGGGCGCAAGCCCGGCCGTGGGGGCAGTCATATTCAGGTCTCCTCGAGGTCGATGCGCACGCCGGCACGGCTCCACTCGGCGACTTCCTGCTCCAGGCTGTAGCGCGTCAGCGGCGACGCCTGCAGCCAGCGCGCCGACACCGCGATGCGCGTGCCCTGCACACCGTCGGCGCCGGGCTGCAAGCGCAGCCCGTCGAGATCGACGTCGCGCCGGTTGCGCGCGAACAGCACCCCCAGGCGCAGTGCAAGCAGCGCGCGCAGGTCGATGCGCAGCGCGTCGAGCGCGCCGAGCTTCTTCAGCTTGCCGCCGTGGCACAGCACCATCTCGGCCAGCGCCGCCTGCTCGCTGCGCGAAAAACCCGGCATGTCCGAATTGCCGACGATGTAGGCCGAGTGCTTGTGGTAGGCGCTGTGTGAAATCGACAGCCCGACTTCGTGCAGCGCGGCGGCCCAGCGCAAGGCCTGCTGCTCCGCCGAGCTGGCTTCCGGAGCGAGCTGCAGCAGCAGCGCCAGCGCCAGCGATTCGACCCGCGCGGCCTGCTCGGCGTCGACAGCGTAGCGGTGCATGAACTGGAGCACGGTCAGCGCGCGCATGTCGCGCTGCAACTCACGACCGAGCAGGTCGTAGAGCACGCCCAGGCGCAGCCCGGCGTCGGTCACTTCCATTTCGCGCAGGCCGAGCTCCTCGAACACCGCGAGCATGATCGCCAGGCCGCCGGCGGCGACCGGCAGGCGATCGGGCTTGAGCCCGACCAGGCGCAGCCGGCCGAGGTCGCCGGCACGTACGTACAGGCGGCGCAGCTCGCGCAGCCCGGCGCGGGTGATGCCCAGCGACGAGCCGCCGGGGTCGAGCTGGTTGCCCACCAGGATGTCGGCCAGCGCGCGCGCCGTGCCGCTGGAGCCGACCGCCGAGGTCCAGCCGGCCTTGCGGAACGCCCCGGCGATGATCTGCACTTCGCGCCGCGCGGCCAGCTCGGCCGACTTCATGCGCTGCTCGTCGACCAGGCCGGCGGGAAAGAAATCGCGGCTCATCGACACGCAGCCGACGTACAGCGACTCCATCATGCGCGGCTCCAGCCCGTTGCCGATGATGAACTCGGTCGACCCACCCCCGATGTCGACGACCAGCCGGTTGCCGTGCGCCGGCGCCACCGAGTGCGCGGCACCGATGTAGACCAGCCTGGCCTCTTCGCGCCCGGCGATGACCTCGATCGGGAAACCCAGCGCCTGCTGCGCACGGGCCAGGAACTGCGGCGCGTTCTTCGCCACGCGCACCGCGTTGGTCGCCACCGCGCGCACCCGCTCGGGGTGGAACTGGCGCAGGCGGTCGCCGAAGCGACTCAGCGTCTCCAGTGCGCGCTGCTGCGACTCTTCGGTCAGATTCTTGTTCGCGTCGAGCCCGGCGCCCAGGCGTACCGGTTCACGCAAGGAATCCAGCGGATACACTTGGACACCATGCGTCGTCTCCGCGGCCTTGCCGACAAGCATGCGAAAGCTGTTCGAGCCCAAGTCGACGGCAGCGAGATGTTGGATACTGAGGGTCATGTCAGAATTGAAGCGCAGATTGATGACAATCCATTGAATCGTCATCATCCCTTCATGCGATTCTGACATCCTAAAGCGTTACCTTGTCCACCCAGCTGTTTGATGAATTCCCACGCTGAACCTCGACTGCTCAACCGTGAACTCGGCACGCTGGCGTTCAACCGCCGCGTGCTGGCGCAGGCGCTCGACGCGACGATTCCGCCGCTGGAGCGGCTGCGCTATCTGTGCATCGTCGCGTCGAACCTCGACGAGTTCTTCGAGACCCGTGTCGCCCAGCTGCAGGACCTCGAGGAACACGACGCCGCGGCGACCACGCCCGACGGGCTGCGCATCGGCGAAGCGCTGCGCCTGATCGCCGACGACGCGCACGCGCTGGTGGCCGAGAAGTACCGCGTGCTGCAGCAGTCGATCTACCCGCTGCTCGAATCGATCGGCGTGCACTTCGTCACCAGCGGCCAATGGACCGCGGCGCAGCAGCGTTGGGCGCGCGCGTATTTCGAGCGCGAAGTGCTGCCGGTGCTGACGCCGATCGGGCTCGACCCGGCGCACCCGTTCCCGAAAGTTCTGAACAAGAGCCTGAACTTCGCGGTGCAGCTCGAAGGCGCCGACGCCTTCGGCCGCAACGTCGACCTGGGCATCATCCAGGCGCCGCGCGCGCTGCCGCGGGTGCTGGCGCTGCCGCGCGAGCTGCGCGACCGGCGCTACGGCTTCGTGCTGCTGTCGTCGCTGATGCAGGCCTTCGCCGGCGACCTGTTCCCCGGGCTCAAGGTGCTCGGCGTGCACCAGTTCCGCGTCACCCGCAACAGCGAGCTGTTCGTCGACGACGACACCATCACCAATTTGCGCACCGCGCTGCAGGGTGAGCTGCGCGCGCGCCATTACGGCGATGCGGTGCGCCTGGAAGTCGCCGCCGGCTGCCCGCAGCCGCTGCTCGAGCGGCTGATGCGCGAGAACGCGCTGCGCGCCGAGGACTGCTACCAGGTCGACGGCCCGGTCAACCTGGCGCGGCTGCAATCGATCATCGACCTGGTGTCCGACCACGAGCTGCAGTTCCCGGCCCACCAGCCGGCGCTGCCGGCCGACTGGCCGGGCCCGGGCCCGGCGCTGTTCGAGCGCATCCGCGCCGGCGACCTGCTGCTGCACCACCCCTACGATTCGTTCGGCCCGGTGGTCGACATGGTGCGCGCCGCGGCGGTCGACCCCGACGTGCTGGCGATCAAGCAGACGATCTACCGCGCCGGCAGCAACTCGGCGCTGATGGAAGCGCTGATCGACGCCGCGCGCGCCGGCAAGGAAGTCACCGTGGTGCTCGAGTTGATGGCGCGGCTCGACGAGGAAACCAACATCAACTGGGCAGCGCGGCTCGAGGCCGAAGGCGCGCACGTGGTCTACGGCGTCGTCGGTTTCAAGTGCCACGCCAAGATGCTGCTGATCGTGCGCCGCGAGAAGTCGGGCCGGCGCGCGGTGCAGCTGCGCCGCTACGTGCACGTCGGCACCGGCAACTACCACATGCGCACCGCGGCGCTGTACACCGACTTCGGCCTGATGACCGCCGACGAGGCGATCTGCGCCGACGTCAACCAGGTGTTCGTCGAGATCACCGGTTCGTCGCAGTTCGCGCCGCTGCGCCGGCTGTGGCAGTCGCCGTTCTCGCTCTATGACAAGCTGGTGCACTCGATCCGCAACGAGGCGCGGGTGGCGCGCGCCGGCGGCCGCGCGCGCATCTGGGCCCGGGTCAACGCGCTGGTCGAGCCCGGCGTCATCGACGAGCTGTACAAGGCATCGAAAGCCGGCGTCGAGATCCGGCTGCTGGTACGCGGGCCGTGCATGCTGCGCCCCGGCGTCGCCGGCTTGTCGGATAACATCCGCGTGCGCTCGATCATCGGTCGCTTCCTCGAGCATTCGCGCATCTTCCACTTCCACGCCGAAGGCAGCAGTGAGGTCTGGCTGTCGTCGGCCGACTGGATGGAGCGCAACCTGTTCCGCCGCGTCGAGATCGCGGTGCCGGTGCTCGACCGCAAGGCGCGGGCGAAGATCATCGAGGAAGGCCTGCGCGTGCACTGGCGCTGCCCCGGCAACGCCTGGGACATGGACGCGGCCGGCAACTGGCGCCGCGCGCGCGCCTGGCGCAGCGGCCGTTCGAGCCAGCTGGCGCTGATCGAGGCGCGCGCCGCAGGCTGAAGCGCGCCGCCGGGCTCAGTCGGCGGTGACGAGGCGGGCGGCCGGAAAGCGCGCCGAGAAGGTGCTGCCCTGCCCCGGATGGCTGACCACGCGCAGCTCGGCCTGGTGGCGCAGCAGCGCGTGCTTGACGATGGCCAGGCCCAGCCCGGTGCCGCCCGATTCGCGCGAGCGGCCGCGATCGACGCGATAGAAACGTTCGGTCAGCCGCGGAATGTGCTCGGGGGCGATGCCGATGCCCGAATCGCTGACGCTGAACTCGGCCCAGCCGTGCCCGTCGTCGGCGCTGGACACGCGCCACGCGATGCGCACGCGACCGCCGTCGGGCGTGTAGCGCACCGCGTTGCTGACCAGGTTGCTGAACGCGCTGGTCAGCTCGGCGCTGGCGCCGCGCAGATCGCCCGCATCGGCGACGACTTCGATCGTGTGGCGGCCGTGCGACAGCGCGCGCGCCTCCTCGGCCAGGCGCTCGACCATCGGCGCCATGCGCACGGTCTCCTCGGCCGGCTGGTGCGGATCGCCTTCCAGGTGGGCCAGCGTCAGCAGATCCTCGACCAGTCGGCGCATGCGGTCGGACTGCTCCTGCATCAGCACCAGCATGCGTTCGCGCTCGGCGTCGGACAACTGCAGCGTGCGCATCGACTCGATGAAGCCGGCGATCACCGTCAGCGGCGTCTTGATTTCGTGCGAGACGTTGGCGACGAAGTCGCGCCGCATCGCTTCGGTGCGCTCGACCTGGGTCACGTCGCGCGACAGCAGCAGCTTCTGCCCGTCGCCGTAAGGCATGACCTGGATGTTCAGCAGCAGCGTGCCGGCCGGGCCGGCACGGCGCATCAGCAGCGGCTCGACGAAACGGCGCGCGGCCATGTAGGCGAAGAATTCCGGGTTGCGGATCAGGTGCACCGCATGCTGGCGCAGGTCGCGCTGCGGATCGAGGCCGAAGTGCGACGCCGCGGTCGCGTTGCACCAGTCGATCTGGCCGCTGGCGTCGATCATCATCACGCCGTTGGGCGACGCCTGCAGCGCCTCGATGAAGCGCGCGAGCTTGTCCTCCTCGCGCTGCAAGCGCCCTTCCCACAAGCGCAGCTGGCGCGCGCTGCGGTACAGCACTTCGGCCCACACGCCGTGCAACGCGGGCAGCCGCTCGCGCGACGGCCAGCGCAGCCAGCGCAGCAGACGCGCCAGCTGCACCGAATCGCGCACCAGCACCGCGAGCAGCGCGGCCAGCGCGCCGAGTGCGGCGCCGAGCTCGCCGCCGAACCAGCCGCCCAAAGCGGCCGGCAGCGCCATCACCAGCAGCAGTGCACCGACGCGAAGCGCGACGACACGCAGCATGCTGCCGATCCCGGCAAGATCCCTGGCCACGGTCCGGACGACCCGCTCAGAGCGCGTTGGCGCGCTGGGTGAAACGGTAGCCGGCGCCGCGCACGGTCTCGACCAGTTCGGCGCACTGCGCCGGCGCCAGCGCTTCGCGCAGGCGCTTGATGTGCACGTCGACCGTGCGCTCCTCGATGAACACGTGGTCGCCCCACACCTTGTCGAGCAGCGCGCCGCGGCTGTGCACGCGCTCCGGGTGGGTCATCATGAAGTGCAGCAGCTTGAACTCGGTCGGCCCGAGCTTGAGCTCGCGCTCGACGCCGTCGGCCTGGAAGGTCACGCGGCGCGTCGACGGGTCGACCGCCAGCCCGCCGGCGCGCACCGGCTCGTCGGTCAGCTGCGGCGCGCGGCGGCGCAGCACGGCGCGAATGCGCGCGAGCAGCTCCTTCGGCGAAAACGGCTTGGTGATGTAGTCGTCGGCGCCGGCGTCGAGCCCGGCGATGGTGTCGGCCTCCTCGCTGCGCGCCGTCAGCAGGATCAGCGGGATCTCGCGCGTGCGCGTTCCGGCGCGCAGCTCGCGCGCCAGCGCCACGCCCGACATGCCCGGCAGCATCCAGTCGATCAGCATCACGTCGGGCAGGATGTCGCGGATCAGGCGCAGCGCCTCCTCGGCGCTGCCGGCCAGGATCGGGCAATGCCCGGCGTGACGCAGGTTGACCGCCAGCAGCTCGGCGATCGCGGGTTCGTCCTCGACGATCAGGATGTTGCTCGCCATTGCTGCGTTCACAGGGTTCCGGCGATCTCGTTGAACGCCTCTTTGTTGTGGCGCACGTCGGTACCGCGAACGACGTAGATGACGAACTCGGCGATGTTCTTCGCGTGGTCGCCGATGCGCTCGATCGCCTTGGCGATGAACACCAGGTCGAGGCTGGCCGAGATGTTGCGCGGGTCTTCCATCACATAGGTGATGAGCTTGCGCATGAACGAATCGAATTCGGCGTCGATCGCGCTGTCGGCGGTGACGATGTCGACCGCCGCCTTCTCGTCGAGGCGCGCGAAGGCGTCGAGCGCGCGCCGCACCTGGTCGACCGCGAGGTCGGCGGCGCGGCCGATCTCGTTGAACGAGATGCTCAGGTTGGAGCCGGCCTCGATCAGGTCGCGCGCCATCCGCGCGATGCGGTCGGCCTCGTCGCCGACGCGCTCCAGATTGGTCACCGTCTTCGAGATCGCCAGCATCAGCCGCAGGTCGCGCGCGGTCGGCTGGCGCTTGGCGATGATCTGCGCGACGTCGGCGTCGATGTCGACTTCGAGCTGGTTGACGCGCTTCTCGTTGAGCACGACGCCGCGTGCGGCGTCGAGGTCGAAATGGCGCAGCGCGTAGACCGCCTGCGCGATCTGCGATTCGACGAGACCGCCCATTTCGAGCACGCGCGTGGAAATCGCGCTGATCTCGGCGTCGAACTGGGTCGAAAGATGCTTGTCCATGGTGGCGTCTCCGCGTTCAGCCGAAACGGCCGGTGATGTAGTCCTCGGTCTCCTGACGCTTGGGCTTCAGGAACAGTTGGTTGGTGGCGCCGAATTCGACCAGCTCGCCCAGATACATGTAGGCGGTGTAGTCCGACACGCGAGCCGCCTGCTGCATATTGTGGGTCACGATCACGACCGTGTAGTCGTTCTTCAGCTCGGTGACGAGCTCCTCGACTTTCGCCGTCGAGATCGGGTCCAGCGCCGAGGTCGGCTCGTCGAGCAGCAGCACTTCGGGGCGGATCGCGATGCCGCGCGCGATGCACAGGCGCTGCTGCTGGCCGCCCGACAGGCTCATGCCGCTTTGCTGCAGCTTGTCCTTGACTTCGTCCCACAGCCCTGCCCGCGTCAGGCTGGCTTCGACGCGCTCGTCCATTTCGGCCCGGCTCATGCGCTCGTACAGGCGCACGCCGAAGGCGATGTTCTCATAGATCGACATCGGAAACGGCGTCGGCTTCTGGAACACCATGCCGATCTTGGCGCGAATCAGCGACACGTCGGTTTTCGACGTCAGGATGTTCTCGCCGTCGATGTTGATCTGGCCGGTCGCGCGCTGGTCCGGGTAAAGCTCGTGCATGCGGTTGAAGGTGCGCAGCAGCGTCGACTTGCCGCAGCCCGACGGACCGATGAACGCGGTGACCTGGTTCTGCGGGATGTCGAGGTTGACGCCCTTGATCGCCTTGAACTTGCCGTAGAAGAAGTCGAGGTCGCGGACCTGGATCTTGGTCGGCTGGTCTGCAAGCGCTTCGGCGGCGGCGCCGTGAGCGACGGTAACGTGCATGGTCATCGGAATCGGGTCGAAGGTTGCGGGCTTCAGGGCCGGGCGCCGCGGCCGCGCAGCAGCCAGCGCGAGCCTATGCTGAGCACCAGGATGAAGACCATCGCGACGAAGGCGCCGGCCCAGGCCATCTGCTGCCAGTTCGCGTACGGGCTCATCGCGAAGTTGAAGATGACCACCGGCAGGTTGGCCATGGCGTGGTTGACGTCGAGGCTGAAGTACTGGTTGTTCAGCGCGGTGAAAAGCAGCGGAGCGGTCTCGCCGCTGATGCGGGCGATGCCGAGGATGATCCCGGTCAGGATACCGGTCGACGCCGAGCGCCACGTGATGTGGGTGATCATTTTCCAGTACGGCGTGCCCAGCGCGATCGCCGCCTCGCGCAGCGATCCCGGCACCAGGCGCAGCATCTCGTCGGTGGTGCGAACGATCACCGGGATCAGGATCAGCGTCAGCGCGACCCCGCCCGAGAACGCCGAGAAATGCCCCATCGGGTCGACGACGATGGCGTAGGCGAACAGGCCGATGACGATCGACGGCGCGCTCAGCAGGATGTCGTTGAGGAAGCGCACGACCGCGCCGAGCCGGTGCTTGACCGCGAACTCGCCAAGCCAGGTGCCGGCGAGCACGCCGATCGGCGTGCCGATGGCCACCGCCATGCCCAGCAGCAGCAGGCTGCCGACGAAGGCGTTGCGCAGGCCGCCGCCGGTGGCGCCCGGCGCCGGCGTGTCCTGCGTGAACAGCGCCCAGTTCATCGCCGGCAGGCCGTAGCGCAGCGTCGTCCACAGGATCCAGACGACCCAGAACACGCCGAACACGGTCATCAGCACCGCGATCGTCATGTTGATCCAGTTGACCAGCCGGCGGCGGGCGTAGCGCGACATCATGGCCGGGCTCCGCGCGCGTTCGAGTCCAGCCGCAGCAGCAGCAGTTTGGCGAGCACGAGCACGATGAAAGTGATCAGGAACAGGATCAGGCCGAGCGCGAGCAGCGACGAGCGGTACAGGTCGCTGGTCGCCTCGGTGAATTCATTGGCGATCACCGAGGCGATCGAACTGCCCGGCATCAGCAGGCTGGCCTGCAGGTTGTTCGCATTGCCGATGATGAAGGTCACCGCCATCGTCTCGCCGAGCGCTCGGCCCAGGCCGAGGAAGATGCCGCCGGTGACTGCGGTGCGCGTGAACGGCAGCACGACGTAGCGCGCCACCTCCCAGGTCGTCGAGCCGAGCGCGTAGGCCGACTCCTTCAAGGCCGGCGGCGTGATCATGAACACGTCGCGCATGATCGACGAAATGAACGGGATGACCATGATCGCCAGCACGATGCCGGCGGTCAGCATGCCGATGCCCATCGGCGGGCCCTGGAACAGCACGCCCAGACCGGGAATCGCGCCGAGGTGGTCGGTGATCCACGGCTCGACGTTGGCGAACCACGGCGCGAACACCAGCAGACCCCACATGCCGTAGATGATGCTGGGGATCGCTGCGAGCAACTCGATCGCCGCTGAAATCGGGCCGCGCAGCCAGCGCGGCGAAAGCTCGGAAATGAACAGCGCGATGCCGAAGCTGACCGGCACTGCGATCACCATCGCGATCAGCGAACTGATCAAGGTGCCGGCGATGAAAACGACGGCGCCGAACTGATTGCTGACCGGATCCCAGGTGCTGGTGACGAAGAAGTGCCAGCCGAAGGTGTGCAGCGCCTTCCAGCCCTCGTCGACCAGCGACACCATGATCGCGACCAGGGTGATCGCAACCAGGAAGGCGACCGCCGCCGTCGTCTTGCGGAACAGAAAATCCGCCAGGACGGACGGAGCCTTCCTGGCGGACGATTTCTGTTCCGGGATACCCACCGCCGAGGGCTCGGCGGCGACAACCTCGGAACCGTTCATGTCGACTTTCTAACAGCGGGTCACAGACCCAGGTTCTTCTTCCAGTAGGCCTTGATCGAGTCGATCGTGCTCGGCGGCAGCGGGCCGAACGCGATGTCCTTGGCCATCGCCTGGCCGTGGTCGAAGCCCCACAGGAAGAACTTGGTGACTTCGGCGTTGGTTTCCTTCGGCGCCTTCTTGCTCAGGATCTGCCAGGTGCAGCCCGAGATCGGCCAGGTGCCGGCGCCGGGCTGGTTGGTCAGGATGACGTAGAAGTCTTCAGCCTTCGTGAAGTCGACGTGCGCGGCGGCGTTCTGGAAGCCTTCCAGGCTCGGCGAGACGACCTTGCCGGCGGCGTTGACCATGCGCGCATAGGTCAGCTTGTTCTCGAGGATGTAGGCGTATTCGACGTAACCGATCGAGCCCTTGATGCGCTGCACGTAGGCGGCGACGCCTTCATTGCCCTTGCCGCCCACGCCGGTCGGCCAGTTCAGCGAGGTATTGGCGCCGATCTTGCTCTTCCACTCCGGGCTGACCTTGGACAGGTAGTCGGCGAAGGTGAAGGTGGTGCCCGAGCCGTCCGAACGGTGCACGACGGTGATGTCGAGGTCGGGCAGCTTGACGCCGGGGTTCAGCTTGGCGATCGCCGCGTCGTTCCACTTCTTGATCTTGCCGAGGTAGATGTCGGCGACCACCGGGCCGCTGAGGATCAGCTCGCCCGGCTTGATGCCGGGGACGTTCATCACCATGTCCTCGCCGGCGATCGCGGTCGGGAACTGGATCAGGCCGGCCGCAGCCAGATCGGCCGGCTTCAGCGGCATGTCGCTGGCGCCGAAGGCGACGGTGCCGGCCTTGATCTGGGCGATGCCGCCGCCCGAGCCGATGCCCTGGTAGTTGATCTTGTTGCCGGTTTCCTTGGCGTACTCGGCCGACCACTTGACGACCAGCGGATAGACCCAGGTGCTGCCGGCGCCGGTCAGGCTGACCGCGGCGTTGGCGCTGCCCATCAGGCCGAGGCCGAAGGCGCCGGCGACGGCACCGGCCAGCGCCAGCTTGGTGAACGTGCGACGAGTGTTCATGTAAAGCTCTCCTGTTCAGGCGGGGTGGATTAACTCACTGCTGCCGCCATGCTAGGAACCGAATGTGACGATCATATGACAGCACCGGTGGCGCCACCAGCTCACGCCTTGCGCAATACCTCGGCCAGATCATGGGCGACGCGTTCGCCGAGCTGGCGCTCGGCGTGCTCGACCATGATGCGCAGCACCGGTTCGGTGCCGCTGGGCCGGACCAGCAGCCGGCCGTTGCCGTCGAGCTCGCGCTCGGCGGCAACGCGCGCGCGCGCAAAGCCGTCGTGGGCGCGCCAGTCGACGCCGGCGCCCAGGCGCACGTTGACCAGCGTCTGCGGATACAGCGTGACCGCGGCGAGCTGCGCGGCCAGCGAGCGGCCGCTGCGCACGACCAGCTCGAGCAGTTGCAGCGCGGCGACGATGCCGTCGCCGGTGGTGTGGCGATCGAGCAGCAGCATGTGCCCCGAGCCTTCGCCGCCGAGCTGCCAGCCGCGGGCAAGCAGCTCCTCGAGCACGTAGCGGTCGCCGACCGCGGCGCGAACGAATTCGATGCCGGCGGCGCGGATCGCCTGTTCGACCGCCAGATTGGTCATCAGGGTGCCGACGACGCCCGGTGGGCGCCGGTCCATCGCGAGCAGGTAAAGCAGCTCGTCGCCGTTGAACAGCCGCCCGTCGCGGTCGACCAGTTGCAGCCGGTCGGCGTCGCCGTCGAGCGCGATGCCGTAGTCGGCGTGGTTGGCGCGCACCGCACGGATCAACGCGTCGGGCGCGGTGGCGCCGACGTCGCGGTTGATGTTGAAGCCGTCGGGGGCCGCACCGATCGCGACGACGTCGGCGCCGAGCTCGTGGAACACCGACGGCGCGATGTGGTAGGCGGCGCCGTGCGCGCAGTCGACGACCAGGCGCAGGCCCTTGAGCGTGCGCTCGTTCGGGAAGGTGCTCTTGCAGAACTCGATGTAGCGCCCGGCGGCGTCGTCGAGCCGACGCGCCTTGCCGAGCTGCTCGGACGCCACGCAACCTTCGGCCGACGCCAACGCGTCCTCGACTTCGCACTCCCAGCTGTCGGGCAGCTTGCTGCCGGAGGCTGAGAAGAACTTGATGCCGTTGTCCTCGTAAGGATTGTGCGACGCGCTGATGACGACGCCCAGATCGAGGCGAAGCGCACGGGTCAGGTAGGCCACGCCCGGCGTGGGCAGCGGGCCGACCAGCACGACGTCGCAGCCGGCCGCGGCGAAGCCGCATTCGAGCGCGGCTTCGAGCATGTAGCCGGAAACCCGCGTGTCCTTGCCGATCAGCACCGTCGGCCGCGCCGATGTGCCGCCGCGCAGGACCTTGCCCGCGGCGTGGCCCAGGCGCAGCCCGAATTCGGGAACGATAGGGCTGCGGCCGACGCGCCCGCGCACGCCGTCGGTGCCGAAATACTTCCTGCTCATCGCTCGTCCTCGTTGTCCTCGCGCAGTGCGCTCCACACGGCCAGCGCGTCGACCGTGGCCGCGACGTCGTGCACGCGCACGATGCGTGCGCCGGCCGCGACACAGGCCAGCGCCGCCGCCAGGCTGCCCGGCAGCCGTTCACCGGCCGCGCGTCCGGCCATGCCGCCGATCATCGACTTGCGCGACACGCCGACCAGCAGCGGCTGCCCCAGCGCTGCGATCGTGCGCAGGCCGCGCGCCAACGCCACATTGTGCTCGAGCGTCTTGCCGAAACCGAAGCCGGGATCGACGCACAGCCGCGCGCCGTCGACGCCGCGCGCGCGCAGCGCGTCGACGCGCGCGCGCAGGAATGCGGCGACTTCGGCGACGACGTCGTCGTAGTGCGGCGCGCGCTGCATGTCACGCGGCTGGCCCTGCATGTGCATCAGGCACACGCCGGCGCTCGACGCGGCGACCAGCGCTTCGGCGCCGGGTGCGCGCAACGCGCCGATGTCGTTGACGATGTCGACGCCGAGCTCGAGCGCGCGCGCCATCGTCGGCACCTGGTAGGTGTCGATCGACAGCGGCACGCGCCAAGCGACCAGTTCGCGCAGCAGCGGGCCGACGCGACGCCACTCCTCGTCGGCGTCGACCGGCTGCGCACCCGGGCGGGTCGACTCGCCGCCGACGTCGAGGACGTCGGCACCGTCGTCGAGCAGCCGGCGCGCGTGGCGCAGGGCCGACGCCGTGTCGGCGTGGCTGCCGCCGTCGGAAAACGAATCGGGCGTGACGTTGACGATGCCCATCACGCGCACGCGTTCCAGATCGAGCTGGAAGCGCCCGGCCGACCAGCGGCGTGGCAGATCTGTAGTCATGGCTTCGGCAGACAAAACAAAGGCCCGGACCGCAGGTCCGGGCCGAGGCCGGCGAAAAGGGCTGCTCGCGCCGCTCAGGCCGCCGCTGCCGGTGCGTCGCCGTGCAGGCCGCTGGCGCGGCTGCTCGGCGGCTGACCGCTGGGCGCGGCGCCCGGCGGGCGCGGCGGGCGCGGCGGGCGCCCGGCCATGATGTCGTCGATCTGCTCGGAGTCGATCGTCTCCCACTCGAGCAGCGCCTGCGCCATCGCCTCGATCTTGTCCTTGTTGGCCTCGATCAGCTGGCGCGCCAGCGCGTACTGCTCGTCGATGATGCGGCGGATCTCGCCGTCGACCTTCTGCATCGTCTGCTCGGACACGTGGGTCGTTTTGGTGATCGAACGCCCGACGAATACTTCGCCCTCATTTTCGGCGTAGACCATCGGGCCCAGTGAATCCGACATGCCGTAGCGCGTGACCATGTCGCGCGCCAGTTGCGTGGCGCGCTCGAAGTCGTTCGACGCTCCGGTGGTCATCTGGTGCATGAACACTTCCTCGGCGATGCGCCCGCCGAACAGCACCGAAACCATGCTCAGGATGCGGTCGCGGCCCATGCTGTAGCGATCGATTTCGGGCAGTTGCATCGTCAGCCCCAGCGCACGCCCGCGCGGGATGATCGTGACCTTGTGCACCGGGTCGGTCTGCGGCATCAGCCGCGCCACCAAGGCGTGACCAGCCTCGTGGTACGCGGTATTGCGCCGCTCCTCCTCGGGCATGACCATCGAGCGGCGTTCGGCGCCCATCATGATCTTGTCCTTGGCGCGCTCGAAATCCTCCATCTCGACCAGCCGTGCGTTGCGCCGGGCCGCGAACAGCGCGGCCTCGTTGACCAGGTTGGCCAGATCGGCACCGGAGAATCCGGGCGTGCCGCGCGCGATGATGTCGGCGCGCACGTCGGGGCCGCACGGCGCCTTGCGCATGTGCACGACCAGGATCTGCTCGCGACCGCGGATATCGGGCAGCTGCACATAGACCTGGCGGTCGAAGCGGCCCGGACGCAGCAGCGCCGGGTCGAGGATGTCGGGGCGGTTGGTCGCCGAGATCACGATCACGCCCAGATTGGTGTCGAAACCGTCCATTTCGACCAGCATCTGGTTCAGCGTCTGCTCGCGCTCGTCGTTGC
>JAJZHH010000130.1 GCA_021804595.1 Pseudomonadota bacterium
TCGACCTGACCACGCTGCAGCGCGAGGCCAACTCGCGCTTCGGCTTCTCGGCCAAGATGACGCTGGCGCTGGCGCAGTCGCTGTACGAGAAGCACAAGGCGCTGACCTACCCGCGGACCGATTCGCGCCACCTGCCCGAGGATTACGTCGGCGTGGCGCGCGACACGCTGCGCACGATGGCCGACGCCGGCGGCGAGCTGGCCGGCTTCGCGCACACCGCGATCGATCTGGTCAAGCCGAGCAAGCGCGTGTTCGACAACGCCAAGGTGTCGGACCACTTCGCCATCATCCCGACCACTCAGCTGCCCAAGGCGCTGTCGGAAGCCGAGGCCAAGCTCTACGACATGGTCGTGCGCCGCTTCCTCGCGGTGTTCTTCCCGGCCGCCGAGTTCCTCGTCACGACGCGCATCAGCCGCGTCGGCCAGCACCCGTTCCGCACCGAGGGCCGCGTGCTGGTGCGCGCCGGCTGGCTCGAGATCTACGGCCGCGCGCAGCAGGGCGACGAGGCCAACCTGCCGGCGGTGGCGGCCGGCGAGCGCGTGCTCGCCGACAGCGTCGAGCTGCTCGAGAACCGCACCCGGCCGCCGGCGCGCTACACCGAAGCGACGCTGCTCAGCGCGATGGAAAACGCCGGCAAGATGGTCGACGACGAGGACTTCGCCGAAGCGATGGCCGGCAAGGGGCTGGGCACGCCGGCGACGCGCTCGAGCATCATCGAAGGCTTGCTGGCCGAGACCTACATGCTGCGCGAAGGCCGCGAGCTGGTGCCGACCGCGAAGGCGTTCCAGCTCGTCACGCTGCTGCGCGGCCTCGGCGTCGAGGAGCTGACCAAGCCCGAGCTGACCGGCGAGTGGGAGCACAAGCTGGCGCAAATGGAGCGCGGGCAAATGCAGCGCGACGCGTTCATGCACGAGATCGCCGCGATGACCGAGGCCATCGTGCGCCGCGCCAAGGAGTTCGACCGCGACAGCGTTCCCGGCGACTACGTCACGCTGAGCACGCCGTGCCCGAACTGCGGCGGCGTGGTCAAGGAGAACTACCACCGCTACGCGTGCACCCAGTGCGATTTCTCCATCGGCAAGCACCCGGCCGGACGCAGCTTCGAGCTGGCCGAAGTCGAGACGCTGCTGCGCGACAAGCATCTCGGCCCGCTGACCGGATTCCGCAGCAAGATGGGGCGGCCGTTCGCCGCCGAGCTCAAGCTCGCGCGCGAAGGCGGCGAAGGGCAGTGGAAGCTCGAATTCGATTTCGGCCAGGCCGCGCCCGGCGAAGGCGAGGCGGCGCCCGACTTCAGCGACCAGCAGCCGCTGGGCGCGTGCCCGAAGTGCGGCGGCGCGGTCTACGAGGCCGGCAGCAGCTACGTCTGCGAGCGCAGCGTCGGCGCGACGCCGAGTTGCGACTTCCGCAGCGGCAAGATCATCCTGCAGCAGCCGGTCGACCCCTCGCAGATGCGCAAGCTGCTCGCCGAAGGTCGCACCGACCTGCTCGACGGCTTCGTCTCGTCGCGCACGCGGCGCAAGTTCAAGGCCTTCCTGGTGCGCCAGGCCGACGGCAAGGTCGGCTTCGAGTTCGCGCCGCGCGCCAGCGACAAGCCGGCCGCGAAGGGCGCCGCGCGCAAGACCGCGGCGAGCAAGACCGCCGCGCGCAAGAGCTGAGCGCGCCGGCCCGGGCGCCGTTCACGGCGGCGGCGCGTCGGGCTGTGGCAACGCGTCGGCGTCGACGCCGGGAAAGCTCAGCCGCACGCACAGGCCCGGGCGCGCCGCGTCGCGGCTAGCCGGGTTGTCGGCCAGCTCGAGCTCGGCGCCGTGCTGGCGAGCGATTTCCTGCACGATCGACAAACCCAGCCCGCTGCCGTCCTGGCCGGTGCCGAGCACGCGGTAGAAGGGCTGCAGCACCAGCTCGCGTTCGCTCGGCGTGATGCCGATGCCGGTGTCTTCGACCGCCAGTTCGATGCGCCAGTCCTGCGGCTGCGCGCGCAAACGCACCGCGACGCTGCCGTCGCGCGGCGTGTAGGCGATCGCGTTGTCGATCAGATTCTTCGTCAGCTCCTGCAGCAGCAGCGCATTGCCGCAAACCCACAGCGGCTGCGGCGGCGCGTCGAACTCGAGCTCGAGGCCCTTGTCGATCGCCAGCGGTGCGATTTCCTGCAGCGCGTCGCGCACCGGCAGGCGCAGATCGAGCCGGGTGCCGACCGAGGTCAGCCCCTGGTTCTCGGTTCGCGCCAGCGTCAGCAGCTGGTTGACCAGCCGCGTCGTGCGCACCACCGACAGCCCGATCTGGCGCAGGCTGGCGCGCAGCTCCTGCGGGTCGGCCTCGCGCTGCGCCAGCTCGGATTGCATGCGCAGCCCGGCCAGCGGCGTCTTCAGCTGGTGCGCGGCGTCGGCGATGAAGCGCTTTTGCGTGTGGATCGTGTTCTCCAGCCGGCCGAGCAGGCCGTTGATCGAATCGACCAGCGGCGCGATTTCCTCCGGCGCCTCGCGCTGGTCGATCGGGCTCAGGTCGTCGGGGCGGCGGCGACGGATGCGCGCCTGCAGTTCGTCGAGCGGCACGATGCCCTGGCCCAGCCCAAACCACACGAGCAGGATCGAAATCGGCACGATGACGAACTGCGGCAGGATCACGCCGCGCATGATCTCGCGCGCCAGCGCGCTGCGCGGCCCCATGCTCTCGGCGACCTGCACCAGCACGCCGGGGCCGTGGCGCCGCTGCGCCTGCGGTTCGACCCAGCGCGACGCCACGCGCATATTGCGCCCGTCGACCAGCGCGTCGCGCAGATGTACGCCGGGGCGCTGCGCCCAGCGCAGGTCGGGTGGCGCCGGGATGTCGGGCGTGCCGCCGATCAGGCTGCCGTCGGCAGCACGCAGCTGCATCAGCCGCGGCTGCTGGTGCAGTTCGGCGTCGGCGCGCTGCAGTGCCGGCAGCAGGCCGGCGGCGAAGCGCGCGTCGCCGGCGGTGAGGTCGGCGAGCACGTTGGCGCGCTGCGTCAGCGAATTGTCGAAGGGGCGGCTGGCGACCGCCTGCGCGACCAGGAAGGTGATGCCGATCGACAGCGGCCACACCAGCAGCAGCGGCACCAGCATCCAGTCGAGGATTTCGCCGAACAGCGAGCGCTGCCGGCGCGGCGCGGCGGTCGGCGGCGCCGTGTTCACCGCGTGGTCAGGCCGCCTGCTGCGGCTGTCCGGGAATCTTCTCGAGGCAGTAGCCCAGCCCGCGCACCGTCGCGATGTGCACCGGGCCGACCTCGATCTTCTTGCGCAGACGGTGGATGTAGACCTCGATCGCGTTGGTGCTGACTTCCTCGCCCCAGACGCACAGGTGGTCGACCAGCTGGTCCTTGCTGACCAGCCGCCCGCTGCGCTGCAGCAGCACTTCGAGCAGCGCGAGCTCGCGCGCCGACAGGTCGACGACCTTGTCGTCGATCATCACGATGCGCCCCGACAGGTCGACGCTGAGCGGGCCGTGGCGGATCACCGAGCTGGCGCCGCCCATGCCGCGGCGCGTCAGCGCGCGTACGCGCGCTTCGAGCTCGGCCAGCTCGAACGGCTTGGCCATGTAGTCGTCGGCGCCGAGATCGAGGCCGCGAACCTTGTCCTCGACGTTGTCGGCCGCGGTCAGGATCAGCACCGGCACCGCGTTGCCGCGGCCGCGCAGCCGCTTGAGCACTTCGAAGCCGGCCAGTCGCGGCAGCCCGAGGTCGAGGATCAGCAGGTCGAACGCTCCGGTCTGCAGCGCGCTGTCGGCGGCCACGCCGTCGCCGACCTGGTCGACCGCATAGTGACTGGCGCGCAGCGAGCGGGTCAGGCCGTCGGCCAGGACCTGGTCGTCTTCGGCGATCAGGATGCGCATATCGGTCTCCTCCAGAGCGGCGCTCGATGCCGGCTGGCATCCATCGGGCACCCTTTGGGTGCCAATCGTATTATTTGATGCACCATTTTAGGCGTGGTGTCCCGCTTTGCGCTCCCGGCAGCGCGGAAGCTGCGCGTCTCACGCCAGCCCGACGGTGTACTTGAGCAGGGCGTCGATGGCGTCCCAGCCGTGTTCGGCGCGCGGGTCGTTGATCAGCGCCACGAACGTGCTGCGCTCGTCGGCGGCGGTCTGCACGTAGCCGGCCAGCGCGACCACGTCGCGCAGCGTGCCGGTCTTGGCGCGCACCAGGCCGGCCAGCGGGCTGCCGCGAAAACGCTCGTCCAGCGTGCCGTCGTAGCCGGCCAGGGGCAGCGACGCGACGAATTCGGGCATCACCGGCCCCATCCACGCCGCGCGCAGCAGCCGCGTCACGTCGTCGGCGCTGATGCGGGCGTCGCGCGACAGGCCGCAGCCGTTTTCCAGCACCAGATCGGGCATCGCCAGCGCGTGCGAGTCCAGCCATTGACGGGCCACGGCGCCGGCGGTCGCGAAGTCGGCCGGGCGGTGCCCGGCCTGCAACGCCAGGGTCAGGAATACTTGCTGCGCCATCACGTTGTTGCTGAACTTGTTGATGTCCCGCACGATTTGCGCCAGGGGCTGCGACGCCCAGCTGTCGAGCAGCGTCGCGCCCGGCGGAACGCGGCCGTCGACCACTTCGCCGCGCCAGTCGATTCCGGCCTGCGCGAACAACGCGCCGAGCAGCGCGTGCAGATACGAGTCGCGCGGCAGCGCCGAGCCGAGGTTCCAGACCTGCTCGCCGCAGCTGGCCGCATAGGCGCCGGCGAAACGCGGCGCCAGCGGCGCGGTGAAGTCGGCGCCCAGCTGCGCCTTCCATGCTGCGCAGGCGCCGTCGCCCAGGCGCGGCGGCGCGGCCGGCGCGAAGCCGGCCAGCGGCGGATCGGCGGCGATGCCGACGCGCCCGTCCACGGTCGGCGCGAAGTCGATGCGCAGCGCATCGAAATTGACCAGGAAGGCATCGGGGCCGACGTTGTACGCGGCCAGCGCGTCGCCGTCGAACGCGCCGGGGTTGTGCGGTGCCAGCGCGAACGCGCTGCGGTCGACGAGCACATTGCCATCGATGCGGCGCAGGCCGAACTGGCGCAGCCGCAGCAGCAGCCGCCACAGGTCGTCGGCCATCAGGTGCGGGTCGCCGCTGCCGACGAAGGCGAGATCGCCCGACAGGACGCCGTCGTGCAGGGCGCCGACGGCGTAGACCGGCGTGCGCCAGCGAAACGCCGGCCCGAGCTGGTTCAGCGCGATGTAGGTCGGCAGCAGTTTGAGCACCGACGCCGGGTTGCGCGGCACCGCTGCGTGCACGCGCAGCCGTGGCCGCGACGCGCGCAAGGGCTGCACGACGACACTGCACGCCGACGCGGGAATGCCGGCGCGGCGCAAGGCCGCGGCCACCGTCGGCGGCAGCGCGTCGGTGCGGCCGCGCAGCGCGCGCGGCGGCGCCGCCAAAGCCTGGCTCGCAGGCCACGCGGCGAGCATCGCAAGCAGGCGGCGGCGGGTGATCGGAAGGGTGGACGAAGACATCGACGAGGCCGGTGGCAAGCAACGGTCGGCAGGCTGGGTGGCGTTTGATGCTAGCGCGATTCCCCGGCGCAATGGCCCGAAATCACCCGCTAAACTGCGGGCCTGCCTCGACCCGATCCGCGGGTCGCTTCCACCTGCCGTGAACCCGACTTTCGACGACACCGTTCCCGTGCTCGCCTTCGACACCAGCACCGAGTGGCTGGCGGTCGCGCTGCAACGCGACGGGGTCGTCTGGCAGCGCGTCGAAGCCGGTGGCGCCCGCGCCTCGCAGCGCCTGCTGCCGCTGGTGCAGGAGCTGTTGCGCGACGCGGGCGTCGAGCTCGACCAGCTCGGACTGATCGGCTTCGGCGCCGGCCCCGGCGCGTTCACCGGGCTGCGCGCCGCCTGCGCGGCAGCGCAGGGCCTGGCCTGGGGCCTGGGGCTGCCGGTGGTGCCGGTCAACACCCTGCTCGCAGTGGCCGCCGGCCAGCACGATGCGGCGCAGGTGCTGGTCGCCGACGACGCGCGCATGGGCGAACTGTACTGGGCACTGGCCGAACGGGGCGACGGCGACTGGCGGCTGCGCCAGCCGGCTCGGGTCGATGCGCCGGCAGCCGCCGCCGGCAGCTGGGCCGCGCTCGGCGCGCCGCCGCCGTGTCTGGCCGGCAACGCCTGGCGCGAGCACCGCGACGCGCTCGCCGCCGCGCTTCCCGACGCCTGGCGCGACGCGCTG
>JAJZHH010000131.1 GCA_021804595.1 Pseudomonadota bacterium
GTCGGCGCGCTGCGCGCGCAGCAGCGCCTCGGCCAGGCCACCGGCGCGACGCACGCGGCGGCGTGGTGCAGCGCCGCGGGCGACGTCGCGCTGCTGCGCGAGGACGTCGGCCGCCACAACGCGCTGGACAAGCTGATCGGCGCGCTGGCGCGACGCCAGCAGCCGGCCGCCGAGGGTTTCATCGCGGTGACCAGCCGCGCCAGCGTCGAAATGGTGCAGAAGGCCGCGATCGCCGGCGTGCCGTTATTGGTCGCGGTGTCGGCGCCGACGCGGCTGGCGATCGACGCGGCGCAGGCCTGCGGGCTGGCGCTGGTCGGGCTGGCGCGAGGCGACGATCTGGTGGTCTATTGCGGCGACGAACGCATCGAACTGGACGAGGGCTGAAGCATGGACGTGGGCAAGCTGGTGAAAATGGCGAACCAGATCGGCGAATTCTTCGCCGCCGAACCCGATACGCAAGCCGCCGAGGCCAGCATCGCCGAGCACTTGCGCAAGTTCTGGGCGCCGTCGATGCGCAGCGAACTGCTCGACGCGCTCGACCGTGCCGGCGAAGCCGACGCGCTCGCCCCGCTGGTGCGCAGCGCGCTGCAGCACCATCGCGACATATTGCAGCCGCGCCAGGCCGCCTGACCCGGGCTCAGCCGGCGTCGGCGGCGAGCTGCGCGGCCAGCGCGTCGAACGCGCCGGAGTCGTCGACGCTCAGCGTCGGCGCGGCGGCGAATCCGCTGTAGTTGCGCTCACTCGAGCCGCGGTAGCCGGGGTCGTAATGCTGCGCGAGCAGCTCGACGACGAGTTCGTCGAGCTCGCCGCGCTCGACCATGGCGCACCAGCGCTCGACCACCGCGTGGCCGCGCAGCTCGCGCAGCGCGCGCAGCCGCTGCTGCAGCGCCGGCACGTCGGCGGCGAGCTCGGCGTAGTCCTCGCGCAGGATGCGCACGCGCGCCGCATCGGCGGTGTGCAGCTGCAGGCACGGCGCCGCGCGCATGCGCTCGAGCAGCGCGTCGGGGACCTGCAGCCGGCCGATCTTGCGGCTTTCGCTTTCGACCCAGACCACGCGCTGCGCGTCGAAGCCGCGCAAGGCGTCCCAGATCGCGGTCTCGAACGCCTTCTGCGTCGGCTGTTCGACCCCGGGCAGCGCACCGAGCACCGAGCCGCGGTGCGCGGCGAGCTGCTCGAGGTCGAGCACTTGGGCGCCGGCGCGCGCCAGCGCCTGCAGCAGCCGGCTCTTGCCGCTGCCGGTGGGTCCGCACAGCACCTTGAAGCGCTGCTGCGAGGCCAGCGCGGCGAGCTGGCGCACCAGCGCCGCGCGCAGCGCCTTGTAGCCGCCGCGAACCAGGTGCACGCGCCAGCCGACCTGCGCCAGCACGTGCGCCAGCGCGCCGCTGCGCTGGCCGCCGCGCCAGCAGTAGACCAGCGGTTCGAGCTCGCGCGGCCAGTCGCCGGCGTCGCGCTCGATGTGCGCGGCGATGTTGCGCGCGACCAGCGCGGCGCCGACGCGGCGCGCCTCGAAGGGGCCGGTCTGCACGTAGAGCAGGCCGACGCGCGCGCGCTCGGCGTCGTCGAGCACGGCCCAGTTGCGCGCCTGCGGCAAGTGGTCGAGCGCGTATTCGCCGGGGCTGCGCGCGTCGAGCACGGCGCCGAACGCGGACAGCCGGGCGAGCGCGTCGTCGGCGTCGATCGGGCGCGGGTTCATCGCGCGTGCTCCGCGCCGGCGGCGCGCAGCAGCGGCGCCAGCCGCGGCCAGACGTTGGCCAGCAGCGTCGGCTGTGCCGCCGCGGTCGGGTGGATGCCGTCGGGCTGGAACGCGTCGCGGTGCTCGGCGATGCCGGCGAGCAGAAAAGGCACCAGCGCCGAGCCGGTGCTGCGGGCGACCTCCGGGTACAGCGCGGCGAAGCGCTGCGTGTACACCGGCCCGTAGTTCGGCGGGATCTGCATGCCGACGAGCAGCGTGCGCGCGCCGGCGCGCCGTGCCAGCTCGAGCATGCGCGTCAGGTTGTCGCGCGTGTGGCTCAGCGCCAGCCCGCGCAGCGCGTCGTTGCCGCCGAGTTCGACGACGACCACCGCCGGGCGGCGCTGGCGCAGCAGCGCCGGCAGCCGCGCCAGCCCGCCGGCCGTCGTGTCGCCGCTGACGCTGGCGTTGTCGACGCGCCAGCCGGGGAAATCGCGCGCCATGCGCGCGCTCAGCAGCGCGACCCAGCCCTGGCCGTTGTCGAGGCCGTAGCCGGCGCTGATGCTGTCGCCGACGACGAGCAGGGTCGGCGACGCGTGCGCCGCGCCGGCGACGGCCAACAGCAGGATTCCTAGAATGCGACGCAACATCTCGAACTGGGCTCCGATGAATTCCGATCCGACCACGCCCGCCATTGTCGCCGAGCAGCTGACGCAGCGCGTCGGCGCCGGCGCCGACGCGCTGACCCTGCTCGACGGCATCGACCTGGCGCTGCCGCGCGGCGCCAGCCTGGCCATCGTCGGGCCGTCGGGCTCGGGCAAGTCGACACTGCTGGGGCTGCTGGCCGGGCTCGACCTGCCCAGCAGCGGGCGCGTGCGGCTCGACGGCGTCGACCTCGGCACGCTCGACGAGGACGCGCGCGCGGCCTTGCGCGCGTCGCGGCTGGGCTTCGTGTTCCAGAATTTCCAGCTCGTCGAGCATTTGAATGCGCTCGACAACGTGCGCCTGCCGCTGGACATCCGCGGCGACCGCGGCGACACCGCGCAGGCGGCGCGCTCGATGCTCGAGCGCGTCGGCCTCGGCGCGCGGCTGCGCCAGCACCCGGCGCAGCTGTCGGGCGGCGAGCAGCAGCGCGTCGCGCTGGCGCGAGCCTTCGTCACGCGGCCGCAGCTGCTGCTGGCCGACGAGCCGACCGGCAATCTCGACGCCGTCACCGGGCATGCGATCATCGAGCTGCTGTTCGCGCTGCAGCGCGAACAGCACGGCACGCTGGTGCTGGTGACCCACGACACCGAACTGGCCGCGCGCTGCGACGCCGTGCTCGAACTGCACGGCGGGCGCGTGCGCGGCTTTCACAAGACGGAGAACGCGCCATGGCGCTGAAGCTTCTATACGGTTTTCACGCGGTCGGCGCGCGGCTGCGCGCGGCGCCGGCCAGCGTGCGCGAGCTGCTGGTCGACGCGTCGCGTCACGACGCGCGCATGCAGCAGCTGCTGGCGCGCGCGGCGCAGGCCGGGGTCGGCGCGCAGGCGGTCGACGGCGCGCGGCTCGACTCGATCAGCGGCGGCGCGCGCCACCAGGGCGTGCTGGCGCGGGTCGAGCCGCTGGCGCGGCTGAGCACGCTCGACGCGGTGCTCGACGCCGCCGACGCGGCCGGCGCGACGCCGCTGCTGCTCGGGCTCGACGGCGTCACCGACCCGCACAATCTCGGCGCGATGCTGCGCACCGCCGACGCCACCGGAGTGCACGCGGTGTTCGCGCCGAAGGACCGCGCGGTCGGGCTGACGCCGGTGGTGGCCAAGGTCGCCAGCGGCGCCGCCGACACCGTGCAGTACGTGATGGTGACCAATATGGCGCGCGCGCTGGCCGCGCTGCGCGAGCGCGGCGTGCACGTCGTCGGCACCGCCGGCGAAGCCGACGACACCGTCTACCAGGCGCGGCTGGCCGGCCCGACCGCGCTGGTGCTCGGCGCCGAAGGCAGCGGCATGCGCCGGCTGGTGCGCGAGGGCTGCGACCAGCTGGTGCGCATTCCGATGCTGGGCAGCGTCGACAGCCTCAACGTCTCGGTCGCCGCCGGCGTGTGCCTGTACGAGGCGCTGCGCCAGCGAGGCGAGGGCTGACGCTGAACCACGCGGCGCCAGGCGTCGTCCAAGTCGTGTCGCGCTCCGATCCCCGCGAGTGCCGACACCGACAGGAGACGCCATCATGGATGCCCTTGGCTTGCCCGCGCGAGCGGGGTCGTCGCCCGCCACGCCACGGCATCGACTGCGGTGGCCGGTCGTTGCCGCAGCCGCCGCCAGCCTGGTCTTGCCGACCGTACATCCGGCGGACGCCGAGTTCGGCAAGATGCATGACTTATCAGCCACCGACTGCAGTCCGGCAGAGTGGCCGATGGCACCTTCGACCCCACTTGACGCAGCGCCTGGCGGCCGGTTGCCATGGATGCGCGGTCTGGAGCTGGATCGTCGACCGCCGCCGGCGAACGCCCCGGCCTGGCTGCGCGCCTATCCGGGATGGGTGTGGAGCGTGGGCAGGTACCGGCCACCGGCCGCTGGCGCGACGTCGATCGCGAAACCCGAGATGCCCGGCGTCGTCCCTTACTCCGGCACGAACGCGGGCGAGGGGCCCCACGGTGGCTTGCGCGTCGGCCAGGTTACCGAGGTCTCGATCGACGAACTGCCTGCGGCGATGCGCGAGGCCGAGCGCAAGAGGCTGCAGTTGCGCGGCAAACCCGGGACCGCGGTCGAGGCCGTCGGCGAGCGCGACGGCTATTGGCCCGAGCCATTGACCGGGCTGGTCGCGGCGCCGGGCGAGCGCAGCCCGGGACGGCTGCGTTTCACGCCGGTCGATGTGAAGCGCATCGAAAGCGCCGACCTTGAGTATCTCGGTGCCGAAGCGGCCGACGACGCGATGCCGGGCGAAGCGATCCTGAGCGCGGTGCGTTACTTCCGCCGCGCCGATGGCGTCGACGTCGCGCTGTACGAGGACGATTTCAGCCACGGCGGCGCGCTGCTGATCGTGCGCGAGGCGCAGAACGCTCGCGTCGGCGACCACGATGCAGAATGGGTGGTGCAGCGCTCGCCGTCGGGGCGCGTGCGCACGCTGCTGAGCTGGGCCGACGCGCACACGCACTACACGATCAGCGTCGACGACGACGTCGACCATCCGCGCGGCTGGGCGCGTTTCGATCGCGACTGGCTGCTCGGCGTCGCTGCAAGCCTCGGCACTTGAATGCTGCGCGGTTCGCGCGCCGCGCTCAGTGCTCGCCGGCGCCGAGCTTGTGGTGGGCGCGGCGCAGCGCCAGCCACAGCGCCAGCGCGATCGGCGGGATCGACACGCCCTGCACCAGCGCCGGGTCGAGCCCGCTCCAGTGCTGCAGCGGCTCGGCCAGGTGGCCGACCAGGGTCGACGCGTAGTAGGTGATCGCCGCCACCGACAGCCCTTCGACCGTCTGCTGCAGGCGCAGCTGCAGGTACTGGCGGCGGTTCATCGACGCCAGCAGCTCGCGGTTGTTCTGCTGCACGTCGACGTCGACGCGCGTGCGCAGCAAGCCGCTGCAGCGCGCGATGCGCTCGGACAGCCCCTGCAGCCGGCGCTGCGCCGCCGCGCAGGTCTGCATCGCCGGGGTCAACCGGCGGTCGAGGAACTGGCCGATGCTCTGCAGACCGTCGAACGGCGCTTCGTGCAGATCGGCGACGCGGCGCTCGACCAGGTCGTGGTAGGCGGCCGACGCGGTGAAGCGCGCGTGGTGCTGGGCGTAGACGCCCTCGACGGTCGACGCCAGCCCGCTCAGATGCTCGAGGGTGTCGCGGTCGTCGCCGGCGCGTCCGGCGCGGATCGCGTCCATCACGCGGCCGAGCTCGCGCTCGTGCTCGGCCAGCTGCGGCATGATGCGGCGCGCGTCGGGCAGCGCCAGCAGCGCGAGCATGCGGTAGGTCTCGATTTCCAGCAGGCGCTGCGTCAGCCGGCCGCGGCGGCGCGGCGTCATCGGCCGGCTGAACACGACGAAGCGCGTGCAGCCGTCGGCGTGGATGCGCAGGTCGGTGTAGACGCGGGCCTGGCCGTCGGCGACTTCGGAGGCGATCAGCGAGTCGGCGTCGAGCACCGTGTCGAGCACCGCGTCGGACGGCGCCGACGCGCGCAGGTCGTCGACTTCGGGCAGCAGCGCGACGTGGTTGGCGCTGAGCAGCTGGCCCGGAATCGCGTCGCGCCAGTCGGCGGCGATGTCGCTCCATGCCGGCTGTTCGAACCACGCCGCCGGCTCGGCGGGCAGGCCGGCGCGGCCGAAGGTGTAGCTGATGAACTCGCCGTGGCGCTCCCAGCGCAGCCGCACGCGGCCGACGTCGGCCGCGTAGTAGCTGCCGCCGACGGCCGGCAGCGGCAGGTGGTGGTCGGCCAGCAGTGTGCACAGATGGGCGTGCGCGGCGGCCTGCTGCGCCGGGTCGGCGACGAAGGCCATGTGGCTGATCAGCTGCG
>JAJZHH010000038.1:0-6399 GCA_021804595.1 Pseudomonadota bacterium
CATCGCTGCGCGGCCCGGCCGCGGCCGGGATCGTCGCGGCCGGCCGCACGGGCTGCACGGGCTGCGCGGCCACCGTCGTCGCCGCACCCGCCGTGGCGGTCGAAGCCGGCGCGGGCGACTTCGTCGACGCGCTGGCGGGCACCGGCAACGCCGGCGTCGCGGCGCTGGCCGCCGTGCGCAGCGGCGGCTGCGGCGGAATTTCCAGCGTCATGTTCGACGACACCGGCCTGGGCTGGGTCTCGAAAATCAGCGGAAAGACGATCACGCCGGTCAGCACCAGCGCAACCGCGCCGATCAGCCGGCGCCGTGCGCGCACGCGCAGCGCTTCCTCGCTTTGCGGCTCGGCGCTGCCCGCGCGGCGGGCGCCGTCCTTGCCGCGCTTGCCTGGGAGTTTCATCGGGTTGCTGGGGTGGAGCCGCCGCGCAGCGCCTCGAGCACCGCGCCGACCGTGTAGAACGAGCCGAAAACCACGATTCTATCGGCTGTATCGGCGGCGGCGCGGGCCGCGTCCCAGGCCAGCGCGGCGCTGGCGTAGCGGCCGGCCAGTTGCGCCGGATCGATGCGCGCGGCCAGTTGCGCGGCGGTCGCGGCGCGCGGTGTCGGCAGCTCGCAGACGTACCAGCGCTGCACCAGCGGCGCGATGCGCGCGACGATCGCGTCGAGGTCCTTGTCGGCCATCGCACCGAACACCGCGTGGGTGGTCGGGCAATAGCCCAGTGCGTCGAGATTCTCGGCCAGCACCGCGACCGCGTGCGGGTTGTGCGCGACGTCGAGCACCACCTGCGGCTGCCCGGGCAGTACCTGGAAGCGGCCGGGCAGCTCGGCGCGCACCAGCCCTTCGCGCACGTCGCCGGCGCTGGTCGGCAGCCGCTCGTGCAGCGCCTCCAGCGCGGCCAGCGCGGCACTGGCGTTGAGCAACTGGTTGGCGCCGCGCATCGTCGGGTAGGCCAGCGCGGGACGACGCAAGCGGCGACCGCGCCACGCCCACTGCTGCTGACCCAGCGCCTGGTAGCCGAAGTCCTCGCCGCTGCGCAGGAGCTGCGCGCCGACGGCCTCGGCGTGGCGCAGCACGCTGGCCGGCGGCTGCGGATCGGCCACCACCACCGGACGCCCGCCGCGCATGATGCCGGCCTTCTCGAAACCGATGGCTTCGCGGTCGGGGCCGAGGAATTCGGTGTGGTCGAGCGCGATGCTGGTGATCACCGCGCAGTCGGTGTCGACCACGTTGACCGCGTCGAGGCGCCCGCCCATGCCGACTTCGAGCACCGCGGCGTCGAGCCCGGAGGCGGCCAGCAGGCTGAGGATGGCCAGCGTGGTGAATTCGAAATACGTCAGCGCCTCGGCCGGCTGCAGCGCGCAGCGTGCACGCTCGACCGCGCGCATATGCGGCAGCAGCGCTGCCGGCTCGACCGCGACACCGCCGATGCGGCAGCGCTCCTCGAAGCGCAGCAGATGCGGCGAGCCGTAGACGCCGACCTTGTAGCCGGCGGCCAGCAGCACGTGTTCGAGATAGGCGCAGGTCGAGCCCTTGCCGTTGGTGCCGGCGACCGTGAATACCGGGCACGTGAACTGCAGCCCCATGGCGTCACGCACCCGCGCGACGCGCTCCAGGCCGAGGGCGATGGTCTGCGTGTGCAGCGCCTCGGCGTGCTGCAGCCAGCGCGCCAGGTCCCAGTCGGCCGCAGCCGCGTCAACCGGAGACGGCATCGGCGGGCTGGCGCTGCAGCAGCGCGAGCATCTGGGCGAGTTCGGCGCGCAGTTCGCGGCGGTCGACGATGCGGTCGACGCCGCCCTTCTGCAGCAGGAACTCGGCGCGCTGGAAGCCTTCGGGCAGCTTCTCGCGCACGGTGTTTTCGATCACCCGCGGCCCGGCGAAACCGATCAGCGCCTTCGGCTCGGCGAGCACGACGTCGCCGACGAAGGCGAAGCTGGCCGACACGCCGCCCATCGTCGGGTCGGTCAGCACGCTGATGTAGGGAATGCGCGCGGCTGCCAGCCGGGCCAGCGCGGCGTTGGTCTTGGCCATCTGCATCAGGCTCAGCAGCCCTTCCTGCATGCGCGCGCCGCCGGTGGCGGTGAAGCACAGGAACGGCACCTTCTGCTCGAGTGCGGTCTCGACGCCGCGCACGAAGCGCTCGCCGACCACCGAACCCATCGAGCCGCCCATAAACTCGAACTCGAAGCACGCAACGACGACCGCGATGCTCTGGATCGCGCCGCCCATCACGACCAGCGCGTCGGTCTCCTGCGTGTTCTCCAGCGCTTCCTTCAGGCGTTCGGCGTACTTGCGGCTGTCCTTGAACTTCAAGGCGTCGACCGCGAGCACTTCCTGGCCGATCTCGTAGCGCCCTTCGCCGTCGAGCAGCGCGTCGAGCCGCTCGCGCGCGCCGATGCGCATGTGGTGCGCGCACTTCGGACACACCGACAGGTTCTTCTCCAGATCGGTCTTGTACAGCACCGACTCGCACGACGGACACTTGATCCACAGCCCTTCGGGCATCTGCCGACGGCTGCTCGCTTCGGTGTGCTGAATCTTCGGCGGCAGCAGTTTTTCGAGCCAACTCATGATGCGCTCCTGTTGGGCGCCGCGGGGGGCGCGTCGATGGCCCGGCGGATGTCGGCGACGAACGCCGCCGCGGCGGCGCGCGCGGGCGCGTCGTCCAGGCCTTCCATCAATTCGATGATGCGCGAGCCGATGATCACCGCGTCGGCGGCCGCGGCCAGCGCGGCGGCGCTGGCGCCGTCGCGGATGCCGAAGCCCACGCCCAGCGGCAGCCGCACGTGCGCGCGCAGCGCGCGCAGGCGCTGGGCGACCGCGGCCGCGTCGAGGTGTCCGGCGCCGGTCACGCCGGTCAGCGACACGTAGTAGACGTAGCCGCTGGCCAGCGCGTCGACTTCGCGCATGCGCGCCTCGGTCGACGTCGGCGCGAGCAGGAAGATCGGGTCGATGTCGCGCGCGTGCAGCGTGCGCGCGAACTCGGCCGATTCCTCGGGTGGGTAATCGACGACGAGCACACCGTCGACCCCGGCGGCCGCGGCCGCGTCGACGAAGGCCTCGCTGCCGAAGCGCTCGATCGGGTTGGCGTAGCCCATCAGCACCACCGGCGTGCGCGGGTCGGCGGCGCGGAACTCGCGCACCCAGCCGAGCACGTCGGCCAGCCGCACGCCGTGCGCCAGCGCGCGCTCGGCGGCACGCTGGATCACCGGGCCGTCGGCCATCGGGTCGGAGAACGGCACGCCGAGCTCGACAATGTCGGCGCCGGCGGCGACCAGCGCATGCATCAGCGCCACGGTGCCGCCCGGCGACGGGTCGCCGGCGGTGACGAAGGGAATCAGCGCCTTGCGGCCGCTGGCGGCCAGCGCCGCGAAGGTGGCGTCGATGCGGCTCATGCCTGCGACCCCGCGGCCTGGCACGACGGCCGGCAGAAGAATTCGGAGCGCGTCAGGTCGGCGATGGTGCCGATGTCCTTGTCGCCGCGCCCGGACAGGTTGACCAGCAGGATCTGGTCCGGCGCCATTTCCGGCGCCATCTTCATCGCCTGCGCGATCGCGTGGCTGGACTCCAGCGCCGGAATGATGCCTTCGGTGCGGCACAGCCGGTGGAAGGCGTCGAGCGCCTCGGCGTCGGTCACCGCGACGTACTCGGCGCGGCCGAGGTCCTTCAGCCAGGCGTGCTCGGGGCCGACACCGGGGTAGTCGAGCCCGGCCGACACCGAATGCGTCTCGATGATCTGGCCGCCGGCGTCCTGCAGCAGATAGGTGCGGTTGCCGTGCAGCACGCCGGGCGTGCCGGCCGACAGCGACGCCGCGTGGCGCCCGCTGGCCAGCCCCTGGCCGCCGGCCTCGACGCCGATCAATCGCACCGCCTCGTCGGTGATGTAGGGGTAGAAGATGCCCATCGCGTTGCTGCCGCCACCGACGCAGGCCAGCACCGCGTCGGGCTGGCGCCCGGCCATCGCCGGCATCTGCTGCCGGCATTCGTCGCCGATCACGCGCTGGAAGTCGCGCACCATCGCCGGGTAGGGGTGCGGTCCGGCGACGGTGCCGATGATGTAGAAAGTGTTGTCGACGTGCGTGACCCAGTCGCGCAGCGCTTCGTTGAGCGCGTCCTTCAGCGTCTTCGAGCCGCTGTGCACCGGCACCACGCGCGCGCCGAGCAGGTTCATCCGGTACACGTTCGGCGATTGCCGCTTGACGTCCTCGGCGCCCATGTAGACCACGCACTCCATGCCGTAGCGCGCGGCCACGGTGGCCGACGCGACGCCATGCTGGCCGGCGCCGGTCTCGGCGATCACACGCGGCTTGCCCATGCGCCGCGCCAGCATCGCCTGGCCGATGGTGTTGTTGATCTTGTGCGCGCCGGTGTGGTTCAGGTCCTCGCGCTTGAGGTAGATCTGCGCGCCGCCGAGCTCGCGGCTGAGCCGCGCGGCGTGGTAGATCGGGCTCGGGCGGCCGACGAAATGCTTCAGCTCGTACGCGAACTCGTCGAGGAACTCGCGGTCGCGGCTGTAGTGAGCCCACGCTTCGTTGAGCTCGTCGAGCGCCTTGAACAGGGTTTCGGCGACGAAACTGCCGCCGTAGGGTCCGAAATGGCCCCGGGCATCGGGGTAGTCGTAATCGATCATGGTCTGCGCAACAGGTGGGGGCTGGGATCGCGCCGCACGCCGCGTGCCGGTGCGTTCAGCACGGCAGCGGCGCGTCGGCCTCGCGCACCGCGGCGACGAACTCGCGCATCGCGGCGGCGCTTTTCACGCCGCGGGCGGATTCGACCCCGGAGGAGACGTCAACCGCCCACGGACGCACGCAGCGCACCGCCTGCGCGACATTTCGCGCATTCAACCCACCAGACAAAACGATGGGAAAGTCGACGTTTTTTGGAATCAGTGACCAATCGAACACCTCGCCGCCGCCGCCGTATCCGTCGACGAAAGCGTCGACCAAAATACCCTGCGCACTCGCGTAGCGACTGCCGAAGTCTACCAAATCGAGCCCCGGCCGCACTCTCGCGGCGCGCAGGTAGGGATGGCCGTAGCGCGCGCAGTCCTGGGGCGATTCGTCGCCGTGGAATTGCAGCAGCGACGGCCGCAGCCGCTCGATCACCCGCTCGATGGCGGCCGCGTCGGCGTTGACGAACAGCGCCACCGTGGCGACGAACGGCGGCAGCGCGCGGCGTATCGCCAGCGCCTGCTCGAGGTCGACCGCGCGCGGGCTCGGCGGGTAGAACACCAGGCCGATCGCATCGGCGCCGGCGTCGACCGCGGCCAGCGCGTCGTCGACGCGGGTGAGGCCGCAGATCTTGATGCGGGTACGTGACATGAACAGGCAGCAATCGCGACCGCAAGGCGACGCGCTCAGGCGCGCAGACGCGGCAGCTCGGTCAAGGGATCCGGAAGGCCCCATTCTGCCGCATAGTGCGGGCCGGCGAAATACAGCCCGTCGGGCATGAAGGTCGGCGCCGCGCGCTTGCGGTCGGCCGCGCGCAGCACCTCGCCGAGCCAGGCCGGGTCGCGTGCGCCTGAGCCGACCGCGAGCAGGCAGCCCATGATGTTGCGCACCATATGGTGCAGGAAGGCGTTGGCGTGGAAGTCGAAGGTCCAGGTGTCGCCGTCGCGCGCGATGTCGATCGCGTGCAGCGTTTTCACCGGGCTGCGCGCCTGGCAGGCGCTGGCGCGGAACGCCGAGAAATCGTGCTCGCCGAGCAACTGCGCGGCCGCCAGGCGCAGCGCCTCCGCGTCCAGCTCCAGGTGGGTCCAGCCGACCTGCCCATGCAGCAGCGCCGGACGCACCGCGTGCTGCAGCAGCACGTAACGGTAGCGGCGCGAGCGCGCGCTCTTTTGCGCATGGAAATCGTCGCCGACCGGATGCGCCCAGCGCACCGCGACATCGTCCGGCAGGAAGGTGTTGACCCCGCGCACCCACGAATACGGCGCGCGCGTCACCGGCGAGTCGAGGTGTACGACCTGTTGCAGCGCGTGCACGCCGGCGTCGGTGCGGCCGGCGCAGACCACGCGCAGCTCGACGCCGACGAAACGCGCCAGTGCGCGCTCGAGCGCGTCCTGCACGGTGAGCCCGCCGGGCTGGCTCTGCCAGCCCCGGTAGGCGCTGCCGCGGTAGCTCAGCCCCAGCGCGACGCGCATCTCGGGGCTGCCGCGCGCCGCGGCGTTGAGGCCGTCGCGCTCACGGCGTTCAGCCGAGTTCGGCGAGCATCGCCTCGGCGCGTTCGCGCGACGCGGTGTCGCCCTCGGCGACGATCTCGCGCAGCAGGTCACGCGCCATCTCGACGTCGCCGATCGCGCGGCATTCGTCGACCAGCGCGAAGCGGGTGTCGACGACTTCGGCCGGCGCAGCTTCGGCGCGGGCAGGCGCTACCGCTTCGGCAGCTTCGGCAGCTTCGGCAGC
>JAJZHH010000038.1:6499-23644 GCA_021804595.1 Pseudomonadota bacterium
GGCACCGGCGCGGGCGCCGCTTCAAGCGCTGCGGGCGCGACTTCGTCGACCGGCAGCAGCGTGTCGACCGTGTCGGCGGCGTCGGCCGGGGCGAACAGCTCGAACGCGTCGTCCAGATCGCCCGCCGCACGCGGCAGCGCTTCGGCTTGCGCGACCGCCGGTGGCGCCAGATCGAGCGACAGCCCGCTGAAATCGAACTCCAGCGGAGCGTGTGCGGCGTCGTCGTGCGCCTCGGCCGGCGCCAAGGTGACGGGCTCGAGCTCGTCGGCGGCGGCCGGCGCCGCGGCAGCGGCACGCTGCGGCAGCTCGAGCGCGCTGGCCACAGCCTCCGCGCTGAGGTCGAGGTCGAGGTCGAGGCCGTGCATCGGCCGCGTCGCACCCGCTTCGGGCACTTCCGCGCGCACCGCACGCGCTGCGGCCGGCGCTGGCGCGCTCATCAACTCGGTCGCCGGCAGCGTCGCCGCCGGCACATCGAGCGTCGACTCGCCCGGCTCCAGATCGCCCAGCGGAACCGTCGACGGGCTGTTCAGCGAACTCGGCGGCTGCGTGTTGTGGTACAGCGGATTGACCGGGTCGAGGTTGCGACCCAGGTCCTGCGCCTTCTTCCAGTCCGGCCCGGCGCCTTCGGTCAGCGTGAACAGTTCGGCCGCAGTCATTTCGAACGAGCGCACGTCCTTGCGCCGCGCATAGATCTCGAGCAGCTTCAGCCGGGCCGCGTTGCGCTCGGGGTGCGTCTTCAGCGATTCCTTGAGGATTTCCTCGGCCTGCAGGTCGCGCCCGTAGGCCAGGTAAACGTCCGCTTCGGCAACCGGGTCGACGTCGCCCGAATCGAGCTGGCTCGGCGAGTACGCAATCGACGAACCCAGCGTGCTGTTGCGCGTGTCGACGCGCTCGCCGCCGCTGCCGCCGAAGAAACTGTCGGCCGCGGTCATGCGGCTGTCGAACACCGAGTTGTCACGCCGCGACTTTGCGCCGGCGCGGCGGCGCAGCCACAGCAGCAGCCCGAGCAGCGCCAGCACGCCGGCGGCACCGGGCAGCAGCAGCGGGTTGGCCAGCAGCGTGTCGGTCCAGCTCAGGCTCGGCGTCACGCGGGGCGCCGCCGGCTTGGCCGGCACGGCCGGGGCGATGACGCCGTGCTCGGCGGGTTTCGCCGCCGCGGGCGCCTGCGCACGCTCTGGTGCTCGCTTCGCCTCTGCCGGCTTCGCCTCGGCTGGCTTCGCCTCGGCTGGCGTCGAAGACACCGCGGCGGCAGCCGCCGGAGCGCTCGCTGCCGCCACCGACGCGGTGGGCACGGCAGGCATCGGCGCTGCGGGGGGCGCCGCGGCGGCCGCCTGCGCGGCGCTGGCCGCGAGCCGGGACAATTCGGCGACGCTGGCACGCGCCGCGGCCAGTCGCGCCTGCAGCGCTTCGGCCTGTCGCTGCGCGGCGATCCGGCTCGCTTCGGCGGCCTGCTCGCCGCCTTCGTTCGGCTTGCTCAGCTTCAGCCGCGATTGCGGCTGCGACTCGGCCGCACGCGGCGCGCTGACCGCGGCCTCGATGCGTCCGGAGCTGCTGCGGGTCGATTCGGCGGCGTGTGGCGCGCCCTGCGCGGCGACTTGCGCCAGCCGCCGGCGATAGGCGCCGAAATCGCGGCTCTGCGCGATCACCTGGCGCCGTGCCGCGGTGGCCGAAACCGCCGCGGCGCTGGCTGCGTCGGGCACTTGCAGCACCGCGCCGGCGCGCAGCAGGTTCATGTTGTGGCCGATGAAAGCGCCGCTGTTGACGCGGTACAGCGCGACCAGCATCTGATCGAGCGATACCTGCTCGACCCCAAGGCGGCGGGCGATGCCGCTGAGTGTATCGCCCGGGCGCACGCGGTAGCTGGCCGGCACGGGGCCGGACGGCGTCGCCGCGGGCGTGGCGCGACGCCGCGGCCGCATCGTCGCGGCCGGCTTGTGCGGAGCCGTCGGCGCCAGCGCTGCCGCTTGCGGGGCGATCGCCGCTGCGGCCGCCGGCTCGTGGAAGCCGGGCGGATCGAACAGCAGCGTGTAGTCGCGGGTGATTTCGCCGCCAGCCCAGGTCGCGCGCAGCAGCACGTCGACGAAGGGCTCGTCGACGGCACGCGTGCCGCGCAACTGCAGCACGGCACTGCCGTCGGCTGCAGCCACGACGCGGATGCTCAACTGCTCGAGCTGGCCGCTGTAGATCAATTGGCGCGCCGCGTACGCCGACGGCGACGCCACGACGACTTTCAGCGTATCGACGTCGTTGGCGCCGAGGTCGCGCAGCGCGATATCGGCGCGCAGCGGCTGGCCGATGCTCGACAGCACGCGGGCGTTGCCCAGGCCCAACGCGGCCGCGGGCGAGACCACGCCGGCGGCCAGGCACAGAGCGGCGGCAGCATCGCGCAAGGCGTGCGGCAGGCGATGTTTCGGCGGAACGGGGCGCAGTTTCACTGGACGCAGTATCAATAGCTTGAAACCACCATAGCATCAGCAAGTTACGCTGACAAGTTCGCTCACTGAGCGAACTTGTCAGCGGTGCACCGAGTGTCGCGTGAGCGCCGCACCTGGCGCCGCTGCCGCAGCTTCAGCCCTGCAGCACGATGCGCAGCATGCGGCGCAGCGGCTCGGCCGCGCCCCACAGCAGCTGGTCGCCGACGGTGAACGCGCCGAGGTATTCGCCGCCCATCGCCAACTTGCGCAGGCGGCCGACCGGGATGCCCAGCGTGCCGGTCACCGCCACCGGCGTCAGCTCGCGGATCGTCGCCTCGCGCGTGTTCGGCACGACCTTGACCCAGTCGTTGTCGGCCGCGATCATCGCTTCGAGTTCGGCCAGCGGCACGTCGCGCTTGAGCTTGATCGTCAGCGCCTGGCTGTGGCAGCGCATCGCACCGACACGCACGCACAGCCCGTCGACCGGAATCGGCGCGGGCGTGCCGAGGATCTTGTTCGTCTCGGCGCCGGCCTTCCACTCCTCGCGCGACACGCCGCCGCCGAGGTCCTTGTCGATCCACGGAATCAGGCTGCCGCCCAGCGGCACTTCGAACTGCTTCGTCGCGTCCGCGCCGAGTGCGCGCTGGGTGTCGATGACGCCGCGGTCGATGTCGAGGATGGCCGACGCCGGGTCGTCGAGCAGGCCGCGCACCGAGGCGTTGAGCGTGCCGAACTGGGTCAGCAGCTCGCGCATGTGCTGCGCGCCGCCGCCCGACGCGGCCTGGTAGGTCATGCTCGTCATCCAGTCGACCAGCCCGGCCTTGAACAGCGCGCCGACCCCCATCAGCATGCAGCTGACCGTGCAGTTGCCGCCGATCCAGTTGCGCGCGCCGCGCGCCAGCGCGGCGTCGATCACCGGCCGGTTCACCGGGTCGAGCACGATGACCGCGTCGTCGCGCATGCGCAGCGTCGACGCCGCGTCGATCCAGTGTCCGTTCCAGCCGGTGGCGCGCAGCCGCTCGAACACCGCACCGGTGTAGTCGCCGCCCTGCGCGGTCAGCACGATGTCGCAACTGCGCAGCGCGTCGAGGTCGTGCGCGTCGTGCAGGGTGCCCTCGCCGGCCCACGCCGGAGCCTTCGCGCCGGCGTTGCTGGTCGAGAAGAACACCGGATCGATCAGCGCGAAGTCGCCTTCGTCGCGCATGCGCTGCATCAGCACCGAGCCGACCATGCCGCGCCAGCCGACGAGCCCCACCCGCATCTTTGCCATGTCCCTATGCCCCAAGAGTTGTCGTGTTCAGCCCAGCGCCGCGACCACCGCGTCGCCCATTTCGGTGGTGCCGACGCTGCGGCAACCGGCTTGCGCGATGTCCGCCGTGCGCAGCCCGGCGCGCAGCACCTGCTGCACCGCGGCTTCGACGCGCGCTGCCGCCGCGTCCTGTTTCAGCGAGTAGCGCAGCATCATCGCCGCGCTGAGGATGGTCGCCAGCGGGTTGGCGATGCCGCGCCCGGCGATGTCGGGCGCCGAGCCGTGCGACGGTTCGTACAGGCCGCGCTGCTCGGCGTTGAGCGACGCCGACGGCAGCATGCCGATCGAGCCGGTCAGCATCGACGCTTCGTCGGACAGGATGTCGCCGAACATATTGCCGGTGACGATGACGTCGAACTTCTTCGGCGCGCGCACCAGCTGCATCGCCGCGTTGTCGACGTACATGTGCTCGAGCTCGACGTCGGGGTACTGCGCGTGCACCTCGGTGACGACGTCCTTCCAGAACTGGAAGGTCTCGAGCACGTTGGCCTTGTCGACGCTGGTGACGAGGCCGCGATGGCCGGCGGCGCGGCGCGTGCGCGCGGCCTGGAACGCGACGTGCGCGATGCGCTCGATTTCCGGGCGGCTGTAGCGCATCGTGTCGAACGCTTCGGGCGCACCGGCGAAGGCGCCGTCGGGCGCGGCGCGACGACCGCGCGGCTGGCCGAAGTAGATGTCGCCGGTGAGTTCGCGCACGATCAGGATGTCGAGACCGGAAACGACTTCGGGCTTCAGGCTCGACGCGTCGGCCAGCTCGGCGTACAGCAGCGCCGGGCGCAGGTTGGCGAACAGGCCGAGGTTCTTGCGCAGCCCCAGGATCGCCTGCTCGGGGCGCAGCGCGCGCTCCAGCGTGTCGTAGCGCGGGTCGCCGACGGCGCCGAACAGCACCGCGTCGGCCGCGCGCGCCAGCTGCAGCGTCGCCTCGGGCAGCGGGTGGCCGTGGCGCGCGTAGGCGATGCCACCGACGTCGGCGTACTCGAGCTCGAAGCTCAAGGCTCCGTCGGCCTGCAGCCGCTGCAGCACCTTGACCGCTTCGGCGACGATTTCGGGACCGATGCCGTCACCCGGCAGAACAGCAATTTTCATCGTTGTGCGCTCGTGGAAATCAAAGGATGCGGTGCGCGAGCCACGGCATGCGCGCGATGCGCTCGGCCTCGAAGCTGCGGATGCGGTCGGCGTGAGCCAGCGTCAGCCCGATCTCGTCGAGCCCGCCGACCAGGCAGTGCTTGCGGTGTTCGGTGATCTCGAACGGCAGCTCGCTGCCGTCGGCCTTGACCACGCGCTGGCGCGGCAGGTCGACGGTGAGCGGGTAGCCGACGAAGGCGTTGACTTCATCGAACAGCCGCGCCACTTCGTGCTCGGGCAGCACGATCGGCAGCAGACCGCTCTTGTAGCAGTTGTTGAAGAAGATGTCGGCGAAGCTCGGCGCGATCACCGCGCGGAAGCCGTACTGCTCGAGCGCCCACGGCGCGTGCTCGCGCGACGAGCCGCAGCCGAAGTTCTTGCGCGCCAGCAGGATGCTGGCGCCGGCATAGCGCGGCTGGTTGAGCACGAAATCCGGGTTCGGACGACGCGACGCCGGATCCTGCCCCGGCTCGCCGTGGTCGAGGTAGCGCCACTCGTCGAACAGGTTCGGGCCGAAACCGGTGCGCCGGATCGACTTCAGGAACTGCTTCGGAATGATCGCGTCGGTGTCGACGTTCTCGCGGTCGAGCGGAGCGACCAGCCCATGGTGCACGGTGAAAGCTTGCATCGTCGACCTTCCGTTCATTGCGAAGCGTTGTCGGCGGCGCGCTGGATCGCAGCACCTCCGGCCTTCATGTCCTGGCCGAATCCGGCCACGGTATGGCACGCCGACAGCGACGCCGCGGCCATGCCGAGCAGCATCAGGGCGGTGATCTTGCGCATCGCGTTCTCCTTCCGGTTGCGGCGCCGCGTCACAGCGCGCGCACGTCGACGAAATGTCCGGCCACCGCGGCCGCCGCGGCCATCGCCGGGCTCAGCAGATGGGTGCGTCCGCCCTGGCCCTGGCGGCCTTCGAAATTGCGGTTCGAGGTCGACGCGCAGCGCTCGCCGGGCTCGAGGCGGTCGGCGTTCATCGCCAGGCACATCGAGCAGCCCGGCTCACGCCATTCGAAGCCGGCGGCCTTGAATACGCGGTCCAGCCCCTCGCGCTCGGCCTGCGCCTTGACCAGGCCCGACCCCGGCACCGCCAGCGCCAGCCTGACGTTGGACGCGATGCGGCGCCCGGCGAGCACGCGCGCGGCGTCGCGCAGATCCTCGATGCGCGAATTGGTGCACGAGCCGATGAACACCTTGTCGATGCGGATGTCGGCCAGCGGCTTGCCCGGCTCGAGGTTCATGTACTGCAGCGCGCGCTCCATCGCGGCGCGCTTGACCGGATCCGCCTCGCGGTCCGGGTCGGGAATGCGCGCATCGATGCCGACGACCATCTCCGGCGACGTGCCCCAGGTCACTTGCGGCACGATCGCCGCGGCGTCGAGCTCGACGACGACGTCGAACTTCGCGCCGGCGTCCGAATGCAGCGTGCTCCAGTAACGCTCGGCCTGCGCCCACTCGACGTCGGTCGGCGCGAACGGGCGCCCCTTCAGATAACGCAGCGTGACCTCGTCGACGGCGACCAGCCCGGCGCGCGCGCCGGCCTCGATCGCCATATTGCACAAGGTCATGCGCCCTTCCATGCTCAGCGCGCGGATCGCCGAGCCGGCGAACTCGATCGTCGTGCCGGTGCCGCCGGCGGTGCCGATGCGGCCGATCACCGCCAGCGCGATGTCCTTCGCAGTGCACCCGGGCTGCAGCGCGCCTTCGACGCGCACCAGCATGTTCTTCATCTTGCGCGCCAGCAGCGTCTGCGTCGCCAGCACGTGCTCGACCTCGCTGGTGCCGATGCCGAACGCCAGCGCGCCGAACGCGCCGTGCGTGCTGGTGTGCGAATCGCCGCAGACCACGGTCATGCCCGGCAGCGTCGCGCCCTGCTCGGGGCCGATCACGTGCACGATGCCCTGGCGCCGATCGCTCATCTTGAACTGGGTGATGCCCAGGCGGTCGCAGTTGCCGTCCAGCGTGTCGACCTGCAGCCTGGACACCGGATCGACGATGCCGGCCGAGCGGTCGGTGGTCGGCACGTTGTGATCCGACACCGCCAGGTTGGCGCTGATGCGCCAGACCTTGCGCCGGGCCAGCTCGAGGCCTTCGAACGCCTGCGGGCTGGTGACTTCGTGCAGCAGGTGGCGGTCGATGTACAGCAGCGCGGTGCCGTCGGCCTCGGCATCGACCACGTGCTCGTCCCAGAGCTTGTCGTAAAGCGTGCGTTGCATGGTTGGCGTGCGGTGGCGCCGGCTGCCCGCACGCGGGTCCGGCACCACGAAAAGGGGTTGATCGGACGGTCCGCCGCGCCGCGCGCGGTGGACTTTTCATTCTACCCGTGACACCGCAGCAGCGAAGGCGCTGCCGGTGATTTCCCGCATTCCGTGCGGAACGATGTTGCATTGCCGCATCCGCCGCCGCGGCGGCTGCGCTACATACGGTTGCAACTGCGCACCGATCGACGGCGATCGATGCGCGCGCGTCGGGATCCAAGCTGCACGATTTCGCCCGCCGGCGACAGGAGCCGCCCCCATGAACTCCCACCACGACCGTCTTGCCTTGCGCACCCGCGTCATCGGCGCCTTGGCGCTGGCGCTGCTCGTTGGCGCCGCGCTGCCGCCGCCGAGCTCCGCAGCCGAGCTGCCGACGGCCGAGCAATTGAGCGACGCCGACTGGCTGTACGAGCACTATTTCGGCGACGTCGCCGACTACGCGCCTCGTCTCGCCCACGATACCCTGCTGAAAATGTTCGCCAACGGCTTCGCGCTGCTGAGCGCACGCGGCGACGATCTCGCGCCGAGCTTCGAGGCCTTCGACGAGTTCTACGCCGGCGCGCGACGGCGCGCACTGGAGCGCATGGAACGCGGTGAACCGCCCCTCGTGCTGCGAGGTCCACTGCCTCCGGTGCGCGCGCTTCGCGACCCCTACAGCGTCCGGCTGCAGCGCAAGTTGTTGCGCATCGCTGAGGACTACCCGTTGCCCTACACGCTGATCGATTCGACGCAGCAATGGATCTTTCTCGGCCCCGAGGACGACCCCGCCGAACCGATCCTCCACCCGAACGCGTTACAGGCAAATTGGGCCTGGAATTGGCAATGGGCGGCCTTGGGTCCAGCCGAAGTCCTGTGGAGCGATGGTTCGTCGATGGGAAAAATTTTCGGGCACGTCGCGATGGTTGAGACCCCTGCGTTGCGTGCTTGGTCCAACCCGACATTGATTGACGCGAACTGGGCGGGTGTTGCGCGCCACACCGACCTCTCCCGATGGGGGCGTGATTACACAGCGGTGCGCGCGTTCACACCACGCAGCCTGCATTGGGATGGCGCGATCGGCATGATCAGCTACCCCTACAAATATATATGCAAATATCCCGGTGGCGTTTTTCGACCGTGCGAAGATCCAGATACCGTCGCAAGATTCCAGATTGCGGAATTCGCAGCATCAAAAATTGGCAAACGATATAACCCCGATTTCGATAAACCGCAAGATGGCGATCGTTTCTATTGCACCTCGCTGATCTGGCAAGCCTACATCACGCATGGAATCAATATTGTTTCCCCGAAAGTCGTCGGCTTGACAATTGCCGCGATCCTGCCGCGATACATCCTGGAAAGCGACGCTCTCAACGAGCGCACCAGCCGATGAAGCGGCCGCCTGGTCTCGACGGCTTCGGCTTGCGCTGCGCCGCCTTTGCCGTGGCGGCGTGGGCCACCCCCGCAGCGAGCGCGGCGCTCGACGTGGGCCCCGTCAACTGTCGGCAGGCATTCACGCTGACGGAGTACCGCGCGGCACATCTTTTTGAATACCTCGAGTCGCAGCGCGCAATCGTGCAGCGTGCCGCCGTGCGCGCCGAACAGATCTCGCAGGCTTACTACGCTTGCGGGCTGCACACGCTGGTCATCGGTTACGGCTACCGCGGCCGCTGCCATTGCGGTGCCGGCATCGAACTCCACAACCCGGACGGGCTGCGGCACGTGTCGCTGGCCCACTCGGGTTTCAATCTGTTCTACCCGCTCGGAAAATATATCTACGTCGAAACCGCAGTGCTGCGCGAGCCGCGGCCGCCGCTCGACAAGCGGCTCGTGTCGGGCGAATCCGGCGTGCGCACCTTTGCCGCCGATGCGGCGCACATTCCCGATTACACCGATTTATGCGTCATCGACGTGGAGCGCGCTGCGGTCGAACGCACTGAGCCGCTGCCGGCAATTCTCGCGATCTGGCCCGCGCGCAACGATGAACTCTACCTGCGCATGTTTCACCCGTTCCGATCGGGCTACATGGTGCGCTTCACGCCGCGCAGCGGCCAGCTGCACCCGATGCCCGAAACGGGTGAGGGATTTGAACCGCGGCGTTCGTGGTCCCCGTTTTTTGCCACCCGCCTGTTTGTCGGCGACCACGAAGTCGACGTCGAGGGCGATCTCGCCCCCGGAATCCGCACAGCTGCGGGCGAGACGTTCTGGACGCCGCGCACGGTCTTTGTGCGCGATGCGAAAACGCACAGCTTCCGGCCCGCCGCGCATTACGCGTTCGAACCGCAATTCACCGCCGCCGATGCGCGTCGTCTGCTCGTGCTCGGCGCGGGCGAAGTCCTGGTCTACGAGCCCGCCAGCGGCGTACAGCGGCGGCGCGCTGCGTTGGCGCCACCGGACCGCATCGCGCGAGCCTGGGCGCCCATTGCGTCCGGTCACGTCGTGTTGTGGGGAAAGCCTAGAGAAGGCGAGGTCACCGAAGACAGCGCGGCCGAGTTGGTCGTGTACAGCCCCGACTTCAGCCGTGTGCTCGCTCGCCGCAAGCTGCCGGCGACCGATCTGCCCGAGCTGAGCTCGGCGTTGATGCCTCGGGCCGCCGCACCCCGCTTTCCGTTGCCGGAAAGACGGTGACACCAGGCGTCGCATCCCTTGCATCCTGCGACGGAACGCGTGCCCGCCGCCTCGAGTCAAAACCGATTTACTCGCTCAGCCAGGAGAACGCGATGATGCTTCATTTGCCGCTGTCGAATCGACAACATGCCCGGGACGCCGGCACCGCGCTTGCGTACCATGCGCCGCTGCTGCGGCGCTGCGCGCGCCGGCTGCTGCAGGCGCTGACGCTGTGCCTGCTGGCGCTCGCCGCCTGGCTGCTCGGCCCCGACGGCGCGGCCGCCGCCGCCGAGCACGCGACACCGGCCGCGTCCGGCCACCACGCGCCGCCGGGGACCTTCACGATGCACCTGCCGCCGCCGGCCGCGACCTAGGTGCCGCCCGCGGCAACCTAGGCGCCTTGGGCCGCGTCGCTGGCCGCGGACGACACGCCAGCAACGACTTGCGACGGGCCCGCAGCCGGCACGCGACGTCGACGCCGCATGGCCCGGCCCCCTGACGCGCGGCGCCGGAGACCACCAGCGCCGCGCTCAACTTGTTCCGCGCTCAGAATGGCGGGCTGCGGCCTTCGGCCGTGGCCGCGCCGCCGAGCGCCGGATCCGACCGCGTGACATCGTCGGCGATTGGCGCAGACGCCATCTTGAAGCGACCGATCCAACGCGGCGCATCGTGCAGCGGCGCACCGTTGCCCAGCAGCGGCATCGCACTGAGCTCGACCGCCACCGGCGCGCCCGCCAGCAACTGCGTCGCGGTCGTCTCCTCGTGCTCCGGGACCAGGCGCGCGACGAAGCCCGTCCTGTCGGTCGGCGTGTAGCTCGGCAGCGCATGGGGGGCCGTGCCCCGTGCAGGAGCGCTATTGGAGGTTGGGCTTGAAGCCGAATCGGCGCTGCGTACCACGCCCGCCCCATCCCGGAAGTCCGGATTGACAAAGAGCACCGCGTGCTCGTGCTCGCCGACGCGGCACCTCAGTCCGAGGTCGATGAACGGCAGCGACGCGGTGTACGGCGCGCCGTCGCGGTCGAAGCGCAGCTGCACCGGCAATTGGCCGGGTACCGCAGGGACGACGTGCGTACTACCCGGTGCAAGCTGCGTGTCGAGCAGCTGCACCTCGTGGAGCTTGCCGAGGCCGTTGGCGTCGAAGTCGGCGACGAAACTCGTGTCTACAACGCACGACGCCGCGAGCGGCAACTGGTTCTCCAACACCACCACGCCGGCCTGGGCCGCCTGGCCGGCCAGCACGGCACCGGCCAGCAACCGCGTCGCGCAACGCGACGCGGCATTCAACGATCTGCGCATGAGATCTTCCTTGGTTTGAACGAAGCAAGGTGACGGACTATCCGTGCACCCGTCGATCAGACGACGTTCGCCACACCCAAGTTCGAGCTCAGCAGCCCCTCAACGCGCGTTTGCGGTCGGAAAAACGCGTCGCCACCCGCGAGGACGGGCAGGCGGGGCCGTGAGGAAACCGACGGCGCACGCCATCGCGAAGATCGCGGTGGCGCGCCGCCGATGCTCGACGCGCTTGCGTCGCGCTCAGCGTGACGGGCTCGGCTCTTCGTCCGACGCGGAATCGCTGTCCACCGAGCCCGACGGCCAGGAGTCGCCGATGGGCTCCGGCGGCACCATCTTGTAGCGGCCGATCCAGCTCGGCTCGGCGTGCAGCGGAGTGCCGTCGGCCAGCAGCGGCATCGCACTCAGCTCGACGTGCACCGAACCGCCGCGTCGCAGTTGCGCCGGGGTCGAACGCGCATCCCCAGGCACCAGGCGCGCGAAGAACGCGGTGCTGTCGCTCGGCGTGAACCACCGAGCGATGTGCGAAGGCGCCGAACTGGCCGGGTGCGCTTCACCTGCCGCGCTCAGCCCCGCCGATCCGGGACCTTGCTGCCGACGTCCAGCAAGTTGTCGTGCAGCGCCCGACCCAGTGACGACGGCCAGCCAGCGTTGTCGGGCGCCGGCACCATCTTGAACCAGCCCAGCGGCATCGGCGCGGTGCGCAGCGGCGAGTCGTCGTACAGCAGCGGCGTCGCGCTCAGCTCGATGGCCAGCTGCGCGCCCGCGAGCAACTGCGCGCTGGAGGACAACTCGTCTGCCGCTTGCAAGCTGAGCTGGAACGCGGTGTGGTCGGCCGGCGTATAGGAGTTCAAGGGGTAGATTCCGGTGCGTCGCGGCAGCTCGATGCGGAAGGTCGACCCGGGGCGCGCATCGGCCCGGCCGTCGCGCGAACGCCGATCGTCGCCATGCTCACCGATGCTCGCCCAGTAGTCCGGGTTGACGAAAGTGGCCGCGTGATCGTGGCCCTCGGCGCCTGGATGCCCGACGTGACACCTCACGTCGAGCTTGATGAAATGCGGCGACACCGAGTAGGCGATGCCAAACGAGCCCAGCCGTACCTGCACGGGCCACTGCCCGATCGGCAACTGCTTGACGTAGGACCCCGCTGCCGCGAGCCCGACGTCGAACAGTTCGTCCTCGTAGACCGGGTCGAGTTGCTGGTTCTCGAACGGGTCGCCGAACAGCGACCGCACGACGCACGAGGCTGGGATCGGCAGTTGATTTTCAAGCGCGATCGAGCCGGCCTGCGCCGCCGGGCAGGACAGCGCGACGCCGACGAAGGACAGCGTCGCGCAGCGCGACCGGACTTGCGGGGATCTGGACATGAGGTCTTCCTTGACGATGGACGAAGCCAGGCGGCGGACCGTCCGCACGCCTGGGCGTAAGACACGCGTCGTGACGTCGAAGTTCGACCGACCGCACTCGGGCTGTGCGCGATCCGCGAGGGTGTTTTCAAGCAGATGACCCAAGACGGGCCGATCTGCACGAATGTCGTGCAATCCCGAGGCTGAAAGCGCTGGCTCACAACGGTCGCTTGGCGTTTGCACACGAGGCTCTCGGCGCATCGACTATGGTCATGCGATGCCAGTATGGAGCCCGTGATGTCCAAGGAAGCCGTCTTCACCATGAAGTTGGAGACCGCGTTGCGCGACCAGTTCATGGCGGAGGCGCGCACGCTGGACCGCCCGGCATCGCAGGTCATGCGCGATTTGATGCGCGAGTTCCTGAGGCGTCAGCAAGAGGAGCGTGACTACCGTGACTTCGTGCACGGCAAGGTCGAGGCCGCGCGCGAGGACAGGCAGGCGGGGCGTGGTCGCGAGCACGCGGCGGTCGAGGCGGACTTTGCCGCTCGCCGCGCCGGCTTGCTTGGCAAGGCGGGAGCGTGAGGGTCTGCTGGACGCGTCGGGCCGAGCCGGATCGGGAAGACATCCTCGCGCACATCGCCGTGGACAACGTGCTGGCGGCCATCGCGACGAATGAGTTGTTCGGTGCCGCGGCAAGTCGTTTGGCCGACTTCCCTCGCTTGGGCAAGCCCGCATGATCGCGGGAACGCGCGAGTTGATCGTCCACGAGAGCTATCGCCTGATCGACGAAGTCGACGAGCCGGACGAGGTCGTGTGGGTGTTGGCACTGGTCCACACTGCGCGACGCTGGCCTGCGCTGCATTGACGCTGCGGGCGCAGCCAGAAGCGACCGCAACCTATTGAAGTTGCGGCGTTTTGGTCATCTGCTCATGAACACCCGGCCCAAAGCAAAAACCCGGCTTGCGCCGGGTTTCTGCTTGCTGCCGCAGCCGTTCAGCGTTGCGCCAGCGGCACGACGTTGCGCGGAGCCGCGCCGGTGAACAGCTGGCGCGGGCGACCGATCTTGTACTCGGGGTCCGAGATCATTTCGTTGAGCTGGCCGATCCAGCCGACCGTGCGCGCCAGCGCGAAGATCGCGGTGAACAGCGACACCGGCACGCCGATGGCCTTCTGCACGATTCCCGAGTAGAAGTCGACGTTCGGGTAAAGCTTGCGCTGGATGAAGTAGTCGTCCTCGAGCGCGATCTTCTCCAGCGTCATCGCCAGCTTGAACAGCGGGTCGTCGTGCAGGCCCAGCGCGTCGAGCACTTCGTGGCAGGTCTCGCGCATCAGCTTGGCGCGCGGATCGTAGTTCTTGTAGACGCGGTGGCCGAAGCCCATCAGCCGCACCGACGAGTTCTTGTCCTTGACCTGCTCGATGAACTTGCCGATCGACGCCACGCCGCCCTGCGCCTGGATCTCGTCGAGCATGTTCAGGCAGGCCTCGTTGGCGCCGCCGTGGGCCGGGCCCCACAGACAGGCCACACCGGCGGCGATCGCCGCGAACGGGTTGGTGCCGCTGGACGCGCACAGCCGCACGGTCGAGGTCGACGCGTTCTGCTCGTGGTCGGCGTGCAGGATGAAGATGCGGTCGAGCGCGCGCTCGATGACCGGGCTCGGCTCGTACTCCTCGCACGGCGTGGCCCACATCATGCGCATGAAATTGCCGGCGTAGCTCAGCTTGTTCTGCGGATACATGTACGGCTGGCCCATGTTGTACTTGTAGGCCATCGCCACCAGGGTCGGCATTTTCGCGATCAGGCGAATCGCCGAGATTTCACGCTGGTGGGCGTCGTTCAGGTTGATCGAGTCGGGGTAGAACGCCGACATCGCGCCAACCAGCCCGGTCAGCACCGCCATCGGATGCGCGTCGCGACGGAAGCCGCGCAGGAAGAACTGCATCTGCTCGTTGACCATCGTGTGCTGGGTCACGCGCTTGACGAATTGTTCCTTCTGCGCGGCGTCGGGCAGCTCGCCGTTGAGCAGCAGGTAGCAGGTCTCCATGTAGTCGCAGTTGACCGCCAGCTGCTCGATCGGGTAGCCGCGGTACAGCAGCTCGCCCTTGTCGCCGTCGATGTAGGTGATCGCCGAGTTGCACGACGCGGTCGACAGGAAACCGGGGTCGTAGGTGAACTTGCCGGTCTGCCCATACAGCTTGCGGATGTCGATCACGTCGGGGCCGACGGTGCCCTTGTGGATCGGCAGCTCGACACTGGGCGAACCGTCGGAGAAGGACAGCGTGGCTTTCACGTCGGATGGGGTCATGATCAGGGGGCTCCAGTCAGAGTGTGTGGGGGTACGGCTTGAGGAGGAATCCGAGGCTGTGTGCGTCAGGCTTCGCGCAACATCTGCAACACACGGCGGTGTGCTTCGCCGCGCAGCGCCTCGGGCGGTTCGGCATGCCCGAGCAGCATCTCGAGCAGCGGGTTGTCGTCGAGTTCGAGCAGCGCCTGCAGCGCCTGCCAGTCGTCGGCGCCCAGCGTCGCGGCGTGGCGGTCGAGGAAACGGGTGATGATGATGTCGTTCTCGAGCAGGCCGCGGCGCGCGCGCCAGCGCAGACGGCGCAACGTGGCGGCGTCGACGGTGGCGGGCGCGTTCACGAGACTGCCCTCCTCGCGTCAGACCGCGCGCCGCAGCATCAATTCCTTGATGTTGCTGATCGCTTGGGTCGGGTTGAGGCTCTTCGGGCACACGTCGACGCAGTTCATGATCGTGTGGCAGCGGAACAGCCGGTACGGGTCCTCGAGGTTGTCGAGTCGCTCGGCGGTGGCTTCGTCGCGGCTGTCGGCGATGAAGCGGTAGGCCTGCAGCAGACCGGCCGGGCCGACGAACTTGTCCGGGTTCCACCAGAAGCTCGGGCACGACGTCGAGCAGCTCGCACACAGGATGCACTCGTACAGCCCGTCGAGCACTTCGCGCTGCTCGGGGGTCTGCAGGCGCTCCTTCTCGGGCGGCGGCGTGTCGTTGATCAGGTAGGGCTTGATCGAGTGGTACTGCTTGAAGAACTGCGTCATGTCGACGATGAGGTCGCGCACCACCGGCAGTCCGGGCAGCGGCTTGAGCACCACCGGCTCGCTCAGCGTGAGCAGATTGGTCGTGCAGCTCAGGCCGTTCTTGCCGTTGATGTTCATGCCGTCGGAGCCGCACACGCCTTCGCGGCACGAGCGACGGAACGACAGCGTCTCGTCGACGTCGGCCTTGATGCGCATCAGCGCATCGAGCAGCATGCGGTCGGTGTCCTTGAGCTCGACCTCGTAGTCCTGCATGTACGGCCGCGCGTCCTTGTCCGGGTCGTAGCGGTAGATCGAAAACTTCATTCTGCGAGTCATGGGGTGTTCTCCGCGCGTGCTGCGTCAGAAAGTGCGTGCCTTGGGTTTGAACGTCTCGACGCTCAGCGGTTTCATTTGCACGCCGCGGTACGCCAGGCGGTTGCCTTCGCTGTACCACAGCGTGTGCTTGAGCCAGTTGACGTCGTCGCGCTCGGGGAAATCGCGATGCGAATGCGCGCCGCGGCTTTCCTGCCGGGCGGCGGCCGAGACCATCGTCGCCTGGGCCACCTCGATCAGGTTCTCGACTTCGAGCGCTTCGACGCGCGCGGTGTTGAACACCTGCGATTTGTCCTTCAGATGGATGTCGGCGACGCGCGCGGCGACTTCGCCGATCTGGCCGACGCCTTCCTGCAGCAGCTCGTCGGTGCGGAACACGCCGCAGTGCTTCTGCATCACGCTGCGGATCGCGCCGGCCACGTCCTGGATCGCCTCGCCCGAGGTCGACGCCTCGAGCCTGGCCAGACGCGCCAGCGAGCGGTCGGCAGCTTCGGCCGGCAGCGCCTTGTGCGAGCCGACGATGCGTTCGCTGGCGTTGATGTGGTTGCCGGCAGCGCGTCCGAACACCACCAGGTCGAGCAGCGAGTTGGTGCCCAGCCGGTTCGCGCCGTGCACGCTGACGCTGGCGCATTCGCCGATTGCGTACAGACCGCCGACGATGCTTTCGCTGCCGTCGGCGCCGACGCTGAGAACCTGGCTGTGGATGTTCGTCGGCACGCCGCCCATCTGGTAATGGATCGTCGGCACCACCGGAATCGGCTCCTTGGTGCAGTCGACGTTGGCGAACTTCAACGCGATCTCGGCGATCGACGGCAGCCGCTTGTGGATGGTCTCGGCGCCGAGGTGGTCGAGCTTGAGCAGCACGTGGTCCTTGTGCGGACCGCAGCCGCGGCCTTCCTTGATTTCCTGGTCCATCGAGCGCGAGACGAAGTCGCGCGGCGCCAGGTCCTTGTAGGTCGGCGCGTAGCGCTCCATGAAGCGCTCGCCGTTGGCGTTGAGCAGGATGCCGCCTTCGCCGCGCACGCCTTCGGTGATCAGCACGCCGGCGCCGGCCACGCCGGTCGGGTGGAACTGCCAGAACTCCATGTCCTGCAGCGCGATGCCGGCGCGTGCGGCCATGCCCAGGCCGTCGCCGGTGTTGATGTAGGCGTTGGTCGACGCCTGGAAGATGCGTCCGGCGCCGCCGGTGGCCAGCACCGTGGCCTTGGCCTCGAACAGCGTGACTTCGCCGGTTTCCATTTCCATCGCGACCACGCCGACGACGTCGCCGTCGGCGTCGCGCACCAGGTCGAGCGCCATCCACTCGACGAAGAAGTGCGTGCGCGACGCGACGTTCTGCTGGTACAGCGTATGCAGCAGCGCGTGGCCGGTGCGGTCGGCCGCGGCGCAGGCGCGCTGCACCGGCTTCTCGCCGAGGTTGGCGGTGTGGCCGCCGAACGGGCGCTGGTAGATCGT
>JAJZHH010000039.1 GCA_021804595.1 Pseudomonadota bacterium
GCAGCTTCGTCAACGGCACGCTGAACCTGTTCTTCGGTTTCGTCTCGTCGCTGGTCACGCTGCTGTCCTTCCTGTCGGTGTTGTGGGTGCTGTCGGGCGCGTTCACGCTGGGCGGCTGGCGCATTCCGGGCTATATGGTCTGGGTCGCGCTGGTCTACGCCGGCGCCGGCAGCTATTTCGCGCACAAGGTCGGCAAGCCGCTGATCCGGCTCAATTTCGACCAGCAGCGCTACGAGGCGGACTTCCGTTTCGGGCTGGCGCGCACGCGCGAGCACAACGAAGGCATCGCGCTGTACCGCGGCGAGCCCCGCGAGCTGGAAGCGCACGACCGCCGTTTCGCCAACGTGTGGAGCAACTGGTGGAGCATCATGAAGCGGCAGAAGCTGTTCACCTGGTACAGCTCGTTCTACGGTCAGCTGGCGATCATCTTTCCATTCCTGGTCGCGGCGCCGCGCTATTTCGCCGGGCAGATCAAGCTCGGCGGCCTGACGCAGACCACCGGCGCATTCGGCCAGGTGCAAGGCGCGCTGTCGTGGTTCATCAACGCCTACGGCGACATCGTCGACTGGCGCGCGACGGTCGAGCGTCTGCACACTTTCGTGCAGTCGATGCAGCAGCAGCGAGCCGGCGCCGCGGCCGCGGCCGCGGCGCCGGCCGACGCGACCGACGCGATCGAGCTCGGCGAGTTGCGCCTGGCCACGCCCGACGGCCGCGAGCTGCTGCAGTGCGCCGGCCAGCGCATCGAGCGTGGCCAGCACACGCTGCTGGTCGGCGCCTCGGGGCTGGGCAAGAGCACGCTGCTGCGCTGGTTGGCCGGCATCTGGCCGTACGCGGCCGGCAGCGGCTGGCGGCGCCCGCGCGGCAGCACGCTGTTCCTGCCGCAGAAACCCTATCTGCCGATGGGCACCTTGCGCGAAGTGCTGTGCTATCCGCTGGCGCCCGACCGTTTCGACGACGCGCGGCTGCGCGACGCGCTGATCCAGGTGCAGCTCGGTGCGCTGGCCGCGGCGCTCGACGAGACCGACAACTGGATGCAGCGGCTGTCGCCGGGCGAGCAGCAGCGGCTGGGCTTCGCGCGCGCGCTGCTGGCCGCGCCGGATTGGTTGTTCCTCGACGAGGCCAGCAGCGCGCTCGATGCGTCGCTGGAAGCGCAGATGTACGAGCTGCTGCTGCGCGCGTTGCCGCACACGACCCTGGTCAGCGTCGCGCACCGCGCCGGTGTCGCGAGGTTCCACCGTCGCGTGCTGGCGCTGCGCGCCGATGCCGACGGCGCGGCGTCGCTGGGCGAGGGCGACGCGCAGGCGCTGCAGGTCGCCTAGGCCTGCAAGTCGCGCAGCACGTCGAGCGCCTGCTCGATGCGCTGCACCGGGTACAGCCGCAGGCCGTCGACGCCGCCGCTGCGCGGCGCGTTGGCGGCCGGGATGATGGCGGCCGCGAAGCCGAGTTTGGCCGCTTCGCGCAGCCGTTCCTGGCCGCGTGGCGCCGGGCGGATCTCGCCGGCCAGCCCGACTTCGCCGAACGCGAGCAGGCCGCGCGCGAGCGCGCGGTTCTTCAGCGACGAGTGGATCGCCAGCAGCACCGCGAGGTCGGCCGCCGGTTCGCCGATGCGCACGCCGCCGACCGCGTTGACGAACACGTCCTGGTCGCCGCAGGCGATGCCGGCGTGGCGGTGCAGCACCGCCAGCAGCATCGCCAGCCGCGCCGGGTCGAGCCCGACCGAAAGCCGGCGTGGGCTCGGCGCCGCGGCGTGGTCGGCCAGCGCCTGGATCTCGACCAGCAGCGGGCGCGTGCCCTCGAGCGTGGCCAGCACGCAGCTGCCGGCCACCGGCGCGCCGTGCTGCGACAGGAAGATCGCCGACGGGTTGGCGACGCCGCGCAGGCCGCGCTCGGTCATCGCGAACACGCCGAGCTCGTTGACCGCGCCGTAGCGATTCTTGATCGCGCGGATCAGCCGGTAGCTGCTGTGGCTGTCGCCTTCGAAGTACAGCACGGTGTCGACCATGTGTTCGAGCACGCGCGGGCCGGCCAGCGCGCCTTCCTTGGTCACGTGGCCGATCATCACGATGCAGGTGCCTGCGGTCTTGGCGTGGCGCGTCAGCTGCGCGGCGCATTCGCGCACCTGCGCCACCGAGCCCGGCGCCGAGCCGATCGCGTCGGTGAACACGGTCTGGATCGAATCGATCACGCACACGCGCGGCGCTTCCGTCTGCAGCGCGTCGGCGATGCGCTCGAGCTGGGTCTCGGCCAGCAGCCGCAGCGGGCTTTCACGCAAGCCCAGCCGCTGCGCGCGCAAGCCGATCTGCGCGGCCGATTCCTCGCCGCTGACGTAGAGCACCGCTTCGCGCGTGGCCAGCTCGGCCAGCACCTGCAGCAGCAGCGTCGACTTGCCGATGCCGGGGTCGCCGCCGAGCAGCACGACGCTGCCCGGCACCAGCCCGCCGCCGAGCACACGGTCGAGCTCGGCGATGCCGCTGGGCAAGGGCGGCAGCGGCTGCGCGCGCACTTCGCCGAGGGTCTGCACCGCCGACGCCGGCGCCAGCGCGACGCCGCGTCGGGCCGGCGCGCCGGCCGCCTCGACCAGCGTGTTCCAGGCCTCGCATTGCGGGCAGCGTCCGAGCCACTTGGCCGACTGCGCGCCGCAGGCGCTGCAGACGTAGACGCTGCGCGCCATCAGGCCACGTGCACCGGAACGCGCGGCGCCAGCGCGCACATCAGTTCATAGCCCAGCGTGCCGGCGGCGGCGGCAACGTCGTCGATCGGCATTTCGGCGCCGTGGTCGCGGCCCCAGCACAGCACCGGGCTGCCGACGTCGGCGGCGCGCCCGGCGGCGCGCACCGGGTCGAGGTCAACCATCAGCATGTCCATCGAGACCCGGCCCAGCGTGCGCGTGCGCACGCCGTCGACGACGATCGGCGTGCCGCTGGGCGCATGGCGCGGGTAGCCGTCGGCGTAGCCGACCGCGGCGACGCCGACGCGCATCGGCCGCGGCGCACGGAAGGTCTCGCCGTAGCCGACGGCGGCGCCGGCGGCGACCTGCTGCACGCCGATGATGCGGGTGCACAAGCTCATCGTCGGGCGCAGCTCCCAGTCGCGCGCGTCGGGCTGCGGCGCGGTCGGCGAGCTGCCGTAGAGCATGATGCCGGGGCGCACCCAGTCGCCGAGCCGGGCGGCGTCGCCGCCGTGGCGCAGCAGCGCCGCCGAATTGCACGTCGAGTGCTCACCGGGCAGCCCGTCGACGGTGCGCAGGAACAGCTCGCGCGCGTCGTCGTCGCCGCCGTCGACGTCGGCGGCGGCGAAGTGCGTCATGTGGCCGATGTCGGCGACCGCCGGCAGCTGCGACAGCCGCTGCCACGCGGCGCGGTACTGCTCGGGTGAGAAGCCCAGGCGGTTCATGCCGGTGTTGAGCTTGGCGAACACGCGGTGTGCGCGCGGCTTGCTGCGCGACGCCAGCCAGTTGATCTGCGCTGCGTCGTGCACCGTGTGCCACAGGTTGAGCCGTTCGCAGCGTGCCAGATCGTCGACGCCGAACGTGCCTTCGAGCAGCAGGATCGGGCCGCCCCAGCCGAGCGCGCGCAGCGTCTCGGCCTCGGCCAGATCGAGCAGCGCGAAACCGTCGGCGCTGCGCAATGCGGAAAAGACGCGGGCCAGACCGTGCCCGTAGGCATTGGCCTTGACCACGGCCCAGACCTTGGCGCCGGCCGCGGCGCGGCGCGCGCGCTGCAGGTTGTGGGCGAGGGCGTCGGTATGAATGCAGGCTTGGATCGGGCGCGGCATGAGCGGCTCAGGAGTGAAGCGTCAAGTGTAGTCGGCGCTCGCGCGGCGCGCGCCAGCGCTGTGCTATAAAGCCGCAGCCCGGTCAGACAAGAGTGCGGGACTGACGCGCAGGAGCGAATGAAACGAGGTTTTTACTGGATCATGGCGGCGCAGTTCTTCTCGTCGCTGGCCGACAATGCGTTGCTGATCGCCTCGATCGCGCTGCTGCTGCAACTGCAGGCGCCGGGCTGGATGACGCCGCTGCTGAAGTTCTTCTTCACGGTCTCCTACGTGCTGCTGGCGCCGTTTGTCGGCTCCTTTGCCGACGCGCTGCCGAAGGGCCGGGTCATGTTCGTGACCAATGTGCTCAAGCTCGGCGGGCTGCTGTTGATGCTGTTCGGCGCGCATCCGCTGCTGGCCTACGGCGTCGTCGGGCTGGGGGCGGCGGCCTACTCGCCGGCCAAATACGGCATCCTCACCGAACTGCTGCCGCCGCAGCAACTGGTCGCGGCCAACGGCTGGATCGAGGGCACGACGGTGGGCTCGATCATCCTCGGCACCGTGCTCGGCGGTGTGCTGGTCAGTCGCGGTGTCGGCGACTGGCTGCTCGCGCTGCCGGCGCTGCGCGCGATCGGCGTGAGCAGCGTGGCCGGCGCGGCGCTGGCGGCGATTGCCTCGATCTACGTCGTCGCCGCGCTGTGCAACCTGAAGATCCCCGACACCGGTGCGCGCTACGCGAGGCAGTCGCTCAATCCGCTGCGCCATCTGGTCGATTTCGCGCACTGCAGCCGCGTGCTGTGGACCGACCGCCTGGGGCAGATCTCGATGGCGGTGACGACCTTGTTCTGGGGCGCCGGCGCGACGCTGCAGTTCATCGTCATCAAATGGGCCGAAGCGGTGCTCGGCCTCGACCTCAGCGCCGCGGCGACGTTGCAGGCCAGCGTCGCGCTGGGCGTGGCGATCGGCGCGATCGCGGCGGCCGCGCGGGTGCCGCTCAAGCGCAGCCTCAGCGTGCTGCCGGTCGGACTGGCGATGGGCGTGGCCTGCGTGCTGCTGGCGCTGTACGCGCGCGACAGCGTGCCCGATGTGCAACTGGCGATCGGCCGTGCGCACCTGCCGCTGCAGTTGCTGCTGGCCGGGCTGTACATGCTGATGGTCGGAGCGATGGCCGGCTACTTCGTCGTGCCGATGAACGCGCTGCTGCAGCACCGCGGCTACGTGCTGCTGTCGGCCGGGCACTCGATCGCGGTGCAGAACTTCAACGAGAACGTCGGCGTGCTGGCGATGCTGGCGATGTACGCGCTGCTCATCCGCCTCGATCTGCCGGTGCGTGCGACGATCGCGCTGTTCGGCGTTTTCCTGGTCGCGAGCATGTGGGCGGTGATGCGCTGGAATGCGCGCAATATGCGCGAACGCGACTGGACGCGGCTGATCGGCGAGCCGCGCCACGAGATCGCGCCCTGAGCGGCGCGCCGAAGCGATGATGCTGCGCCTGGGGCCGTTGCTGCTGCCGTGGGGCCCGCTGTTGCTGGTGCTGGGCTGGCTGCTCGCGCAGCAGCTCGCCGCACTGGCCGCACGCCTCGGTCTGGGCGACGCGCGGCGCGTGCTGACGCCGCTGTTGCTGGCCGCGCTGGTCGCGGCGCGCGCCGCGTTCGTCGCGCGTCATCTCGATGCTTACGCCGGCGTCGTCGCGATGCTCGACGTGCGCGACCTGGGTTTCGACGCCGGCGTCGGCTGGGCGGTGGCCATCATCGGCGTCGCGCTGCTGGGCTGGCGCCGTGCGGAGCTGCGCCGCAGCCTGCCGATGGCCGCCGGCGCCGGCGCGCTGCTGGTGCTGTGCGCACAGACCGTGCTGCGCCTGGCGTCGGCCACCGCCGGGCCGCCGCTGCCCGACATCGCGCTGCCGACGCTCGACGGCGCGCCGCTGCAGCTCGGCTCGCTGCGCGGCGAGCCGCTGGTCGTCAACCTGTGGGCGACCTGGTGCCCGCCGTGCCGACGCGAACTGCCGATGCTGGTCGACGCCGGGCGGCGCATGCGCGGTGTGCGCATCGTGCTGCTCGACCAGCGCGAAGCGCCGGCGCAAGTGCGCGAGTACCTGCGCGCGGCTTCGCTGCGGCCGCGCTGGCTGGCGCTCGATGCGCACGGCGCGCTGGCGTCGCGCTATCAGACGCCGGGTTTTCCGACCACGCTGTTCTTCGACGCCGACGGCCGGCTGCAGCGGATGTACGTCGGCGAACTGTCGGCCGCGACGCTGCAGCAGGGCATCGAGACGCTGCGCACCACTGCGCCGGTCCGCGCGGAGCGGCCCTGATGGCGCGCGACGTGCGCCTCGGCGCGATCGCCGCGCTGCTGCTCAACGCAGCGGTCTGGGGCCTGTCGTGGTGGCCGTTGCGCGCGTTGCGCGCGGCCGGCGTCGACGCGCTGTGGAGCACCGCGCTGAGCTATGCGCTGTGTGCGGTGGTGGTCGCGGCGGCGCGGCCTCGCGCCATCGTGCAATTGTGGCGGGCGCCGCAACTGCTGGGCATCGCGCTGGCGTCAGGGGCGACCAACGCGGCGTTCAACCTCGGTGTCACGCTCGGCGACGTCGTGCGTGTCGTGCTGCTGTTCTACCTCATGCCGGTGTGGGCGATGGTGCTGGCGCGCGTGCTGCTCGGCGAGCGCGCCGGGCGCGGCGGCGTGTGGCGCATGCTGCTCGGGCTGGGCGGCGCGCTGTGCGTGCTGTGGCCGGGCCGTGGCAGCTGGCCCTGGCCGCAAGGCGCGGGTGACTGGCTGGGGTTGCTCGGCGGAGCCGCGTTTGCGCTGAACAACGTGCTGCTGCGCAAACACGCCGCGCAGCCGGCCGCGGCGCGCGCGCTGGCGATGTTCGCCGGCGGACCGCTGGTCGCCGGCACGCTGGCCGTCGGCCTGGCCGTGGCCGGTGTCGGTGCCGCGCCACCGGCGCCGGGCGCCTGGATCGGCGGCGTCGCCTTGTTCGGCGTGGCGCTGCTGGGTGCCAACCTGGCCTTGCAGTACGGCGCCACCCGGCTGCCGGCCAATCTGACAGCGCTGGTGATGAATGCCGAAATCGTCGTCGCGGCGGGCAGTGCGATCGCGTTGGGCGTGTCCACGCCAAGCGTGCGGGCCGCCGTCGGTGGTAGCCTGATCGTGCTCGCGGTGCTGCTCGCCGCGCGCGCCGGGGCTGGCGAGGCCGACGGCGGCGTGGACACGCCGGCCGCGGGCGGGGTGGATGCGCTGAGGAGGGTCAGGCGATGAGCAAGGCGGCAGGCGGCGCGACGCCGCGTTCGGTGTTCGATTTCAGCGTGCGCGACATGTCCGGCGCCCCACGTGAGCTCGGTGAGTGGCGCGGCCAGGTGCTGCTGATCGTCAACACCGCCAGCGCCTGCGGTTTCACGCCGCAGTACGCCGGGCTGCAGGCGCTGTACCACGCCTACCGGGACCGCGGCTTCGTCGTGCTGGCGTTTCCGTGCAATCAGTTCGGCGGCCAGGAACCCGGCAGCGCCGAGCAGATCGCGCGTTTCTGCAGCGTCAACTACGGCGTCGAGTTCCCGATCTTCGACAAGATCGACGTCAACGGTGCGCACACCGACGCGCTGTGGCGCTGGCTGAAGGACGAAGCCAGCGGCGTGCTCGGCACCGAGGCGATCAAATGGAACTTCACCAAGTTCCTGGTCGGCCGCGACGGCCAGGTGATCCGGCGCTACGCGCCGCAGACCCAGCCCGACGCGCTGCGCGACGACATCGAGATGGCGCTGGCCGCGGGCTGAAGGCGGCGCGACCGGGCGCTGCCGCGGCTCAGCTGCGCAAGGCCTCGTCGACGTACTCGAGCCAGTGCTGCACCGGCATCGGCGTGCCGCCTTGCAGGTGCTGGATGCAGCCGACGTTGGCCGACAGCACGCGTTGCGGCGAGCCGGCGGCCAGATGGTGCAGCTTGCGTTCGCGCAATTGTTTCGACAGCGCCTGTTGCAGCACCGAATACGTCCCGGCGGAGCCGCAGCACAAGTGGCTCTCCTCCGGAATCGAGACCTGAGCGCCGATCGCGCGCAGCAAGGCCTCGACGCGCCCGCCCAGCCGCTGGCCGTGCTGCAGCGTGCATGGCGCGTGCCATGCGACTTCGCGCACCGGCAGCCGGCGTACGACGGCGGCGAGCTGCTGCGCGTCGATCAGCTCGATGGGGTCGCGCGCCAGCGCCGCGACGCGCGCGGCGCGCTCGGCGTACGCCGGGTCGTCGGCCAGCTCGCGGCCGTAGTCCTTGACCTGCACGCCGCAGCCCGACGCGTTGACCACGATCGCGTCGACTTCGCCGGCGGCGATCGACGGCCACCAGGCGTCGATGTTGCGGCGCATGTCGGCGCGTGCGCCGTCGTGGTCCGACAGATGCTGGCGGATGGCGCCGCAACAGCCGGCGCCGGGCGGCTGCAGCACCTGCACGCCGAGTGCGTCGAGCACGCGCGCGGTCGCCGCGTTGATGTTCGGCGCCATCGCCGGCTGCACGCAGCCGGCCAGCATCAGCACGCGACGTGCATGGCTGCGCTGCGGCCAGGCGCCGGCGTCGCGCGGCGGCGCCAGCTTGTCGTGCAGCGATGCCGGCGCCAGCGCGCGCAGCGCGCGGCCAACGCGCAGCGCCGGCGCGAACAGCCGCGAGCTCAGGCCTTCGCGCAGCAGCCAGCGGCGCGCGCGCTCGCCCAGCGGGCGCGGCACGCGCGCCTCGACGACGCGGCGGCCGATGTCGACCAGCGCGCCGTAGCGCACGCCCGACGGACAGGTCGTCTCGCAGCTGCGGCAGGTCAGGCAGCGGTCGAGGTGCAGTTGGGTGCTGCGCGTCGGCGTCGCGCCTTCGAGCACCTGCTTGATCTGGTAGATGCGGCCGCGCGGGCCGTCGAGCTCGTCGCCGAGCAGTTGATAGGTCGGGCAGGTCGCGGTGCAGAAACCGCAGTGCACGCAAGCGCGCAGAATGGCTTCGGCGGCGCGGCCGTCGGCGGACGCGGCGAATTCGGGGGTCAGGCGGGTTTCCATGCGCGGCTCAGTGGCTGGAGAACAGGCTCGGGAACACGCCGTGCGGGTCGAACGACTGCTTGACGCGGGCGTGAAGGCGTTCAAGCGCCGGCGACGGAGCCGGCAGCGCGGGCTCGCCCGAGTCGCTTGAGCGCAGGCGCAGCGCATGACCGCCGGCCGCGGCCGCGGCCTCGTGCATCACCGACGCCGGCAGTGCGGTACGCAGCCAGCGCTGCGCGCCGCCCCATTCGAGCAGCAGCTCGCCCTGCAGCTTCAGCGGCGGCGTGGTCGGCGGCACCACCAGCCGCCACAGCGCCTCGCCGGCCGCGCCGGGTTGCGCCCAGGTCGGCGCGAACCACGGGTGGGTCTGTTCGCGCAGGTCCTGCCACAGCTGTCGCGCGGCGGCCGCCTCGAGCACCTCGCCGCCGAGGCGGCGCTGGGCCGCGTCGACCGCGGCGGCGGCGCCGCGCAGCCGCAGGTGCAGCAGGTCGCGGCCGGCGTCGTCGCGCCACCAGGCACTGGCCGAAATCGGCAGCGGCTGCGCACACCAGGCGTTGACCTGCTCGATCGCGCGCTCCTTGTTCATCTCGAAGCGCAGCGTCGCTTCGGCCGGCGTGTGCGGCATCACCTTCAGCGAAACCTCGACGATCGCGCCCAACGTGCCCAGCGAGCCGACCAGCAGCCGCGACACGTCGTAGCCAGCGACGTTCTTCATCACCTGGCCGCCGAAGGCGAGCAGTTCGCCGCGGCCGCTGAGCAGCGAGGCGCCGAGCACGTAGTCGCGCGCCGGTCCGGCGCCGAGGCGCCCGGGGCCCGACAGGCCGGCGGCGACCATGCCGCCGACGGTGGCCTGCGCGCCGTCGCGTGCGAAGCGTGGCGGCTCGAACGGAAGGCATTGCCCGCGTTCGGCCAGTGCCGCCTCGAGCTCGGCCAGCGGCGTGCCGGCACGCACGCTGACCACCAGCTCGGTCGGCTCGTAGCTGACGATGCCGCGCAGTTCGCGCAGATCGAGCGCGTCGCCGCGGCTCGCCGGCGCCAGCCAGCTCTTGCTGCCGCCGCCGCGCACGTGCAGGCGGCCGCCGCCGGCGGCCGCGGCGCGCACCTGCTCCTGCAGCGCGGCCAGGATGTCGTGGGTCTTCAAGACGTTCTCACCAAGGGGGCGCGCGTCAGTCAGAAGCGCGGCAGATCGGGGAAGGGCAGGCGCCCGGCGCGCACGTGCATCTTGCCGTACTCGGCGCAGCGCGCATGGCTCGGAATGTTCTTGCCCGGATTGAGCTGCTCGGCGGGGTCGAAGGCCCGGCGCAGCGCGCGGAACTGCTCGAGTTCGGCGGCGCTGAACTGCACGCACATCGAGTCGATCTTCTCCAGCCCGACGCCGTGCTCGCCGGTGATCGAGCCGCCCATCTCGACGCAGGTCTCGAGGATGCGCGCGCCGAACGCTTCGGCGCGTTCGAGTTCTCCGGGCTGGTTGGCGTCGAACAGGATCAGCGGGTGCAGATTGCCGTCGCCGGCGTGGAACACGTTGACGCAGCGCAGGCTGAAGCTGCGCTCCATGTCCTGGATCGCCAGCAGCATGTCGGCGACGCGACGGCGCGGGATCGTGCCGTCCATGCAGTAGTAGTCGGGCGAGATGCGTCCGCTGGCCGGGAACGCATTCTTGCGTCCGCTCCAGAAGCGCAGCCGCTCGCCCTCGTCGGCGCTGACGCGCATCGCGGTGGCGCCGCAGGCCGACAGCACCTCGCGCATGCGAGCGATCTCTTCGTCGACTTCCTCGGGGGTGCCGTCGGATTCGCACAGCAGGATGGCTTCGGCGTCGAGGTCGTAGCCGGCGTGCACGAAGTCCTCGACCGCCGCGGTCATCGGCTTGTCCATCATTTCCAGCCCGGCCGGGATGATGCCGGCGGCGATCAGGCTGGCCACGGCGTCGCCGGCGCGGCGGATGTCGTCGAAGCTGGCCATGATGCAGCGCGCCAGCTGCGGCTTCGGGATCAGCCTGACCGTCACTTCAGTGACGACCATCAGCATGCCTTCGCTGCCGATCACTGCGGCGAGCAGGTCGGGGCCCGGGCTGTCGCCGGCCAGGTTGCCGACCGTCAGCGGCTCGCCGTCGACCATGTAGCCGCGCACCTGCAGCACGTTGTGCACCGTCAGCCCGTACTTGAGGCAGTGCACGCCGCCCGAGTTCTCGGCCACGTTGCCGCCGATGGTGCAGGCGATCTGGCTCGACGGGTCGGGCGCGTAGTACAGGCCGTGCTTCGCCGCAGCCTCGGAAATCGCCAGGTTGCGAACGCCGCACTCGACGGTCGCGGTGCGTGCGAGCGGGTCGATGTGCTTGATCCGGTTGAAGCGCGACAGCACCAGCAGCACGCCCTGCGCGTTCGGCAGCGCACCGCCCGACAGTCCGGTGCCGGCGCCGCGCGCGACCACCGGGACTTTCAGGTGATGGCATACGCGCAGCACCGCGGCGACCTGCGCCTCGGTTTCGGGCAGCGCGACCAGCAGCGGGCGCTGGCGGTACGCGGCCAGGCCGTCGCATTCGTAGGGGGTGACGTCGGCGCTGTGCCACAGCAGGCAGGACGCAGGCAGCACCGCCGACAGCGCGGCGAGCACTTCGGACTGCCGCGCGGCGTCGGGCGCGATCGGGTCGTTCATGGCGGGATCGGGTTCGTGAAACGGGGCTTGGGATGGGGTGCGGCGCGTCTTGTCTTGTTCTGGCGTAGGGGTGTCGGAGCCGAATCCGAACTTAACCCAGCCCGGGCCGGCGCGACATCGGGTCCGTCCCCAGCCGGTGCAGCGCAACATTGTCGCAGTTCGGCCGTTTTCAGGTCAGCAGCAGTGCGTCGGTGGCGTCAACGTCGAGCGCCAGCATTTCGGCGTAGAAGGCGTCGCGGGCGTGCAGATACGCGGCGCCGTGCACGCCACCCGTTCTCGCCTGCAGGTGCATTTCGGCGTGGTGCGCCGCCATCCGGGTGTGCTGCAGCCCGTGCAGCGCGATGAACTGGCCCACCGCGCAGTGCAGGTGGGCGCGGCTCGGGTCGGGCGCCGCGGCGTCCTGGTCTCCCTGCTCCCACTGCCAGTGCGCGGCCAGTGCGCCCATGCGCGTGCTCGCCGCGTGCGGCGGGCGCGGACGCCCCTGCGTGCCGAGCCAGCCCGGCAGTTCGGCAGCCGGCATCGGCCGCGCCAGCGCGTAGCCCTGCGCCAGGTCGGCACCGAGAATCTGCGCCAGTTCGATGCGCTCATCGGTTTCCACACCTTCGATGGCCACGCTCAGGTTCAATCCGTGCGCCAGCCGCACCAGCGCGCCGAGCAGCGCGATCGAGCGCTGCGGCGCGAGCTCGGCGGCGTGCAACAGGCCCTGGTCGATCTTGACCAGGTCGAACGGCAACGTGCGCAGCCGCTGCAGGCTGCTGTAGCCCGAGCCGAGGTCGTCCATCGCCAGCTTCACGCCGAGCTCGTGCAGGCCGAGGATCGCGCGCGTATAGCTCTGCTGGTCGGCGATGTCCTCGTTCTCGAGCAGCTCGAAGGTCACCCGCCACGGCTCGATGTGGCGCGGCGCCAGCGCGCTGCGTATCCATTGCAGGCAATCGCGGTGGCGCAGCGTGCCCGGCGGCAGGTTGAACGACAGCGCGAGCTCGAGGCCATCGCGTTGCAGCGTTTCCAGATGGTCGAGCGAGCGGTGCAGGCCTTCGATGAACAGCCGGTTCAGCTCCTGATCGCTGAGCACGGGCAGGAACTGACCCGGAGCGATCAGGCGGCCGTCGGCCAGCTGCAGCCGGGCCAGCGTCTCGACCTTGACGCAACGGCGGTCGGCCAGACTGACGATGGGCTGCAGATGCATCGTCAAGCCGCCGTCGAACAGGCGGCGGCGCCACAGCGCACGATCGTCGGCGCTGACTCGCGGCGGCGTCGCCTGGCGCAGTGCGTGCACGGTTTGCGACAGCGTCTGCTGCAGGTTCAGCAGCAGGTCGCTCATCCACGGCGTGTCGAACTGGTTCGGCAGCCGGCCGTAGATCATGATCACCGCCTGGATGCGACCCTGGCCGTCGTCGATCGGCAACGCCGCGGCGCTGCGCAGGCCGCCCTGGGCCAGCGCCGCGGCCAGTGCCGGCGCCGCCGCGTGCAGCGCGCCGGCGCCGCTGGCGGTCTCCAGCCGCCCGCTCGACCAACTGCTGAGCAGCGCCGGCTGCGCCTGCGCGTCGCCACCGGCTTCCTGCATGGCCGGGGCGAGGGCGTCGTAGCCGGACGTGCGCGCCTCGAGCACGAACTCGCCGTGCGCGTCCTGCGTATAGAACGCGCAGAAACCGAGAAAAGGCCAGTGCCGGATCATGTCCAGCGTCGCGTCCATCACTTCGGCCCAGCGCTGCGCGCCGCGCATCTCGACCGCGAGCCGCTGCAGGCGCTTTTGCAGATCGAGCTGCAGCGCCTGCGCCGCTTCGGTCTGCAGCGTCAGGTCGATCTCGAGCCGCCGGCTGATCGTTCGCACCAGCAGCTGGCGCTGGCTCAGCCGGCCCGGGATGCGCTGGCACAGATCGGTCAGTGTCAGCTGGTACCAGCTGGTGGCCGCGACCAGCGCGCGTGCCGGCACGCCGACCACCGCGTGCAGATGGCCCAGATGCGCAGCCTTCTGCGCGTGCCACTCGGCGTCCAGCTCGGCGCCGAGCAGCTGCAGCAGGTAGCTCTCCTGCTTGCGTTGCAGGTGCTCGACGCCGTCGTCGCCGAGCAGATCGAGCAGGCGGCGACTGGACTCTTCGCCGCGCAGCCGCGTGTAGAAGGCCTCGGCCAGATGCCTGGCACGACGGCGCAGGAAGCGCCCGGCCCAGCGCATCAGCTCGGCGCTGAGCTCTCCGTAGGGGTCGAGCTCGGTGGTGACGTCGCCGAGCAGGCGCTGAGCGCGGTTGAACAACGCCGCTTCGGCCAGCCCGAGCAGGGCCTCGACTTGCGTCGTATCGGCCGGGTAGAGCGCGACGCCGAGCGCGGCCGTGACCGCATGGGCGCGGCCGCCGACCTCGAACGACGCCTTCAGCGTGCCCAGCACCTGGGTCATGCGCGCCTCGACCGCCGACGCCTCGAGATCGCTCCACGCCAGCGCGAAGGCATCGGCGCCGACCCGCGCCAGCAGCGCCTCGCCGGGCAGCGCGCGCAGCCGGGCGGCGAGTTCGCGCAGCAGCGCGTCGCCGCAATCGTGACCCCAGCGCTGGTTGAAATCGCCGAACTGATACAGGTCGAGCGCCATCACCGCGAGCTGTCGCCCGTCGGCGAGCTGCGCGCCGGCGGCCGACAGCGCGGTCTCGAAGGCCTCACGCTGCGGCAGGCCGGTCAGCGCGTCGAGCGGCGCCTCGGCCACGTCGGGCGTCGTCGACGCAGGCGCCGCACCGCGCTCGCTGCGCCGCGCGCGCAGCGTGGCGCCGAGGCGCGTCGCCACAGGCAGCGCAGCGAGCAGCAGCGCATCGCGCAAGGCACGCCACGCGGCACCGTGCGCGATGCGCGCAGCGCCGACGTCGAGCGCGATCAGCGCGAGCGCGGCGGGCAGCAGCAGGACGCGTCGCCCTCCGGCGCGGCGCGGCGGCGGGTCGCCTGGAGCGGACGGTGGCGGCATCGGAGCGGACGGTCTGAAGCGACGGCTCACACTCTATCAGCACGAGCCGACGCCAGGCTGACCGCGCGTCGACGCGAGTCGGCGGCGTCGGCGTTCAGTTCGGCGCCATCGGCGCGCCGCCGTCCAGCGCCCGTTCCGGCGGGCCGAACAGCTGGAGCAGTCGCGCGCGTGCTCCCGACGCGAGGCGTGCGTCACGCAGCATCGCGATCCATTCGTGGAAAGTCAGCCGCAGCGGGTTGTGGCTGTGCAGCGGATGCACCAGGCCGTACACGCAGCGCTCGCGCTCGGGCGTGAAGGTGCCGAACAGGCGGTCCCAGACGATGAAGATGCCGGCGTAGTTGCGGTCGAGGTAGCGTTCGTTGCAGGCGTGGTGCACGCGGTGGTGCGACGGCGTGTTCATCACCGCTTCGAGCCAGCCCAGGCTGCGCACGGTTTCGGTGTGCACGAAGAACTGATAGGCCAGGTTCAGCGCGCCCATCGTCACCACCTGGGTCGGCGTGAAACCGATCCACACCAGCGGCAGGCTGAACAGCCAGACGCCGGACAGCGGGTAGGTCAGGCTCTGGCGGAACGCCGTCGACAGGTTCAGCCGCGGCGACGAGTGGTGGGTCACGTGCGAGGCCCACATCCAGCGGATGCGGTGGCTCGCGCGGTGCTGCCAGTAATAGGCCAGGTCCTGCGCGACGACCAGCAGCGCCAGCGTCGTCCAGCCCGGCGCCAGCTCGAACAGGCGGTGGGCGTGGATGCGCTGCATCAGCCACAGCAGCGGCGCGGCGACAAGCAGGCTGCCGGCCTGCTGCATCAGCGCCAGCGCGGCATTCGAGCTGACGTCGGCCCAGCTGTAGCTGTTCATTGCGCGCCGTCTCAAATACAGGAATTCGAACGCGATGCAGCCAAGAAACACCGGTGCGAGGCCCAGGAGCAGGTACTTTTCCATGGCGAATCGACGCCGTTCAGAACGATTGCGACTGCGCGAGTTCGCTTTCGATCGCGTGCAGGCAACGCCGCATCGCCGGGCGCATCTGCGCGTGCAGCAGGGCCGCGGCCAGCGGCGCAGTCCAGCGCGAGCGCGGCGCGAAGGCATAGCGCCAGCTGACGCGGCAGCCTTCGCCGTCGGGGGCGAAGGTCCAGCACGCGTCCGCGCCACGCAGCAGCCAACGCAGCGGGGCCTGGAAGTCGTGCAGCAAATAGGCGTGCCAGCCCGGCCCATGCCGCGGGCGCTGCGCTGACGTGACCCATTCGTCGAACCCGCCGCCGCCGCGCACGACGATGCGGCGCAGGTGCGCGCCGCGCGGGCTCACCGAGTCGATCGGCGGAATCAGGCCGAAGCCGCGGAACAAGGCCGGGAAACGCTGCGCATCGAAAGTCAGATCGAACGCGGCATCGGCGCGGCAGCGCAACCAAGTTTGGACGGTGCAGCTCACGAGCATTGGCGCAGTCTGGCGCAGCGACGCGGTGTTGTCCAGCTTTGGCCTTGCGGCTTTTCCGGGATTTAGCGTGGATGAACGGCGGTTTTGGGTATTTTTAGACGAAGATCTTGCCTGGGTTCAGGATCTGCAAAGGATCCAGCGCCTGTTTGATCGCGCGCATCAGCTCGATCGCGTCGTCGCCGGCTTCCTCGCGCAGGAACTGCTGCTTGTGCAGCCCCACCCCGTGCTCGCCGCTGCAGGTTCCGCCCAGCGCGAGCGCGCGCCGCACCAACTGCGCGTTGAGCCGTTCGGCCCGTTCGCGTTCGTCGGGCCGGCGCGGATCGATCAGGTAGCCGACGTGGAAATTGCCGTCGCCGACGTGGCCGACGATGAAATAGGGCAGGCCGCTGGCGTCGGCCTCGGCCACCGTCGCGTTGATCGACTCGGCCAGTCGCGAGATCGGCACGCAGGTGTCGGTGGTCACGCAGCGGCAGCCGGGTCGCGTCTGCAGCGCCGACAGGTAGGCGTGGTGGCGCGCCTTCCACAGCCGGCTGCGTTCTTCGGGCGTGTCGGCCCAGGCGAAGTCGGAGCCACCGTGTTCGGCAGCCAGCGCCTGCACCGCCTGCGCCTGCTCGCGCACGCCGGCGGCCGAGCCGTGGAACTCCATCAGCAGCAGCGGCTGCTCGGGCAGGCCGAGGCGATCGTGGGCGTTGACCGCGCGCACCGCGTGCGCGTCCATCAGCTCGCAGCGCGCGATCGGGATCGCCGCCTGGATCAGCGCGATCGTGCAGTCGACCGCGCCGGCGACGTCGGCGAACGAGCACACCGCGGCGGCAACCGCCGCCGGCTGCGGATGCAGCCTGACGGTGACTTCGGTGACGATGCCCAGCGTGCCTTCGCTGCCGACGAACAGGCGCGTCAGGTCGTAGCCGGCGCTGCTCTTGCGTGCGCGTGTGCCGGTGCGCACGAGGCGGCCGTCGGCCAGCACCACGGTCAGCGCCAGCACGTTGTCGCGCATGGTGCCGTAGCGCACCGCGTTGGTGCCGCTGGCGCGCGTTGCCGTCATGCCGCCCAGCGTCGCGTCGGCGCCGGGGTCGATCGGAAAGAACAGGCCGCTGTGGCGCAGCTCGTCGTTGAGCTGCAGCCGCGTGACCCCGGCCTGCACGGTGGCGAGCATGTCGTCGGCGGCGACTTCGAGCACCTGGTTCATGCGCGACAGGTCGAGCGTGATGCCGCCGTGCACCGCGAGCAGATGGCCTTCGAGCGACGAGCCGGCGCCGAACGCGATCACCGGCACCGCGTGCGCCGCGCACAGCGCGACGGCGTCGACGACGTCGGCGGTCGAGGTGCAGAACACGACGCCCTGTGGCGGCGCCGCGTCGAACGGCGATTCGTCGCGACCGTGCTGCTCGCACACCGCGCGCGCGGTGCTGAAGCCATCGCCGAAACGCGCGGCGAGTGCATCGGCCAGCGCGGCCGGCAGGGGGGCGATGGCGGCAGGGGGGGCGTCGTGCACGGGGACCTCCGGTGAAGTGCTTGATGGAGAATACAGGCGCGCCGAAGGGTGCAGCAATGTTTCGACATGCGACCCACACGCGGCCGACACCGACCTCGATGATCATGAGCGCGCCAGGTTCCCGTCGCATCCATTTCCGCTACGTTCCCATGTCCTCCGCCCACTCGCCCGTTTCACGCCGTTCGTCGCACCGCCTGTCGCGCCTGCTGGGTCCGGTGGGCGCGCTGCTGGCCGCGGCGCTGCTCGGCCATGCCCTGGTCGGCCATGCGCAGCGGCTGCCGGACGCGCGCGCGCACGCGGCGCCGCCGCAGCCGGTCACGGCAGCGACGGCGCGGCGCGAGAATCTGCCGGTGTGGCTCGGCGCACTGGGCACGGTGACGCCGCGCGCACTGGTCAACGTCATGCCGCGCGTCGGCGGCCTGCTGCAAAGTGTCGACTACCGGCCGGGCCAGCTGGTCAGGCGCGGCCAGCTGCTGGCGACGATAGACCCGGCGCCGCTGCGCATCGCGCTCGAGCAGGCGCGCGCGCAGGCCGCGCAGACGCGCGCGCAGCTGGCCGGAGCGCGCGACGACCTGGCGCGCTACGAGACCTTGCTGACGCAGAATTCGATCGCCGCGCAGCAGGTCGCCGACCAGCGTGCCACCGTGGCGCAGCTGGCGGCGGCGGCGCAGGCGGCGCAGGCCGCGGTCGACAACGCCGCGCTGCAGCTGAGCTGGACGCGCATCACCGCGCCGGTGGCCGGGCTGGCCGGACTGCGTCCGGTCGACGCCGGCAACATGGTGTCGACCAATGGCGCGATCGGCGCCGCCGGCGCGACGTCGACGTCGACGTCCACCGCCGGCGCCGGCGCCACGCCGGTCGCGGTGATCGCCCAGGTGCAGCCGATCGACGTCGCCTTCTCGCTGGCGCAGCAGCAGCTGCCGCCGGTGCTCGAGGCGCTGCGCGCCGGTCGTCGCCCGCAGGTGCAGGCCTGGGATTCGACGCGCAGCCACGAACTGGCCGCAGGCAGCCTGTACGCGGCCGACAACCGCATCGATGCCTCGACCGGCACGCTGATGCTGCGCGCCGAGTTCGCCAACCGCGACCTGGCGCTGTACCCGAACCAGTTCGTCGACGTGCGCGTGCTGCTGCGCACCGTGGTCGGCGCCGTCGTCGTGCCGACCACGGCGGTGGCGGTCGGTGCGCCCGGGACCTATGTCTACGTGATCGGCGCCGGCGACAAGGTCGCGCTGCGCCGCGTCAGCACCGGCGCCGCCGACTCCGGGCTGACCCAGATCACCGCCGGGTTGAGCCCTGGCGAGCAGGTCGTCACCGACGGCCTCGACCGGCTGCACGACGGTGCCGTCGTGCACGTCGTGCCGGCGCGAGCGCCGGGCGACGCCGCGCAGGCGGCGCGGCCGCGCGCCGCCGCGGCTGCGCACGCGCGTCGCGCCGGCGGGGCGGGCTGAGCATGGAGCGCTCCGAGGGGCACGGCGCGGCGCACGACGCGGCGATGCACGGGGCTCGGCACGATGAGGCGCAGCGGCCGAGCCCGTCGCGCCTGTTCATCCTGCGCCCGATCGCGACCACGCTGTTGATGATCGCGGTGCTGGTCGCCGGCTACGTCGGCTTGAAGCTGCTGCCGCAGGCCGCGCTGCCCGAAGTCGACTATCCGACGATCCAGGTCACGACGCTGTACCCGGGCGCCAGCCCCGACGTGATGGGCTCGGCGGTGACGTCGCCGCTGGAGCGCCAGTTCGGGCAGATGCCGGGGCTGGCGCAGATGTGGTCGGTCAGCTCGGGCGGCGCGTCGGTCATCACGCTGCGCTTCGACCTCGCGCTGCCGCTCGACGTCGCCGAGCAGGAGGTGCAGGCGGCGATCAACGCCGCGTCCAGCGTGCTGCCGGCGGACTTGCCGCAGCCGCCGATCTACGCCAAGGTCAATCCGGCCGACGCGCCGGTGATCAGCCTGGGGCTGACCTCGGCCAGCCTGCCGCTGACCCAGCTCTACGACCTGGCCGACACGCGGCTGTCGCAGAAGCTGTCGCAGGTTGCCGGTGTCGGCCTGGTCACGCTGGCCGGCGGGCACAAGCCGGCGGTGCGCATCGACGTCGACGCGCGCCGGCTGGCCGCGCTCGGCCTGGGGCTGGACGCGGTGCGCAGCGCGATCGTCGCGGCCAACGTCAACAGCCCGAAAGGCAGCATCGACGGCGCGCAGCAGTCGTTCACCATCGACGCCGACGACCAGTTGCAGAGCCCGCAGGCCTACGCCGCGCTGATCGTGGCCTGGGTCAACGGCGCGCCGGTGCGGCTGGGCGACGTCGCCACGGTGCGCACCGCGGCCGAGAACGCCTGGCAGGGCGCGCTGGTCGACGGTCGCCCCGGCATCGTCATCAACGTGCAGCGCCAGCCCGGCGCCAACGTGATCCAGGTGGTCGACGCGATCCACGCGCTGCTGCCCGAGCTGCGCGCGCAGCTGCCGGGCGCGGCGCGGCTGCAGGTGCTGTCGGACCGCACGGTGACGATACGCGCGGCGATCGCCGACGTCAGCTTCGAGCTGCTGCTCGCGGTGGTGCTGGTCGTGCTGGTGATCTTCGTGTTCCTGCGCAGCGCGCGCGCGACCTTCATTCCGGCCACCGCGGTGCCGGTGGCGCTGGTGGGCACGTTCGGCGCCATGTACCTGTTCGGCTTCTCGATCAACACGCTGACGCTGATGGCGCTGACCATCGCCACCGGCTTCGTCGTCGACGACGCGATCGTGATGATCGAGAACATCTCGCGCCACATCGAGGACGGCGAGCCGCCGCTGCGCGCCGCGCTCAAGGGGGCCGCGCAGATCGGCTTCACGATCATCTCGCTGACCTTCTCGCTGATCGCGGTGCTGATCCCGCTGCTGTTCATGGGCGACGTCGTCGGCCGCCTGTTCCGCGAATTCGCCATCACGCTGGCGGTGGCGATCGTGATCTCGGCCGCGGTGTCGCTGACGTTCACGCCGATGCTGTCGGCGCGGCTGCTGCGCCAGGTTCCCGAGTCGCGCCAGGGGCGGCTGTTCCGCGCCAGCGGCCGCGCCTTCGAGCGCCTGGCCGAGGCCTACGCGTCGGCGCTGCGCTGGGTGCTGCGCCACCAGCCGGCGGTGCTGGGCGCCGCCGTCGGCACCCTGGCGTTGACCGCCGCGCTGTATGCGTGGATCCCGAAGGGTTTCTTCCCGGTGCAGGACACCGGACTGATCCAGGGCACGACGCTGGCGCCGCAGTCGGCGTCGTTCGCCGCCACGCAGCAGCGCCAGCGCGCGCTGGCGCAGGCGCTGGCGCGCGATCCGGCGGTGGCCAGCGTCGCCGCGGTGGCCGGCATCGACGGCAGCAACGTGACGATGAACAGCGGGCGGCTGCTGATCAGCCTCAAGCCGCTGGCGCAGCGCGGCGATCGCGTCGGCGTGGTCATCGAGCGGCTGCGCCGGCTGGCCGCACAAGTGCCGGGGGTCGAGCTGTTCATGCAACCGGTGCAGGACCTGAACATCGACGACATCGCCAGCCGCTACCCTTACCAGTTCACGCTGAGCGCGACCAGCCAGGCCGACCTGGAGCGTGCGGTGGCCACGCTGCTGCCGCGCCTGCGCCGCCTGCCGCAGCTGCGCGCGGTGACCAGCGACCTGCAGGTCGACGGCCTGCAGGCCTACGTGGTGGTCGATCGCGACGTCGCGGCGCGTCTGGGCATCACGATGGCCGCGGTCGACGCCGCGCTGTACGACGCCTTCGGCCAGCGCCTGGTGTCGACCGTGTTCACGCAGTCGGCGCAATACCGCGTGGTGCTGGCCATGCGGCAGCGTGCCGGTGATGCACTCGACGCGTTCGATCGCATCTACCTGAGCGGCGCCGGCGGTCGCGTGGTGCCGCTGAGCGCCGTCGCGCGCATCGAGCAGCGGCACACGCCGCTGGCGCTCGATCACCTGGGGCAGTTCCCGGCCACGCTGCTGTCGTTCGAGCTGGCGCCGGGGGCTTCGCTGGGGGCGGCGGTGACGGCGATCGGGCAGGCCGTGCGCGCGGCGCCGCTGCCGCCGGCCACGACCCTTGCGTTCCAGGGCGCCGCGGCGGCATTCCAGGCCGCACTGCGCAACGAGCTGTGGTTGCTGCTCGCCGCGGTGGCGACGATGTACGTCGTGCTCGGCGTGCTCTACGAGAGCTACATCCACCCGGTGACGATCCTGTCGACGCTGCCGTCGGCCGGCATCGGCGCGCTGCTGGCGCTGCTCGCCAGCGGCCACCAGCTGACCGTGATCGCGATCATCGGCATCGTGCTGCTGATCGGCATCGTGCAGAAGAACGCGATCCTGATGGTCGACTTCGCGCTCGACGCCCAGCGCCGCCAGGGGCTGGGCGCGGAAGCGGCGATGGTGCAGGCCGCACGCCTGCGGCTGCGTCCGATCCTGATGACGACCTTCGCCGCGCTGTTCGGCGCGGTGCCGCTGGTCGTCGGCGGCGGCATGGGCGCCGAGCTGCGCCAGCCGCTGGGCATCAGCCTGATCGGCGGGCTGGCGCTGTCGCAGCTGCTGACGCTGTTCACCACGCCGGTGATCTACCTCGCCTTCGACCGTGTCGCGCGCCGGGTCGCGGCGTGGCGCGAGCGCCGCTTCGGCGACGCGCGCGGCGCCGGGGACCGCGCGTGAACGTCTCCGCGCTGTTCATCCGGCGCGCGGTCGGCACCAGCCTGCTCGCGCTGGCGGTGCTGGCCGCCGGCATCATCGCGCTGCGCCAGTTGCCGGTGGCGCCGCTGCCGCAGGTCGACTTTCCGACCATCACGGTGCAGGCCCAGCTCGCCGGTGCCAGCCCGGCGGTGATGGCCGCCACCGTCGCCACGCCGCTGGAGCGCGCGCTGGGCACCATCGCCGGCGTCACGCAGATGACCTCGAGCAGCACGCTGGGGTCGACCCGCATCATCCTGCAGTTCGCCCTGTCCAAGGACATCGACGCCGCGGCGCGCGAAGTGCAGGCGGCGATCAACGCGGCCGAGCCGCTGCTGCCCAGCGGGCTGACCGGCAATCCGACCTACCGCAAGGTCAACCCGGCCGACGCGCCGGTGATGATCATCGCGCTGACCTCGAAGAGCCAGACGCGGGCGCAGATGTACGACGCGGCGTCGACGATCCTGGCGCAGAAGATTTCCCAGCTCCCTGGAATCGGCCAGGTCAACGTCGGCGGCTCGGCGCTGCCGGCGGTGCGCGTCGAGCTCGACCTGCCGCGTGTCAACGGCATGGGGCTGGGGCTGGAGCAGATCCGCCAGGCGATCGCCGCGGCCAACGTCGACGCGCCCAAGGGGGCGATCGACGGCGCGCGCAGGCGCTGGCAGGTCGGCAGCAACGACGCGCTGAGCCTGCCGGCGCAGTACCGGCAGGTGGTGGTCGGCTGGAAGGACGGGGCGCCGATCCGGCTGGCGCAGATCGCCGACGTGCAGCAGGGACTGCAGGACATCCACAACACCGGGCTGGCCAATGGCCAGCCGGCGGTGCTGCTGATCGTGTTCCGTCAGCCCGGCGCCAACATCATCGACGCCGTCGACGGCGTCAAGGCGGCGCTGCCCGAGCTCGAGCAGGCGATCCCGGCCGGCATTGACGTGCGCGTGCTGTCGGACCGCACGACGACGATACGCGCGTCGCTGCGCGACGTCGGCACGACGCTGGTGCTGGCGGTGCTGCTGGTGGTCGGCGTCGTCTGGCTGTTCCTGCGCGACGGGCGCGCGACGCTGATTCCGGCGCTGGCGGTACCGCTGTCGCTGGTGGGCACCTTCGCCGCGATGTGGCTGCTCGGCTACTCGCTCGACAACCTGTCGCTGATGGCGCTGATCGTCGCCACCGGTTTCGTCGTCGACGACGCCATCGTCGTGCTCGAGAACATCATGCGTCACGTCGAGGCCGGCATGGCGCCGCTGGCGGCGGCGCTGCGCGGCGCGCGCGAAGTCGGCTTCACGGTGCTGTCGATGAGCCTGTCGCTGGTCGCGGTGTTCGTTCCGGTGCTGTTCATGGGCGGCATCGTCGGGCGCCTGTTCCATGAGTTCGCGGTCACGCTGTCGGTGGCGATCGGCATTTCGCTGCTGGTCTCGCTGACCGTGACGCCGATGCTGGCGTCGCGCTGGCTGCGCGCGCCGGCCGTGCCGCGCCCGGGCGAGCGCGCGCCGCTGGCCGCGCGCGCCTGGGTGCGGCTGCACGCCGCATACGCGCGCAGCCTGCGGCGCGCGGTGCGCCACCCGCTGCTGATGCTGGCGGTGTTCTTCGCCACCGTCG
>JAJZHH010000132.1 GCA_021804595.1 Pseudomonadota bacterium
GGTCGCGGGCGACCCCAGCGGCAACATCGGCATCAACTATGGCGTCTACGGCGTTCCGGAAACCTTCCTGATCGACCGCAACGGCACCATCGTCTACAAGCAGATCGGCCCGCTGACGGTCCACGCGCTGGAGACCCAGCTGCTGCCGATGATCCGGAAGCTCTCGCAATGAAAACCCTGATCGCCCTGATCCTGCTGCTGACCGCGGCGTTTCCGGCGCTGGCCGGCGAAGCCCGGCCGCTGGCCAACAACGAGGCGGCCGAGCAGCACATGCTCGCGCTGACGCGCAACCTGCGCTGCCTGGTGTGCCAGGACGAGTCGCTGGCGGCCTCGCAAGCCACGCTCGCCGTCGATCTGCGCCGGCAGGTGCTGCAGATGGTCGAGCGCGGCGAAAGCGACAAGCAGATCACCGATTACCTGGTCGAGCGCTACGGCAACTACGTTCGTTTCCGCCCGCCCTTCGTCGCCGAGACCTGGGCGCTGTGGCTGGGGCCGTTCGCGCTGCTGGCGCTCGGCCTGGTCGCGCTGGTGCTGATCATCCGTCGGCGCGCAGGCCGCACCGACACCCCGCTTGACTCCGCGCAGATCGAGCGCGCGCGCGCGCTGCTGGCGCAGAACGGAGATATGGAATGACCCCCTTCCTGCTCGCCGCGGCGGCGCTGACCGTCGTGGTGCTGTCGATCCTGCTGTTGCCCTTGTTGCGTCGCGGCCAGCTCGCGACGGTCGACCGCGCGGCGGTCAACGCCCGGCTGCTGCGCGACGAACTCGCCGCACTCGAGCGCGATCGCGCGTCGATGGGCGAAGCCGAGTTCGAGCGCGCGCGCGATGAACTGTCGCGCCGCGTGCTCGAGGATGCGTCGCCGGTGGTGCAGCAGATGCGTTCGGGCAGCGCCGCGCCGACCATCGTCGCGCTGGCGCTGATCGTGCCGATCTGCGGCGCGCTGCTGTACGTGCTGCTGGGCACACCGGGTGCGCTCGACGGCGCGACGCCGGCGGCCAGCGTGGCCGCCCAGGGCGGCGCCGCCACGCCGCCACCCGAAGTGCGCAAGATGGTCGATTCGCTGGCCGCCAAACTGGCGACGCATCCGGACGACCCGGCCGGCTGGGCCATGCTCGGCCGCTCCTACAGCGTGATTGGCGAGTTCGACAAGGCGGCGCAGGCCTACGACCACATCGGCCCGCAGCTGCAGCGTCACGCCAGCTGGCTGGCCGAATACGCCGACGCGCTGGCCATGACCGCCAACGGCAGCCCGCTGGGCAAGCCCGAGCGGCTGGCGCGGCAGGCGCTCGCGCTCGACCCGAACAATGTGCTGGCGCTGATGCTGGCGGGTTACGCGACCGCGCAACGCGGCGAGGACGCGCAGGCACTGCCGATGCTCGAGCACGCCAGCCGCCTGGTCGAGGCCGGTTCCGAAGACGCCGCGTTCCTGTCCAATGTGATCGCGCAAGTGCGCCGGCGCCTGGGGCTGAGCAGCGCCGCCGACGCAGCGATGGCGCCGGGCGGCGGCAGCTCGGCGGCCGTCACCCGGGTCGCCGCTGCCGGTGGCGCCTCGCCTGTCACCGGCGGCTCGCCTGCCGCCGCCGCGCCGGCGCAGCTGCACGTGCAGCTTGCGATCGCGCCCCAGCTGCGCGCCGCCGCCGGCGGGCGCACGCTGTACCTGATCGCGCGTGTGCCGGGCCAGCGCATGCCGGTGGCCGCGCTGCGCGAGACCGGCGTGTCGCTGCCGGCCGATCTGGCCTTGAGCGACGCCAATTCGATGGATCCGCAGCATCCGCTGTCGAGCATTTCGGGGCCGCTGCAGATCGAGGCCAGGTTGTCGGCCAGCGGCGACGCGATGCCGGCCAGCGGCGACCTCTACGGCAGCGCCGAAACCCGGCGCGGCGGCAGCGTCAAGCTGACCATCGACCGGCGCCGGCCCTGACGCGGGCGAGCGCGAGGCGCCGGCGCCTCGGCGCGCCGCGCCACGCCTTCAGTCGCGCGTGGCGCGGCGACGCACGCAGTCGACGTAGGCGTCGCCGTCGGGCGGCAGGCCGCTGCGCTGGGCCTGCCACAGCATTTCGCCCAGGCACTCCATCACCGCGTGCTGGGCCTCGTGCTCGCTGCTGCGCGCGGCCAGCAACTGGCACGCCTGGCGAATACCCGGTGGCTGGTCGATCGACACCTGCTCGCTGATCGACAGGTGCATCGACAGATGCAGGAAGGGATTGCTGCGCCCCTGTTCGACGCCCCAGTCGCGCTGCAGCGCATCGGGCGCCGTGAGGTCGTCGTGGTATTCCGGATGCTGCTCGATCCAGCGCACCGCCAGCGTTTCCAGCGGCGTGAGCACGCCGTCGCGGCGCGCCCAGGCGTCGATGAAGAAGCTGCGGACTTCGTTTTTGCTCGGGTTGAACATCGTCTGTCGCCTTGAAACCGGCATCCATTGTGCCGCGCCGGCAAGGTTCACGCGGCGTCGTCGACCGGCAGGCCTTGTCGGCGCCCGCGCCGGCGCCGTAAATTCGCACTGTTCAGCAGCCGCGGAGGTATCCATGCCCGTCGTCGTCGTCGCCAACCCCAAGGGCGGGGTCGGAAAGTCCACGCTGTCGACCCAGCTGGCCGGATACTGGGCCAGCCGCGGCCACAAGGTGATGCTCGGCGACGCCGACCGCCAGCAGTCGTCAAAGCTGTGGTTGTCGCTGCGCAGCGCGCAGGCGGCGCCGATCGAGACCTGGAAACTCGACCACGACTACATCGCGCGGCCGCCGCAGGGCACGACCCACGTCGTCATCGACACCCCGGCCGGACTGCACGGCTGGCGTTTCGACGACGTGCTGCGGCTCGCCGACCGCTTGCTGGTGCCGGTGCAGCCGTCGATCTTCGACATCTACGCGGCGCAGGAATTCATCGACCGCATCGCGGCGCAGCGCAAGCTGCGCGAGTTGAAGATCGGCCTGGTCGGCGTTCGCGTCGACCCGCGCACGCGCGCCGCCGAGCAGCTGCGCGAGTTCCTGTCGCGCCAACCCCATGAGCTGCTCGGCATGCTGCGACCGACGACGGCCTATGCGCACATGGCCGCGCACGGGCTGACGCTGTGGGACCTGAGCCCGCGCCAGGTCGAACGCGACCTGGCGCAATGGGAGCCGATCACGCGCTGGGTCGACGCCGCCGGCTGAGGTCGCCGTTCACGCCGCCTTGCGCGGCGCGTGCAGCGCGTCGAGCGCCGCGCGGTTGACGCGGAACAGGCGCGGGCCGACGTGCACCAGCAGGCCGTCGCGCTCGAACTGGGCGATCACGCGGCTGGCGGTTTCCAGCGCGACGCCGAGCATCGCGCCGAGGTCGCTGCGCTTGGGCAGCGTGATCGTGTCGTTGAGTTCGGGCTCGGCCAGTTTCAGCAACAGTCGCGCCATGCGCGACGGAATCGGCCCGGAACCGAGCAGCAGCGCCCATTCGTCGGTGTCGCGCAGCGCCGAGTGCCAGCGCTCGAGAAACTCCTGGCGCAGATTCGGAATCTGGTCCTCGAGCTTGCGGATCACGTCGACCGGGATGCGGCATACGCGAACCGCGCCGATCGCCGAGGCGTGGTGCATATACGGCTGCTGGATGAACGATTCGAGCCCGATCAGGTCGCCGCGCTTGGCCACCCGCGTGATGCGGCGCGTTCCGTCGGACAGCACGCGCTCGAGTTTGACGAAGCCGGTCTTGATCGTATACAGCCACTCGCCGCGACGGCCTTCGTTGAACAGCATCTGGCCAGCGCTGAACTGCATGTCGTCGATCACCTGGTGAATGGCGTCGAAGTCCTCGGCGCCGAGCGCGCCGAACAGGGCGATGCGCCGCACGCCGCAGTTGCGGCAGTCGGCGGCGCCGCGCCAGGCGTTGAGCACTTCGCTGTGGGCGACGCGCTTGCCATGCACAGGGTCGCGCTGGCGCAGCGCGTCGAGCGGAATGCGGGCGAAATCGACGGCGGTATCCATGCTGACTCCTGGGACGAGGCGGGAGGCCTTGAGCGGTCTCAATATTAGTGGCGACTGATATAACCGTGTCAACTCGGGGTTAACGCGAACCCGCTGCCCACGACCGCGTGTTGTCAACAAGCATTTTTGACGAGCGTCGATTTTCCGGGTTGATAATGGTCAAGTTTCGCCCGGCATCCGCCGCGCGCCGTCGCTGGGGCTGTGCCGGCGCGCCGGGGCGCGCTGCCGCGAGCTGGCCTAAACTGGCGTTTTTCCCAGCCCAGAATCGTCACGCGATGTCCCAGCCCGACCTGTCCGAAATCGCCGCCCGCGACGCGCGGCTTGCCCTGCTCGAGGACGTCGGCAGCGGCGATCTGACCGCCCGGCTGATCGACGAACAGGCGTCGGGCGCGGCGCGCGTGATCGTGCGCGAAGCCGCGGTGCTGTGCGGCCGCCCGTGGGCCGACGCAGTGTTGCGCGAAGTCGACACGCGGCTGCGCGCGACCTGGGCGCGCGACGAGGGCGCGCGGCTGCAGCCCGGCGACACCGTGCTCGAGCTTCACGGCCCGGCGCGCGCGCTGCTCACCGCCGAGCGCAGCGTGCTGAACTTCCTGCAGCTGCTGTCGGGCGTGGCCACGCGCACCGCGCAGTACGTCGACGCGGTGCGCGGCACCGCCGCGCGCATCGTCGATACGCGCAAGACGCTGCCGGGCCTGCGCATCGCGCAGAAATACGCGGTTCGCGTCGGCGGCGGCCACAATCACCGCATCGGCCTGTACGACGGCATCCTGATCAAGGAAAACCACATCGCCGCGGCCGGGGGCGTTGCCGCGGTGCTGCAGCGCGCCACCGCGATGGCGCCCGCCGGCGTGTTCGTGCAGATCGAGGTCGAGACGATCGACCAGCTGCGCGACGCGCTGGCCGCCGGCGCGTCGATGGTGCTGCTCGACAATATGGACCTGCCGCGCCTGCGCGAGGCGGTCGCGCTCAACGCCGGGCGCGCCGAGCTCGAGGTGTCGGGCGGGGTCGACCTCGACAGCGTGCGCGCCATTGCAGAAACCGGAGTCGACCGCATATCGATCGGCAGGCTGACGAAGGACGTCGTCGCCACCGATTTCTCGATGCGCTTCGCCGGCATCTGAGCTTCTGCCCCATCCATTCGGAGAACCGCCATGTCCGTCGCCACTTTCCCGGTCGCCTTCGACGCCCCGGCGTGCGGCACCCGCGAAGCCTGGGCGCGCGTGCCGCAGGAACCCGACGCGGCGCGGCGCGCCGAGCTGCTCGACGAATGCCGCGAGCTGCTGCGCGCGGCCGACGCGACGCTGGTCGCGCATTACTACGTCCACCCCGATCTGCAGGATCTGGCTCAGGCCAGCGGCGGGATGGTCTCGGACTCGCTCGAGATGGCGCGCTTCGGCGCGCGCCAGCCGGCGTCGACGCTGGTCGTCGCCGGCGTGCGCTTCATGGGCGAGACGGCGAAGATGCTGTCGATGGACAAGCGCGTGCTGATGCCCGACCTCGACGCGACCTGCTCGCTCGACCTGGGCTGCCCGGCCGACGCGTTTTCGGCCTGGTGCGATGCGCATGCGGACCGCACCGTCGTCGTCTACGCCAACACCAGCGCGGCGGTGAAGGCGCGTGCCGACTGGGTCGTCACGTCGAGCTGCGCGGTCGACATCGTCGCCGACCTGCACGCACGCGGGCAGAAGGTGCTGTGGGCGCCCGACCGCCATCTCGGCGATTACGTGCAGCGCAGCACCGGCGCCGACCTGCTGGCCTGGCAGGGCTCGTGCATCGTGCACGACGAGTTCAAGGCGATCGAGCTCGAACTGCTCAAGGCGCAATACCCGGATGCTCCGGTGCTGGTCCATCCGGAAAGTCCGGCGGCGGTGATCGCGCTGGCCGACGCCGTCGGCTCGACCTCGCAGATCCTGCGCGCGGCGCGCGAATCGAAGGCGCCGCGTTTCATCGTCGCGACCGACACCGGCATGTTCCACGCGCTGCAGCAGCAGAATCCGGGCAAGGTCTTCGTCGCCGCGCCGACCGCCGGCAACGGTGCGACCTGCAAGAGCTGCGCGCACTGCCCGTGGATGGCGATGAACGGGCTCGAAGCGCTGGCCGACTGCCTGCG
>JAJZHH010000040.1 GCA_021804595.1 Pseudomonadota bacterium
GCATCGACGCGCGCGCCGGCGCCGCCGCGCACGCCGCGATCGTCGCCGCGTGCGCCGACGCGCAGCGCGGTGCGGTGCGCGCGCTGGTCACCGCGCCGATCCACAAGGAGGCCTTGCACGCCGCCGGCGTGCCGTTCCCGGGCCATACCGAACTGCTCCAGCACCTGTGCGGCGGCGCGCCGGTGCGCATGATGCTGGCCAACGACCAGCTGCGCACGGTGCTGGTGACGATCCACGTCAGCGTGCGCGACGCGTTGGCGCTGATCAGCTTCGACGCGGTGCTGCAGACGCTGCGCATCACCGCCGCGGCGGCGCGGCGCTGGGGGCTGGCGAGCCCGCGCATCGCGGTGGCCGGGCTCAACCCGCACGCCGGCGAAGGCGGCCTGTTCGGCGACGAGGAGGCGCGCATCATCGCGCCGGCGATCGCCGCGGCGCGCGCCGAGGGCATAGACGCCAGCGGACCGCATGCGCCCGATACCGTGTTCATGCGCGCGCGTCACGCGCCGCCGCAGCACCCGGGCGAATTCGACGTGGTCGTCGCGATGCTGCACGACCACGGCCTGATCCCGGTCAAATACCTCGGCCTGGCCGACGGCGTCAACGTCACGCTGGGGCTGCCGATCCAGCGCACCAGCCCCGACCACGGCACCGCGTTCGACATCGCCGGGCGCGGCGTCGCCGATCCGGCCAGCCTGTGCAGCGCGATCGCGCTGGCGCGCCGGCTGAGCGCCGGCTGAAGCGCCGGCGCCGGTGTCGGCGCTCAGTCGCGCCGCTGCAGCGCGTCGCGGATTTCGCGCAGCAGCAAGACGTCCTCGGTCGGCGGCGGCGGCTCGGCCGGGGCCGGTGCCGGCTCGTCGCGCTTGAGCCGCGCGATCATGCGCACCATCAGGAAGATCACGAACGCCAGGATGACGAAGTTCAGCGTGATCGTGATGAAGTCGCCGTAGGCCAGCACCGGCACGTTGGCCTTCTTCAGCGCTTCCAGCGTGCGCGGCGTGTCCGGCGGCATCGCGCCGAGGACGACGAACAGGTTCGAGAAATCGATCTTGCCGACGACCAGGCCGACCAGCGGCATGATCAGGTCGGCGACCAGTGCGCTGACGATCTTGCCGAACGCGCCGCCGACGATGACCGCGACGGCCAAGTCCACGACGTTGCCTTTGACGGCGAAGTCCTTGAAGTCCTTCAGAAAGCTCATGGTCTGGTCTCGAATGCTGGTGGGATAGGAAATTTAGCGGCATCCCGCCCGGCGCGCGAGCCCCCGCTCGCGGTGCCGGTGCCGAACTTCGACGCGGCGCCCGGATCCAAGCCCCATCGCACACCCCCGGGGAGACGACGATGGCCGACAGCGGACCGGCGCGGCGCGCCGCGGCCAGCTTGCTGCACTGGATCGACGCGCGGCTGCCGCTGAGCGCGCTGTGGCGCGCCCAGACCCGCGGCCACCGCGTGCCGGACAACTTCAACGTCTGGTACCTGTTCGGCTCGCTCGCGCTGGCCGTCTTCGTGATCCAGTACGTCACCGGCTTCTTCCTGGCGATGCATTACAAGCCGGACGCCAGCCTCGCCTTCGATTCGGTGGAGGCGATACGCCGAGACGTGCCCTGGGGCTGGCTGCTGCGCGACGTGCACGCCGCCGGCGCGTCGGCCTTTTTCGCCGTCGTCTACCTGCACATGTTCCGCGGCCTGCTCTACGGCTCGTACCGCAAGCCGCGCGAACTCGTCTGGCTGCTCGGCTGCGCGCTGTTCGTCACGCTGATCGCCGAAGCCTTCTGCGGCTATCTGCTGCCGTGGGGGCAGATGTCCTACTGGGGCGCGCAGGTCATCGTCAACCTGATCGCCGCGATCCCCTGGGTCGGCCCCGACCTCGCGCTGTGGCTGCGCGGCGACTACGTCGTCGGCGACGCGACGCTGAACCGCTTCTTCGCGTTTCACGTCATCGCGCTGCCGCTGCTGCTGATCGGCCTGATCGCCGCCCACGTCGTCGCGCTGCAGCACGTCGGCTCGAACAACCCGGAAGGCGTCGACGCGCCGCACGCCACGGTGCCGTTCCACCCGTACTACACGGTGCACGACCTGTTCGGCCTCAGCGTGTTCCTGTGCGCATTCGCCGCCGTCGTGTTCTTCGCCCCCGACTTCGGCGGGCTGGTGCTGGAGCCGGCCAATTTCACGCCGGCCGACCCCTTGCGCACGCCGGCGCACATCGCGCCGGTGTGGTACCTGACGCCGTTCTACGCGATGCTGCGCGCGACCACCGCGACGACGCTGCGGCTGTGGGCGCTGGCGGCGCTTGCGGCGCTGCTGCGGGCTGCATGGCGCCGCCGCCACGCGCCGCGTCGTCTGGCGCTGTTGCTGGCCGGCGGCGCCGTGCTGCTGGCGGCGCTGCTGCTGGGCGAGGCGAAGACCTGGGGCGTCGCCGTGCTCGGCGGCTCGATCGCGTCGCTGTTCGCGCTGCCGTGGCTCGACCGCGCGCCGCAGCGCTCGATGCGCTGGCGCCCGCGCTGGCATCTGCTGCTGTTGCTGGCCTTCGTGCTCGCCTTCATCGCGCTGGCCGTCGTCGGCAGTCGGCCGCCGGGTGCGGCCGGCCACGTGGTCGCGGTCGCCGCGACTTTCGTCTATTTCGGCTTCCTCGGTCTGATGCCGTGGTGGAGCCGTCTCGGCCGCTGCGCGACGCCGCCGGCGACGCTGCGCGCGTCGCCGCGCGCGGGGCGCTGAGATGGCGCCGAGCGCTGGTGCCGTCGAGTGCAGCCGGGCGCGGCGCGCCGTTTGCCGGCGGGCGCCGCGGCGGCTTGTGGGGCGGCTGCCCGCGCGCCTGCTGGCGCGCCTGCTCCTCGCCCATTTGTTCGTGGCGCAGATGCTGCTGGCACCGTGCCGCGCGCAGCCCGTCGCCGACGCGCCCTGGGCCAGCGCGCCGCCACGCGACGCGCAGCCGCGCGCGCTGCGCCGCGGCGCGCGGCTGTTCGTCAACCACTGCCTGGGCTGCCACGGCGCGCGCAACGTGCGCTGGGCCGACTTGCGCGCGCTGGGCCTGCGCGACGCGCGCATCGAGCGCGACCTGATGTTCGGCGCCGACAGCCTTGCCGCGCCGATGCGTTCGGCCTTGAGCGCTGAGCAGGCGCGGGCCTGGTTCGGCGTCGAGCCGCCCGACCTCGGCCTGATCGTGCGCGCGCTGGCCACGCGCCAGCACCGCGGTGCCGACGTCGTCTACAGCTACCTGCGCGCGTTCTACCGTGACGACGCGACGCCCAGCGGCTGGAACAACCTGATCCGCCCGGGCGTGGCGATGCCGCACGCGCTGTGGGCGCAGCAGGGCGTGCGCGCCGCGCGCTTCGAGGGGCCGGCTGCGCCCGGTGCCGCCCGCAGATTCGTCGGCTTCACTGAACTGTCCCCGGGGGAACTGACGCCGAGGCGGTATGATGCGGACATTGCCGATCTTGTCGCCTATTTGCAGTGGATGGCCGAGCCGGAGCATGAGACGCGCGTGCGCGTCGGCTCCATCGTGGTCATCATCCTGATTCTGCTTGGTTTTCTGACCTGGCGCCTCAGGGTCGAGTATTGGAAGGATCTGACGTGACGGCGCGCGGCCAGCGCCGCGTGCGGATCCGCATTGCCGTATCCCGTGGGCGCGATTTCGCGCGTGAGCCCAGTTTTTTCAGGAGACGCCTCTCATGATGGTGCTTTACTCGGGCACGACTTGCCCGTTCTCGCAACGCTGCCGTTTCGTGCTGTTCGAAAAAGGCATGGACTTCGAGATCCGGGACGTCGACCTGTTCAACAAGCCCGAGGACGTCGCGGTGATGAACCCGTACGGGCAGGTGCCGATCCTGGTCGAACGCGACCTGATCCTGTACGAATCGAACATCATCAACGAGTACATCGACGAGCGCTTCCCGCACCCGCAGCTGATGCCGGGTGACCCGGTGGCGCGGGCGCGCGTGCGGCTGTTCCTGTTCAATTTCGAAAAGGAGCTGTTCGTCCACGTCGGCACCCTCGAGTCGCGCGCGACCAAGAGCAACGAGAAGGCGATGGAAAAGGCGCGCTCGGCGATCCGCGACCGTCTGACCCAGCTCGCGCCGGTGTTCACGAAGAACCGCTACATGCTCGGCGACGACTTCTCGATGCTCGACGTCGCGATCGCCCCGCTGCTGTGGCGACTCGACCACTACGGCATCGACCTGCCGAAGTCGGCTGCGCCGCTGGCCAAGTACGCCGAGCGCATTTTCCAGCGCCCGGCCTACATCGAGGCGCTGACGCCGTCGGAAAAGGTCATGCGCAAGTGAGCGCGGCGCGACGATGAGCGGCGACCACGTTTCCTCGACCAAGCCCTACCTGCTGCGGGCGCTGTACGAGTGGTGCACCGACAACGGCTTCACGCCGTATCTGGCGGTGCACGTCGACGCCAGCGTACGCGTGCCGCGCGAGCACGTGAAGAACGGTGAGATCGTGCTCAACGTCAGCTTCGGCGCCACCAGCGGGCTGAAGATCGACAACGACCTGATCAGCTTCAAGGCGCGTTTCGGCGGCGTTGCGCGCGACATCGTGGTGCCGGTCAGCCACGTCACCGCGATCTACGCGCGCGAGAACGGGCAGGGCATGGCCTTCCCGCCGCCCGAGTTGCTCGACGACGACGCCGCAGCCGGCGGCGACGGTGTCGCGACCGGCGCGACGCTGCACGCGATCGACGCCTCGGCAGCTCCGCCGGCCACCGCCGACGCGCCTGAGCCGCCCGAACCACCGCCGTCGCCGCGTCCGGGCTCGCACCTGAAGCGGGTCAAGTAAGTCCCGACGTCGTCGCGTACCGTTTTTCGCCGCTTTAGCTCAGCTGGTAGAGCAACCGCCTTGTAAGCGGTAGGTCATCCGTTCGATTCGGATAAGCGGCACCAAAAAAACTTGCAAAATCAGTCTGTTATAGAGATTTTGCGTCTCTCGCCTGGCGGTCTTCGGAGTTGCGCCGGGGACGATTCCAGGAGTTGACTGTCCCCGGAACGTCCCCGCGCATCCCGCCGTATCCCTATGCGCTTGTCCCGGTGCTGTCCCGGAGGCTCAGGGCGAGGGCGGCCAGTTCATGGTGCAGGCCGGTGTAGAGGACTCGGGTCGAGCGCGCCTGGCGTCCGGCGTTTTTCCAGTCGTCCGCATCCAGTGTCAGATCGAACACGGCACCAACCCGCTCGCACACGGTGCGGCCCTGAATCGCCGCACCGCTTTCTGGATCGACCAGCCGCGGCCGGGGGCGGTCGCCATCCGACTCGTCCCAATCGTGCCGTATCCAGTCGCCAACCAACAGGCCGGAGCGGATGCCACGGAGGACGGAAATGGCTCCAGCCCGGTTCAGGCCGCCACGATGCCGAATGCCTGTCTCGATGGCAGCGGGGCGTCGCTCGATGAGCGTGGCCATGACCTTTGCTTGCTCGACCGTCTTGACAGCCTCTGGGTGCTCGGCGGCGACAGCGCGGGCATTGTTGAATTCGTCGATGTTTGACCAGGGGCGGGTGCTGTAGCTCGCGTGTTCATAAGCCACCCCGTCGATGTCGACAATGTTCGTGGCCAGGGTTCTGGCGTCCGGCGCGCGCTTGTAGTCCCACTCCCAGCTAACTTCCTTGTCGACATCGTGACCGATGCCGTCAGCCCGGCGCTTCACGTACTCACCCGGCGACGGAAGGGCATGAAAGCTGAAGGAGAGGGTTCCTTCGCGGCGAAGAAACAATTCGGCGAGTGCCTCGGCCCGGCCCAGGGCCTTGACCCGTTCATGGGCCGCGCCGGAGACCTTGTAGCCGGCGCCGGCATGTGGAAGCGCAGCATCGTCCAAGGCGCCCACACCGAAGCCTCCTCGCGTCTTGAGCATGACAAGGCTGCGCGCACGGTGTTTGAGTTCCCATACGGTATCGTCGCCGACGAGCATGTCGCGAGCCGCGGCGAATGCCTTCTTGAGCCCGAACAGGTCGAGGCTGTCGAGGACGTTCCGCGGGGCGTCAGTCAGGAAGCCATCCGTTGTGACGGACGCTATACGGTATCCACGCTCGTGTAGCTGGTGCATTGCAGCCGATACCACGGCGCGGACCAGCCCGGTGGTCAGCGCGGCTTGTGGCGCCGAGGTCACCGACGATGGCGGGATGTCGCGCGTGGCGGCGTGGCGTGTCGAGAACGCGCGCTTGTTCTGCAGTCCTTGGGCCACCTTGCCGTAGCTCGAGTTCGCCCTTTCCTTCGCGGCGACCGCCTGAACGGAAGTCTTGCCATATCGGACCGTCGCCTCCTTGCGGGCGAGGACCAGGCCCTTGACCCCCTCTGCAAGACTGAAGTTCGCGCTCGTGGGCAACAGCAGCGCAGGCTGAGTGAAGGAGATCTCGCAGCCGAGTTCCAGTGCAAGCCACAGTTCCGGCGCGCTTGCCCATGTGGCGCCGTTGAGCGGGAACACGAGTCCGCGCCCCTGGCCGTCCTTGATCGGGAGGCACGGGTAGGCGGTTTCGGGTGGAAAGGCGAAGCGCACATGGCCTCCCGCTTGTAGTCTCGCTTGAAGGCCGACGAGCGATCAATCGTCCGCATGCAGATCGGCCATCAGGTCGTCCACGCTGGCGAACTTTTTGCCCTTGCCCGCTTCCAGTTCGGCAATCGCCTTCTTCGTGGTGGCGTTGGGCACCTTCACATCGAACGGCAGGCGGTGCTCGTCGGCGATGCGCAGCATCAGAAGGCGGATGGCGTCAGAAATCGACAACCCCATGGCTTCGAGCGCGCTGGCGGCGCGCTCTTTGGTGTTGGTGTCGATGCGGGCGCGGACGTAGGTGTCGGCGGTCGTGCTCATGGCCATTCTCCGGGGACGGTTCAAACGCTCATATTGTAGTCACAATGCGACCACACATCAAGCGCACGCCAAGATTGCTTACCGTACGATTTTTTCCGTTTTCTGAGGCGGCCCCCAGTAAGACAATTTGCCAGGCCGTAGGGATCTCACCTGCCTCCGGGTTGCCAGGCGGTCGCAATTCACTCCGTTGGAGTTGGACTTGACGCGGCTCGCAAGGCGATTCTATTTTCCCCTTGTAAGCGGTAGGTCATCCGTTCGATTCGGATAAGCGGCACCAGGCCTCTCGGCGCGTCGTGCACGCCGATGGACTTCGGCGCGGCGCCCGTGTCAGCGCAGCAGTTCGGCGTGGGGCAGGCGTGCGGCGCCGGCGTCGAAGGTCACGAAGCGCGAGCTGCCGAGATGCAGCGCACGTGCGTGGAGCAGGCAATCGGCGAAGTCCGCCGCGGGGAACTGGTCGAACAGGAACAGCGCTTCCTCGACCGTGGCGTCGTGCTCGAACTCGATGCCCGGCGTCTCCAACATCGCGATCCATGCGGCCGTCATCGCGGCGCGGCCCACCTGGTAGCGACTGCGCAGCACCCATTCGGTCTCGAGCAGCGCGCACAAGGTGACGAGCAAGGTCTCACCGGTCGCGGTGGCGTCAGCCACCAGGCGGCGAGCCGCTGCGCATTGATCCGGCGCCGAACGGTCCTGCACCAGAATCCGCACCAGAACGTTCGTGTCGAGCGCAATGCTCATTCGGGCAGGCGCATGTCGTCGACGCTCACCGCCGCTTGCCCGGGCTGTGTCAGCATGCCCACCAGATCGGCCAGACGTCGCGTCTTGGGGCGCAGCACGATGGTGCCGTTGCTCAGCGTCGACCATGCGATCTTGTCCCCGGCTTGCAGGCCGAGGCGTTCGCGAACGTCCCGCGGGACCGTGACCTGGCCCTTGCTCGACAGCGTGGTCGGTTCCGACATGCTTCCTCCGGCTTTACGTTTCGTAAAATCGTAAAGCTCAGCGCCGTGCCGTGTCAAACGAGACCCAAGCCCCCGCGTGGCGGCCGATCAGCGTGCGGCGGCGGACGCCGCATGCAGCTTGGCGCCGATGGCCTTGATCTCGTGCACGACCTGGTGGCTCAGCGGCAGGAACTCGGCGTTGAGCGCCGCGCGCGCGCCGCGCTCGTCGCCGCCGAGGCGGCGCTCGATCACGCCGGCGGCGCTGGCGTGGAAGCGTGCGTGGCGTTCGCGCAGCGCCTGGTAGTCGCTGTCACCGGCCAGCGTCGCGGCGCCGGGGCCGTGGATCCAGCGGCCCAGCTCGCACAGGTCGTCGCGCCCGGCCTTCACCGGGTCGGGGCGCTCACCGCGCCCGCCGAGGAAGTCGAGTAAACGCCAGTTCCACGCCTTGTGCGCGTCGACCGCGAGCTTGAAGTCGAAGCCGCCGCCGCCGCTGCGCCGTGCCGGCGCGGCAGCGCCCGAGCCGCCGGCCAGGCGGAACTGGGCGACGTTGTCGTGCAGTTCCTGCGCCTGGGTGCGGACGACGTCGGCGGTGGCGGCGAGCTGCTCCGACGCCGACGCGTTGTGCTGGGTGGCGCCGCTGATGTGCTCGATCGCCGCGGCGATCTGGCCGATGGCGCGTGTCTGCTCGGCGCTGGCCGCGTCGATCTCGCCGACCAGGGCCGCGGTGCGGCCGATCGCCGCGACCATCGCCTCGAGCATCGCGCCGGCAGCTTCGGCCTGGCGCAGCGAGGTGCCCGACAGCGCGGCGATGTCGCGCGACGCCAGCTGCGCGCGCTCGGCCAGCCGCCGGATCTCGCCGGCGACGACCGCGAAGCCCTTGCCGTGGTCGCCGGCGCGCGCGGCCTCGATCGCCGCGTTGAGCGCGAGCATATTGGTCTGGTAGGCGATGTCGTCGATCAGCGAGACGCGTTCGGCGATGGTGTGCATGTCGGCCACCGTGCGCGCGACCGCCTCGCCGCCGTCGCGCGCCTGCCGCGCCGCGTCCTGCGCGATGCCTCCGGTATGGCTCGCGTTGTCGGTGTTGTTCGCCGCCGACGTGCCGACGTGCTCGAGCGCGGCGGAAGTCTGCTGCGCCGACGCCGCCTGCTGCGCGGCGCCCTGCGACAGCGTCTGCGACGCCACGGCGATCTCGTCGGCCGCCGCGGCCATGCTCGACGCGCCGTGCTGGATCGCGACCACCGTCGACGCCAGGTTGCCGACCATCGCGCGCAGCGCGGCCATCACGCTGCCGTTGTCGCCATCGCGCACCTTGACCTCGACGCTGAGGTCGCCGCAGGCGACGGTGCCGACCACCGCCAGCAGCGCGGCCGGTTCGGCACCGAGCGCGTCGCGGATGCCCCGGTACATCAGCGCGGCGAACGGCACGAACAGCACCACCGCGAGCACACCGACCAGCGCCAGCGTGTGCTGCTCGCGCGGCGCCGTGTACCGCATCGCGTAGCCGACGATGCCGAGCAGCGCGGCCAGTCCGGCACCGACCAGCGCGATGAACTGCGTGCGCAAGGTGAAGCGCGACAAATCGAGGATTTTCGGCAGCATGCGAACTCCACCGGCCCGGCGGGCCGTCACGGGTCTCCTGTCTACCACGCGACCGGAGCTGTGTGCTGGGCAGGCGTCGGCAATTTTGCGCAAACACAATCCGGCGCCTTGATGCCGGCGCGCGCGGCCGCAAATCGTCATTCCGTGACAAAACGCACGGTGCCGTGCGCCGCGTGCGTGCCCGACGCCGCCGGCGGCCCGCCACGCGCCTAGAGTGGACACAAGGGCGCTTCGCACCGAGGCGTCGACACAGACGATCGTCAGGGAGGTCGCAATGGAGACACAGACACCGGTCCGCAGCACGCCGAGCGACGTCGAGACGATCGATCTGGCCAACCGGCTGGCGCGGCAGACCCATCAACTGGACGTGCGCAACGCCGAGCTGATGCAGTCGGCCTCGCGCACGCTGGCGGGCATGCAGGCCTTGCTGTGCAACCTCGTCGACCTGTACAACCCGCACCTGGGCGGGCACGGCAGGCGCGTGGCGGCGCTGGTCGTCGAGTTCGGCGAGGCGCTCAAGCTCGGCCCGCAGGCGCTGCAGTCGCTGCGCGCGGCCGGCCTGTTCCACGACCTGGGCATGCTCGGGCTGCGGCGCGAGCGGCTGTACACGCCGTGGGCCGAACTCAGCGAGAACGAGCGCAGCCTGATGCTGTCGCATCCGGAAATCGGCGCCTCGCAGCTCGAGCTGGTGCCCGAGTGGGCGCTGACCCGCGCCGCGGTGGTCGCCCACCACGAGCGCTGGGATGGTTCGGGGTTTCCGGGCCACCTGGCGCGCGACGCGATCCCGTTCGGCGCGCGCCTGCTGTCGATCTGCGACACCTACGACGAGATGCTGCACAAGCCGGCCGCCGCGCCGCGTCGTTTCAGCGAGGACGAAGTGCTCGAGCATCTGCGCCGGCAGCGCGGCCGCCAGCACGACCCCGAGCTCGTCGACCGTTTCCTCGACATGCTCGCGCTGCGCGCCGGCAGCGCCGGTGGCGTGGCGTCACGCCCGGAAGTCGCGGTGATGCTCGACCGCGTCCCCGAAGGCGTGCGGCTGAGCCGCGACATCCACAACCGCGCGCACCTGGTGCTGCTGGCCAAGGGCACGCTGCTGCGCCACGCGCACGTGCTGCGGCTGCGCGCGCTGCGCGACGAGCACGCGGTGATCGAGCCGGTCTACGTCGTCGCGCCCGACGCCGCGTGACGGCGGCCGCCTCGCCCAGCCCACGTTCGCGGAGACGATCATGCTGAGCCTTCCCGATCGCCTGCAACTCGACGCCGAACAGCGGCGCGCCCTGCGCGAGGCCGGCGCTGCGTCGCACCCGGCCTGCCTGGCGCTGGCCGATGCGGCGCGCGCCGCGGTCGACGCGCAGCGCACGCCGTGCGGCGCCTGCGCCGCGCTCGACGACGCGCAGGCCGGTTACCTCGCCGGCCGCGTCGCGCAGCGCTTCGCGCAACTCGTCGCCGAGCACGACGGCGCCGGCGCCGTCGCCGACCAGCTCGAGTTCGGCGAGCTGCTGTATCACTGGCGCGTCGACCCGGGCTGGATCGGCCTGGTCGACGCCGTCTGTGCGCGCACCTGCGACGACATCCAAGCCGCGCTGCCCGCCGCGCTGGCCCAGCGCTGGCGCGGCGCCGTCGCCAGGCGCATGCAGCGCGACGCGATCTGGCAGATGTCGGGTTACGCGCGCGCCGCGCGCCACGCGCTCGCGCGCGCGCTGCGCCATCCGCTGCGCGACCCCGAGCTGGGCCTGTATACGCGCGAAGCGCTCGACGACCTGCTCGGCACCGCGATCGAGCGCGTGCATCGCCACGGCGGCAAGCTGCTGGTGGCGCTGGTGCGCGCCGGTGCCGCGTCGAGCACGAGCGCGGCGCAGCCGCTGCGTGCGCTGGTCGAGCGCCTGGCGCCGGCGCTGCGCCCGACCGACCTGGGTTTCGTCTACGACGCGTCGACCGTGGCGCTGTTGTTCGAGGATTTGTACAGCATCGACAGCGTCGGGCCGCTGTTCGAGCGGCTGCTGCACGACACCGACGCCAGCGGCGCGCCGCTGGCGCTGGCGGTCGGCGCCACCGCGTTCCCCGACGACCACCACGACGCCGCGGCGTTGCTGCGCCACGCCGAGCGCGCGCTGCGCGCCGCCGGCGGTGCCGCGGAGCTGCGGCTGTGGCAGGCCGGCGCGGGCGCCGCGGGGTCTTCGTTGACGCACTGCACAAGGCCTTGCTAAACTCAACGAATCAAGCACTTCCGGCCTTTTCGGCCCGTTCCCAACCCCATGGACTGCGACCCTAGTCGATCTTCGTTGAGCGCCTGAAGGCCGCCGACAGCCGACGCATTTCGCAGTCGAGCCGCCGCCGGCCCCAGGGCTGGCGGTGGTGTGAGCCTGGCGCGTTCGCGCAGGCCGCATCCCCCCCTCTTCGTGTTCGTCAAGACAGCGCGCCGCTTTTCGGCGCGCGGCGAGTTCCGTTCTCTCGCACGAAAGGAGGACATCATGCTGGTGTTCAAGAAACTGCGTGTGCGCGACGTGCTGTCGCGCGCGCTGCGTCGCGGCCACGACACGGCCGCGACCCAGGCCGGCCGCACGCCGCGCCTGACCTATGCCGATGTGCGTCTGTCGTCGCTGGGCCTGGCGCTGCAGCGTCAGGGCTCGTTCGACGACTGGCTGCGCGGGTCGGCCCATGACTGAGCAGGTGCTCGAGCTGGCGCTGCCGGCGCAGCCCGCCGCGCCGCGCGAGGCGTCGCCGCCGTCGCGGCAGGCGGCGCTCGAGCTGCTGCCCGACGGCCTCGAACATCGCTTGCGCGACCGCATGCACCTGGCCGAGCTGCGCCGCCACGCGTCGGGCTGGCGCGGCCGGCTGGCGCTGGGCCTGGCGCTGATCGGCCCCGGCGTGCTGGTGATGCTCGGCGACAACGACGCCGGCGGCGTCGTCACCTACGCGCAGACCGGCGCCACCTTCGGCCTCGGCGTGTTCCTGCCGCTGATGGTGCTGCTGGGGCTGGTCGCCTACTTCGTGCAGGAAATGACCGTGCGCCTGGGCGCGGTGACCCGACGCGGCCACGCCGAGCTGATCTGGATGCGCTACGGCGCGTTCTGGGGCTGGTTCTCGCTGATCGACCTGATCGTCGCCAACGTGCTGACGCTGATGACCGAGTTCGTCGGCATCCGCCTCGGCGGCCAGGCGCTGGGGTTGCCGGCGTGGCTGACGGTGCCGGCCGCGCTGGGTTTCATCACCTATGCGCTGGTCGGCCTGCGCTACTGGACCTGGGAACGCATCTCGCTGTTCGTCGCCGCGCTGAACCTGGTGTTCGTGCCGCTGGCGCTGCTCGCCCATCCCGACTGGCACGCGGTCGCACAGGCCTTCGTCGGCCACGGCTGGGTGGTGCCCGGCGGCCTGCTGTCGCTGACCTTCCTGATCCTGGTGTCGGCCAATATCGGCACCACGATCGCGCCGTGGCAGCTGTTCTTCCAGCAGTCGTGCGTGGTCGACAAGGGGCTGCTGCCGCAGGACATCAAGGCCGGCCGCCGCGACCTGATGCTCGGCGTCGCCGGCATGGTCGTCGTCGCGCTGGCGTTGATCGTGCTGGCCGCGCAAGCGCTCAAGGGCATGCCCGACGCGCACGCGCTCGACGCCGGCGTGATGCTGCACGCACTGCGCGCGCGGCTGGGCGACGCGGCGATGGCGCTGTTCGCGCTCGGGCTGGTCGAAGCCGGGTTGATCGCCTCGATCGTGATCACCGCGAGCAGCGCGTGGGCGGTCGGCGAGGCCTTCGGCATCGAGCGCTCGATCAACGCGGCGCCGCGCCAGGCGCTGGGCTTTTACCTGCCGGCGATCGCCGGCACCGCGGTGGCCGCCGCGGTGGTGATGATTCCCGGGCTCGACCTCGGCTTCCTCAACCTCAGCGTGCAGGTCGTCGCCACCGTGTTCATGCCGGCGGCGATGCTGTTCCTGCTGATGCTGCTCAACGACCGCGAGCTGATGGGCGTGCACGTCAACTCGCCGGCGCGCAACGCGGTGGCGATCGCGATCATGTTCGCGCTGATCGCCTGCAACGGCCTGTACGGCGTCGCCGCCTTGTTCCCGCACGCGCTCGGAGCCCGCTGATGAAGCAGCTGCATGAATTCGACCACGACGCGGTGCATCGGCTGATCGTCGCCGAGGGCTGGGACCAGCCGCTGGCCGAAGTCGCCCGCGTGCGCCTGAGCGCGCGCCAGCAGGCGGTGTTCTGGGGTTTGCGCGTCTACGTCGTGGTGATGACCGCAGTCGTCGTCTGGGCTTTCGTGCACGGTGCGCGCGGCTGAGCTGCGCCGGCCGCGCGTCGCGCTGGCGTTCCGATGCCGGCCGCCAGCTGCGCGCCGACGTTGACGCAGCGGGCCGCGCGAAACTAGACTGCCGGCGCATTCCGCTGGCGATGGGGTTCGCCACAACCGCCGCGCGCGTGGCGCGAGGCTGATGACTCCTGTGCAGCAGGCCGCGCATGCGCCGCCGGCCCGGTTCGCCATCGGAGGAGCCTATCCGTGACCTATCTGTTCATCGCTGTGTTTGCGGTCGTCGGCGCGTTCGCGCGCTACGGCCAGTCCGCCGCCGTGCAGGCGCTGTTCGGCCGCGGCTTTCCCGCCGCGACGCTGTCGATCAACGTATTCGGCTCGTTCCTGATGGGCCTGCTGTTCTTCGCTACCGTCGAGCGCTTCGAGATCAGCCCGGCGCTGCGCACCGGAATCCTCACCGGCGGCCTCGGCGCCTACACGACCTTCTCGACCTTCTCGCTCGAGACGCTCAACCTGATCGAAGCCGGCGAATGGGGCAAGGCGGCGCTGTACGTCGGCGCCTCGGTCGTGCTGTCGATCGGCGCGGCGCTGCTCGGCGCCTTTGTCTCGCGCAACCTCGGAGTCTGACGATGAAAAACGTGACGGTGGCGCGCGTGTACCTGCGCGAGGGCGACAAGGCCGACGGCCACAACCTGATGCGCGAACTGCTGCGCCTGCTGCAGGACACCCACCAGGTGCACGGCGTGACGGTGTTCCGCGGCGTCGCCGGCTTCGGCGCCCACGGCGAAGTGCACGCCGACGACGTGCTGCGCCTGAACGTGCACCTGCCGCTGGTGGTCGAGTTCTACGACGTGCCCGATGCCGTCGCCGCGGTGCTGCCGCGCATCCGCGAGCTCGTTCCGGCCGGCCACATCGTCTGCTGGCAGGCGCAACTGTCGTGAGCCAGTCCGGCAAGCCGCGCAACCTGGCGCTGAGCCTGGGCGCGCTGGGCATCGTCTACGGCGACATCGGCACCAGCCCGCTGTACGCCTTCCAGAGCGCCTTCGGCAACTCGGGGGTGACGTACAACCCCGAGCACGTGCTCGGCATCCTGTCGCTGATCTTCTGGGCGCTGGTGCTGATGGTCAGCGTCAAGTACGTCGCGCTGGTGCTGCGCGCCGACAACGGCGGCGAAGGCGGCATCCTGGCGCTGATGGCGCTGGTCATGCGCCGCTACGCCGGCGGCGGGCGCAAGCGCGTCGCGGTGATCATGCTCGGCCTCGTCGGCGCGGCGATGTTCTACGGCGACAGCGTGATCACGCCGGCGATCTCGGTGCTGTCGGCGGTCGAGGGCCTGAGCGTGGCCACGCCGGTGTTCGCCGCCTGGGAAGTGCCGATCACGGTCGGCATCCTGATCGGACTGTTCATCGTCCAGCGCCACGGCACCCACGGCATCGGTCGCTGGTTCGGCCCGGTGATGCTGCTGTGGTTCGGCGCCATCGGCGTGTTCGGCCTGCTGCGCATCGCCGAGCAGCCGCACGTGCTCGGAGCGCTGAACCCGCTCGAAGGCGCGGTGCTCGTCGCGCGCCACCCCGGGCTGGCGCTGGTGCTGCTCGGCGCCGTGTTCCTGGTGCTCACCGGCGGCGAGGCGCTGTACGCCGACATGGGGCATTTCGGGCGCCGTCCGATCCAGCTGGCGTGGAGCGCGGTGGTGCTGCCGGCGCTGCTGCTGAACTATTTCGGGCAGGGCGCGGCGGTGCTCGGCGACCCGCAGGCGGTGAAGAACCCGTTCTTCATGATGCTGCCGCACGCGGCGATCTGGCCGATGCTGCTGCTGGCCACCGCGGCCACCGTGATCGCGTCGCAGGCGGTGATCTCGGGCGCCTACTCGATGACCGCGCAGGCCATCAAGCTCGGCTACCTGCCGCGCATCCCGGTCATCTACACCAACGCCGAGCAGCGCGGCCAGATCTACATCCCGTTCATCAACTGGATGCTGATGCTGTTCGTGCTCGCGCTGGTGACGATCTTCCGCAGCGCCGACGCGCTGGCCAACGCCTACGGGCTGGCGGTCAACGTGACGATGCTGGTGACGACGCTGTTCTGCTGGAGCGCGTCGCAGCAGAAGTGGGGCTGGGGCGCGACGCGCGCCGCGCTGGTGTGGGGCGGCTTCCTGGCGCTGGACCTGCTGTTCCTGCTCTCGAACAGCTTGAAGGTGGTGCACGGCGGCTGGTTCCCGATCCTGTTCGGCGCCGTCATCTACACGCTGCTGGCGACCTGGAAGGACGGCCGCCGGCTGCTGCGTCGCCATCTGCGCGAGCAGGGCATCGGCCTCGAGGACTTCATCGCCAGCCTGACGCTGTACCCGCCCAAACGCGTCGAAGGCACGGCGATCTACCTGACCCCCGACCTGGCCACGGTGCCGCACGCGCTGCTGCACAACCTCAAGCACAACAAGGTGCTGCACGAGCGCACGCTGTTCCTGTCGGCGCGCACCGCCGACGTGCCGCACGTCGATCCGGCCACGGGCATCTCGTTGAAGGATCTCGGCGACGGCGTCTACCTGCTGCACGTCGACTACGGCTTCCAGGACACGCCCGACATCGTGCGCCTGCTCGCCGACATGGAGCGCTTGCACGAGATGGAGTTCCACCTGATGGAGACCTCGTTCTTCCTCGCTCGGCAGACCATCATTCCGGCGCGGCTGCCGGGCATGGCGCTGTGGCGCGAGATCCTGTTCTCGTGGATGAGCCGCAACGCGCAGGCCGCCGCCGACTACTTCCGCATTCCGCCCAATCGCGTCGTCGAGCTCGGCACGCAGGTCGAGATCTGAGCCGCGGCGCCGCGCGTTCAGCGCAGCGCGTACAGCGGGCCGGCGCCCTGCGGGCAGCTCTTGCCCCAGAACAGCAGCGCCGAGGCGTGGCCGTAGAACGAATTCAGCCCGAGGTCGACCGAGCCGTTGGCGCCTGGCGCCGAGCCCGGCGAGACGACGTCGTCGAACGCGGTGTCGATGTTGAAGTTCAATGCCGACGGGTTGATCGCCGCGATCTCGGTCGTGACGGTGGGGTCGGTGCCGACGTTGGGCTTCAGCTGCACCGGGTAGGTGGTGTACGACGCGGGTGCGTACATACTGTTGGCGTCGACCGTCGGCTCCGGCAGCGTCGCGTAGGTGAAGTTCGATCCGCTGTCGATGAACGACGAGCCGTAGACGGAGCCTTGCAGCGTGGCCGTGAAATTGCCTTTCGCATCGGCGGCCACCAGCGCGTAGTTGGCGATCGAGTTGTCAGGTTCGGTGTCGATGCCGAAGGTCAGCAGTCCGGTTGCGGTGGCCGTCCCGGTGCGCCCGACAGCCGGCAACTGCACGATCACGCCGTTGTTGTCGCTGGCGAACAGCCACACCGGGTTGGCCACCGGTTGCGGCGGCAGCGTCGTGGCGCGCGAGCACGCGGCGCCGCTGCAGACGAAATAGCTGCCGGTGCCGACATCATCGGCGCGCAGCCCGACGCCGAGCAGTCCGTTGCCGCCCAGGCCGGTGAGCGAGCCCTGGTCGGCGCCGTGGTGGGTGCACGCGCTCGGCGACGCCCCGGCGGCGCTGTCGCCGATGACCTGGATCGGCACATCGCGTGCGAGCTCGCCGCCCATTTGCACCGTGGCTTGCGCGACACTGCCCCAGGTGGTGCCGCTGAGGAAGTACGCACATTCGGCCAGCGTGCCGCTCGCCGTCGTCTGCGGCGACAGATCCAGTCCGGCCACCGCCGAGGCCATGACGCGCAGGCCGTACGACCCGGTATCGAGCACCACGTGGTCGACGTTCACGCAACGGCCCGTCGAGTTGCACACCGTGACCGTGACGTAGGGCAGATTGGCGGTGCGCCCGGCGGCCGCGTAGGGGCCGATCGTGACCGGAACCTGGTTGCTCGCCGGCGTCATCGCCCCAGCCAGCGTGACATGGCGTCCCGAGGTCGACGCCGGGGCCGCGGCGCCGGAGCCGACGCTGCTCGGGGCCGCTGCCGCCGGCGCCTGGTTGTTGCTGCCGCCGCCGCACCCGGCAAGCAGCGTGCTCAGCGCGGCAGACGCGCACAGGCCCAGCGCGGCGATCGCCCGTCGCATCGCGACGCGCGGGCTCATGGCGCGACTCCGAGGCTGCCCAGGTCCACCCCGGCCGGCACCAGCGCCGGCACGTAGGCGCAGCCGTGCACGTCGAGCCAATGGCCCCAGGCGTGCGCGACGATCGACGCCGAATCAACCGTCAGCGGCGCGCGCTGCGGATCTGCCCGCTGCGCCTGCGCGTAGTGCGCGAAGCCGCTGCCGAGGATTTGCGCGAGATCGGGAACCGTCTGGCCGGACCAGCGCACCGCGAACACCATGCCGTCGGCGCTGAACTCGTCGACGACCACGCCATCGGGCGTCAGCACCGTCTGCTCGCTGACCGGGCCGGCAGCGGCCGCGAGCTGGTGAGCGCGCAGGACCGGTGTGCCGTCGGCCAGCGCGCTGGCCGACGGCTGGCCCAGCGTCGCGCCGGCCGTGCGCACGACCAGCAGCAGCGCGCCGGCTGCGAGCTGCGCGGCGATGGCGCCGGCGCGCCGCTGCCGGCGTGGCGTCGGTACGGTGATCAGCGGGACGTCGTGCATCTGTGAGCTCCGGAACCCGGCCGGGTATCGTGCGGCGATAGCGCAGTCGTGACAGGGTTCGATGATCGAACCGTTTCGGCACCCGCGGTGCGGCTCCGGCGTCAATGCCGCGTCAATGCAGCGCCAAGCATTCTTGTCCCGCCCACCGGGGTTGAGGCCGGACCCGCAACCGTGCCTGCGCACGGCGGGGTGGAGCGGGCTGGGCGCAGCCCGGCCCTGGGGGCGCTCAAGAAAACGCCGGGCCGCCCCAGGTTTTCTTGCCCCCGCGGGGGGCCGGCTCAACGCGCGGCTGCGTCGGCCAGCTCGGCGCGCAGCACCAGGCCGCCGCCGGCGCGTTCGTGCAGCGACAGCGTCGCGCCCAGGCGCGCGGCGGCTTCGCGCGCGATCGCCAGCCCCAACCCGGTGCCTTCGACGGCGTTGCCGTGCAGCCGGTGGAAGCGCTCGAACACCGCATCGCGCGCGTCCGCCGCGATGCCGGGGCCGCTGTCGGCGACGTCGAGGCGCACCGCGCCGGGCACGCGCGCGATCGACAGCGTCACCTCGCCGCCGGCCGGCGTGTACTTCAACGCGTTGTCGAGCGCGTTGGCCAGGATGGTGCGCAGCAGCAGCCGCGACGTCGTCACGGTCGGCGCGTCCGGCGCGTCCAGGCCGAGGTCGATGCCCACGCGCTGCGCGCGCGGATGGAACTCGGCGAGCAGCTCGCGCGCCAGCTCGCCGAGGTCGACCGCGTCGCGCTCGACGCCGCCGGCCTCGATGCGCGCCAGGTCGAGCAGCTGCTCACTGAGTCGTTGCGCGCGCGCGATGCCCTGCTCGAGCGGTTCCAGCCGCGCACGCGCCTCGTCCAGCGTCGTCGCGCGGCGCACATTGCCCAGCTGCAGCGCCAGCGCGGTCAGCGGCGAGCGCAGCTCGTGCGCGGCGTCGGCGACGAAACGCTGCTGCTGGCGCAGCAGCGCATGGGTGCGCTGCAGCAGCCCGTCGATGGCGTCGGCGAAGGGCTGGATCTCGGCCGGCAGCCCGTCCAGGCCGAGGCCGTCGGTGTCGAGCGCGCGCCGCGCCTGCAGCTGGCGCGCGGCGCGCACCACCGGGGCGAACTCGGCGCGCAGCAGGCGCCGCGCCAGCACGATCAGCAGCGGCACCAGCGCCAGCGTCGGCAGCAGCGCGCGCCAGGCGCCGTTCCACGCCAGCTCGTCGCGCGCGCTGGTCGCCTGCGCGACCACCGCGGTATGGTCTTCGTCGCGCAGCACGTACACGCGCAGCGGCCCGTCGGGGCCGCGCAGCGTGTGCAGGCCGTCGCCCAGGTCCGGCTCGAACCACGGTGGCGCGGCGTCGAGCGGCAGCAGCGCGAGCCGGATGCGCGTGTCGCCTTCGCCCAGATGCAGGCGGGCGAGGTCGGCCGCCTCGTGCCCGGGGTGGGCCAGCGCCAGCACCGCGACCTGGCGCAGCGTGTCGTCCTGGAACTCGCGCAGCTCGCGCCACGCCAGCGCGAACTGCAGCGCCGCGGCGGCCACGCCGAGCAGCAGCACCGCGCTGGCCAGCTGCAGCGTCAATCGGCGCTGGAAAGAGTGCTTCATGGCACGACCCTCCTCGCTGCGCTCGACTCCCCGAGGGAGTTGAGCGCGCCTTCGGAGCGGCCGCGCGGCGCGCTGATGGTGAGCCCCCGGCGCTGACGCGCCGCCCCCCGCGGGGGCGTGAGCGCGCCTTCGGAGTGGCCGTGCGCCGCGCTGATGCGCCCACCTTGTCGACCATCCAGCCGGCGCCGCGCACGTTGCGGATCGCGTCGGCACCGAGTTTTCGGCGCACGCCGTGGATCAGGAAGTCGACCGCGCTGCTCTCGACTTCCTCGTTCCAGCCGTACAGCCGGTCCTCGAGCTCGCTGCGCGTCAGGATCACGCCCGGGCGCAGCAGCAGCGCGTGCAGCAGCGCGAACTCGCGCGCGGTCAGCGTGCAGCGCACCTCGCCGCGCCGCGCCTCGCGCGTGGCCGGGTCGAGCGCGATGTCGCCGTTGCCCAGCTCGGTCGCCGCCTGCCCGGCGTGGCGCCGCACCACCGCGCGCAGCCGCGCCAGCAGCTCGTCCATGTCGAAGGGCTTGACGACGTAGTCGTCGGCGCCGAGATCCAGGCCGCGCACGCGGTCGGCGGCGGCGTCGCGCGCGGTGATCAGGATCACCGGCACGCGGTCGCCGCGCGTGCGCAGCCGCTGCAGCACGCTCAGGCCGTCGCGGCGCGGCAGCCCGAGGTCGAGCAGCACCAGCTGGTGCTGGCCGTCGCGCAGCACCGCGTCGGCGGTCTCGCCGTCGGCGACGCGATCGACCGAATACGCCGCGTCGCGCAGCGCGACCTCGATCGCCGCAGCGATCATCGGATCGTCTTCAACGAGCAGCACGCGCATCGCGGCGGGGCCTCCGGCAGGGGATGGAGTAGCGTAGCGCGAACGCGGTGCGGCCCCGGCGGGGCGAACGCCGCCGGGGCCGCTGCGCGTCAATCCCGCGCATCAATCCCGCGCGTCGTGCTCGCCACCGTCGTGCTCGCCGTGGCTGTCGCGCTCACCTTGGCCGCCGTGCTCGGCGCTGTTCTCCAGCACCTTGCCGGTGACCGCGTCGACGCCGACTTCACGCCCGCCGTCGGCGACCTTCAGGTCGAACGAATAGCGCAGCCCGCTGCCGCCGCGCTCGTGCTCGAGCTCCTGGTCGACGATGGTCGCGCCGGGCACGGTCTGCAGCACGGTGGCGCGCGCCTGCTCCAGCGTGATCTTCGCGTCCTTCGCATACTGCTGGCCATCGAACGCCGCGGCGGCGCCGATGCCCGCCAGCGACAGCGCCGAGGCGGCGAGCGCGAGTTTGGTCGTTTGCTTCATGGTGATCCTCCTTCGGGTCGGTGATCGCAGCGAAGTGCTGCGCCTGACCCGAAGTTTCGGCGTCGAGATTTAGCTCAGCTTTAGCGCGCTCGCGCCGTGCCCGCGCTCGAACAGCGCGTGGCTGGCCCAGGCCAGCACCAGCGCCGCGGTGATCGCGGCGCCGTAGGCCGGCGCGACGCCGAGGCGCACGACGGCCAGCGCGACGATCAGGTTGAACGCCGCCGCGCCCAGCGCGCCGACGACGATGCCGCGCAGCAGCGCGCGCGCCGCTTCCGCGCCGGCGTGGCGGTGGGTGAAGCCGCCCATCACCGCCGACAGTATGGGCAGCGTGGCCAGCATGCCGCTCCAGGTCGGCCCCAGGTGCGCGGCCGCCGCGGTGATGCCGAGCACCGCGGCCAGCGCGAAGCCGGCGCGCGCCGGCAGGTCCCACCACGGGTGCGGCGGCGCCGCTGCCGGGCGCGCGCGTCCGATCAGCAGCGCCAGTGCGAGCAGCGCCGGGAACACCAGCGCGGCGGCCGGCAGCGGGCGTTGCGGCAGCCGCGCCAGCGCGATGAACAGCGCGGCGCTGGTCGCCGCGGCCAGCGCCAGCGCCGCGCCCCAGCGCAGGTGGCGCGCGCTGCGCGCATAAGCGGCGCAAAAGCCGGCCATCGCGATCAAGCCGAGCAAGGTGCCGACCGCCGCGCGCGCGGCAAAGCCGGCGCCGTTCTCCAGCGCCAGGAACAGCGACAGCGGCGCCGAGGTCACCGGCAGCCCGGTGAACACGCCGCCGATGGTGCCGCCATAGCGGCGCTGCAGCCGCGTCGCGGTCAGCACCAGCAGCGGCGTCGCGGCGAGCTTGAAGATCAGCAGGTTCATCGCGTCATTGTCGTCGGCCGTCCGCTCGCGCGCATCGCCTCAGCGCTCCTGCGCCAGCGCCAGCAGCACGTCGCGCAGCACCGTGGCGCCCAGCGCGAGCTGCGCCGCATCGGTGTGCTCGCGCGGGTTGTGGCTGATGCCGGCGGCGCTGGGCACGAAGATCATCGCCGCCGGCGCGATGCGCGCGATCATCTGCGCGTCGTGCCCGGCGCCCGAGCTGATGCGCCGCGCGGCGTGGCCGTGCGCGGCCGCGGCCGCCTCGATGTGGCGCACCAGCCGCGCGTCGAAGGCCACCGGCGCGAAGCGCGCCAGCCGCCGCGTCTCGATGTCGACACCTTCGGCCTCGGCCAGTTGCTGCACGAACGCGGCCAGCTCGGCTTCGGCCGCATGCAGCGCGGCGTCGTCGACGTGGCGCAGATCGACGCTGACGCGCGCGCGCGACGCGATCACGTTGATCAGGTTCGGTTGCAGCTCGATCGTGCCGACCGTGGCGACGCCGCCGCAGCGCCTTGCCAGCTCGCGCACGAACACCGCGATGGCCGCCGCGGCGTGGCCGGCGTCGCGGCGCAGATGCATCGGCGTGGTGCCGGCGTGGTTGGCCTGGCCGCGGATCGTGAACTGCTGCCAGCTGATGCCCTGCACGCCGTCGACGGCGCCGATGGCGCGGCCTTCGGCTTCGAGCACCGGCCCCTGCTCGATGTGCAGCTCGACGAAGGCGTGCGGGGCGATCGCGCCGCAGTCCATGTCGCCGGCGTAGCCGATGCGCGCCAGCTCGTCGCCCAGCCGCAGGCCGGCGCCGTCGCGCGCGCCCAGCGCCTCGTCCAGCGCCAGCCCGCCGGCGTGCACCAGCGAACCCATCATGTCGGGCTGGAAGCGCACGCCTTCCTCGTTGGTGAAGGCGGCGACGACCAGCGCACGGTGCGTGCGCAGCGCGCGCGCGTCCAGCCAGCGCACGACCTCGAGCGCCGCGAGCACGCCGTAGGCGCCGTCGAGGCGGCCGCCTCGCGCCACCGTGTCGATGTGCGAGCCGCACATCACCGGCGCCGCTTCGCTGCGGCCGGCGCGAACGCCGAACACATTGCCGATGCGGTCGACGCGAACCTCAAGCCCGAGCTCGCGCATCATGCGCACGAGCAGGTCGCGGCCGTCGCGGTCGGCGTCGCTCAGCGCGATGCGGCTCACGCCGCGC
>JAJZHH010000133.1 GCA_021804595.1 Pseudomonadota bacterium
ACGGCGACCCGATGGACCTCGCCGACCGCGTGTTCCTGTTCAAGCGCGCGGTGCGCGAGACCGCGCTGCGCCACGGCATCTTCGCCACCTTCATGGCCAAGCCGATGGAGCTCGAACCCGGCTCGGCGATGCACATCCACCAGAGCCTGGTCGACGCGGCCACCGGCGCCAACCTGTTCTCCGACGCCGCCGGCGAAGCCACGCCGCGCTTCATGCACTACATCGCCGGGCTGCAGAAATACGTGCCGCAGCTGATGCCGATGTTCGCGCCCTACGTCAACTCCTACCGCCGGCTGTCGCGCGACATGTCGGCGCCGATCAACCTGCAGTGGGGCCACGACAACCGCACCTGCGGCATCCGCGTGCCGAACTCGGGGCCCGACAACCGGCGCATCGAGAACCGCGTGCCCGGGGTCGACGTCAACCCCTATCTGGCGATGGCGGCGACGCTGGCCTGCGGCTGGCTCGGCATGCGCGAGCAACTGCAGCCCAGCGCGCCGATGACGCGCAGCGCGTGGAACCTCGACTACGAGCTGCCGCGCCACCTGGAGGACGCGATCGAGCGCATGCGCGGCTGCGACGCCGTCGCCGAGGTGCTCGGCGAGCGCTTCGTCAGCGCGTTCTGCGCCGTCAAGGAGCTCGAGTACAGCACCTACAACCGCGTCATCAGCTCGTGGGAACGCGAGCACCTGCTGCTGCTCGTCTGAATCCGCCTGTCCGGACCCCACCGCGATGACCGCCCCGACCTCCCTCACCTCCACCGCCGCCTTCGACTCGCCGGCCGCGCAACGCGCCGGCTTCGACCCGACCCGCCTGGCCGCGCTGGCCCGCGCCGAGCGCGAGCATTACGTGGCCGCGCACCCGCGCTCGGCCGCGCTGGCCACGCGAGACGCCGCGCACTGGTTGTTCGGCGTACCGCTGCACTGGATGAACGACTGGTCGACGCCGTTCGCGCTGCACGTCGCGTCGGCGCAAGGTTGCCGCGTGAGCGACGTCGACGGCCACGACCGCGTCGACTTCTGCCTCGGCGACACCGGCGCGATGTTCGGCCACGCGCATCCGGCAGTGGTCGCCGCGGTCAGCGCGCAAGTCGCGCGCGGCTGCACGACGATGCTGGCCAGCGCCGACTCGGCCTGGGTCGGCGAGGAGCTGGCGCGCCGCTTCGGCCTGCCGCAGTGGCAGGCGGCGATGAGCGCCAGCGACGCCAACCGCTTCGTGCTGCGCTGGATCCGCGCGGCCACCGGACGGCGCCGGCTGCTGGTGTTCAACGGCTGCTACCACGGCACCGTCGACGACGTCTTCGTCGACCTCGTCGACGGCCGCCCGCGCCAGCGCGACAGCCTGCTCGGCCAGGTGCACGAGCTGACCGACACCACGTCGGTGGTCGAGTTCAACGACCTGGACGCGCTCGAGCGCGAGCTGGCGCGCGGCGACGTCGCCTGCGTGCTGGCCGAGCCGGTGATGACCAACATCGGCATGGTGCTGCCCGCTCCCGGCTACTGGGAAGCCGCGCAGCAGCTGCTGCGCCGCCACGGCGCGATGCTGGTGCTCGACGAGACGCACACGCTGAGCAGCGGCCCCGGCGGCTATGCGCGCGAGCACGGCCTGCAGCCCGACGCGCTGGTGCTGGGCAAGCCGATCGGCGGCGGCGTGCCGTGCGCGGTGTACGGCTTCAGCGCCGAACTGGCCGAGCGCGCGATGCGCGCCAAGCGCGAAGCGCCGCCTGGGCATTCGGGCATCGGCACGACCTTGACCGCCAACATGCTGGCGCTGGCGGCGATGCGCGCCACGCTCGGCGAAGTCGCCACCGACGCTGCCTACGCGCGCATGCTCGCCATCGCGCAGCGCGTCGCCGACGGGCTGCGCGACGCGATCGCGCGCCAGCGGCTGCCGTGGTGCGTGACCCAGGTCGGCGCGCGCTGCGAGTTCCAGTTCACGCCGCAGCCGCCGCGCAACGGCAGCGAGGCCGACGCCGCGCTCGACGGGCAGCTCGAGCAGCTGATCCACCTCGCGCTGCTCAACCGCGGCGTGCTGATCACGCCCTTCCACAACATGCTGCTGGCGTGCCCGGACACCCGCGAGGGCGACGTCGCGCAGCTGCTGGCTGCGTTCACCGACGTGCTCGGCGCGCTGCGCGGCTGAACGCCGGTCGCATGCCCCGCCGCGCTTGAGGCATCATCGCGTCCATGCCCAAGCACGCCGACCCGAGCACCACGCAGCAGGACGACACCTACGCCGAGCTGCGCCACTGGATCACACTGGGGCGCTTCGTGCCCGGCGAGCGGCTGAAGATCCGCAACGTCGCCGCCGCGCTCGGCGTCGGCCTGATGCCGGTGCGCGCCGCGCTGCAGCGGCTGGCCGCCGAAGGCGCGCTGACGCACAGCCCGAACCGCGGCGTCGCCGTGCCGCAGCCGTCGCGCGCCGAGTTCGACGACGTGCTGCAGATGCGCCTGCTGCTCGAAGGCGAGGCCGCCGAGCGCGGCGCGCTGCGGCTGCACGACGACGACCGCGGCGAGCTGGCGCGGCTGCACGCGGCCATGGCCGCGGCGCTGGCGCGCGGCGACGCGCGCGGCTATCTCGACGCCAACGAGGATTTCCACCTGCGGCTGTACCGCGCCGCCGGCTCGCCGCTGCTGCTGACGCTGATCGAGACCGTCTGGCTCAAGGTCGGCCCCTTGTCGAACCGGCTGTTCGACGACCCGGCAGCGGCCGGCGTGCTCAACGCCGCGCACGACGACCTGATGGAGGCGATCGCGCGCGGCGACGCCGCCGCGGCGCGGCGCGCGATCGAACGCGACCTGTTCGTCGCCGGCCAGTTCCTGCGCCGCATGTGCGGCGGCTGAGCCAGCGCATGGGCAGCAAGAGCTCGGTCCGCCGAGGCTTCATGCCCGAGGATCTCGTCTTCGAGCGGCGGTTTTTGGGCCGGCGGCGTCACCCAGCCGCGTGATGGCACCGCTGCAGAGGTATCTGCTCAAGCGCTTGTATTTTGCCAAAATCGGCTCACACGTTGAGTATTTGCCCAAAGCCAGCTGGTATCTGCTCATTCTTGAGCAGATTTGAGCCGATTCAAGATGAACGTCACGCAAGAAGACGTGCTGCGGGCGGTCCGGCGCCTGACCGCAGCGGAAAGGCTCGCGCAACGCGCTATCGCCTGGCTAGGGTCGCTACGGCATCGACTTCGCCCCTCTTGCAGGCCACGCCGCAGGCAGGCCCGAATGGGTCGCCCGGGGCGCTCCAACTGCGCCGCAAGCTCGATGCGCCCCTGGCTGGGCGAGACCCGGTCCCGTACCAACGCGACTTCGTGGACAGTTGCCTTCCAGACGCCACGTGGCTGCTGCCGCAGTCGCTCGCCGACCAGCCATACCGTGCCGGTCGCATGCAAGAGCCAGTGCCTGCGGGGACCTACGCCCGCAAGGTACTGGAGCGGTTGCTCATCGCCCCCTCCTGGTCTTCGTCTCGCCTGGAAGGCAAGCGCTATTCCTCGCGGGCCACGGAAGCGCAACTGCGCGAGGGCACCCGAACACCTGCACCGATCACACGGCGGCGACGTGTTCGCGTCGAGCGCGCCCCTGCTTCCGGCAAGGGGCGCGCGCACGCCAAGGCGTATGGGCAGTCTGTGCACCGGCGATGGCCGGATGCGCGGACATCGATCCTGCTGTCAGGAATTTCAAGCTGATTCGACCAAAGTGCAAGGGCCGCATCGACGTGCCCTGCAAAGCTGAATCAAAGGAGACGAACATGAACATTTGCCATGGTTCGACATTGAGCTTGAAGCGCGCCATCGGCGTGGCCTTGCTGGTCGTGTTGTCGGCGCCCGGCGTGTTGACCGTACTGTCGCCGATCGGCATGGCGTTCGGCGCGACACACCGGCAAGGCGCAGCGCAGCCGCACATCGTTGCCGGCGTGCAAGTGGTGCGAGGCGTTCGCGCCGACTGAAGGATCTCCGCCCGCCGCAAGCCGTTGTGCGCGGTCGCTGTCAGGAATGGGCGACGTCCTCGACCAATCGGCATGGTGTGTCCACGCACCCCATGCCTTGCAACCCTCTGGAGACTCGAATGAAGCAGACCAAGACCCGATCGCGCACCCTTCCGGCGCTGGCGCTGGCCGCGGCGATGATTTCGCCGATGCCGGCAGCGCTGAGCGCGATCTCGCCGATCGCCAGCGCCAGCGCCGCGGCGAACCCGTGCGCGCCGGCCAAGTGACCGGTTCGCATGACCCACTTATCACCTGACCACAAGGAGCATCCAAATGAACAAGCGTCAATTCCTCAGTACCGCCGCGGCTTCGTTGCTCGCACTCGGCGGCGTGTCCGCCGCGCTGCCGGCACACGCCGACACGATGGGCAAGTGCTTCGGCGTCGCCCAGGCCGGGCACAACGACTGCGCCGGGCTGTCGGGTCTGCATTCGTGCAAGGGGCAGAGCACGATGAGCTACAACCCTGGCGACTTCGCGGTCAAACCCACCGGCACCTGCGCCAAGCTCGGCGGCCTCGACATGATGCAGGCCAAGGCGATCCTGGCCGACCCGGCGAAGACCAAGGCGTTTGAAGCGGCGATGGCCAAGCGCATGTCCTGAGCGGCCGCGGCCTGGGTCGCGAAACGCAGGCCGCGCCATCCGCCGCGAGGAGCACGAGATGCATGAGGAGCACAAATCCGCGGCGCGCGCCGGAATCGGCCTGCGCCACCCGCACTACGCCGAATTCGACTCGCGCCGACCCGACGTGGGCTTCGTCGAAGTCCACTCGGAGAACTTCTTCAACCGTTTCGACGCCGCCGGCGCCGTGCTGCAGCGCGTGCGCGACGTGTACCCGGTGAGCCTGCACGGCGTCGGCCTGTCGCTCGGCGCCGCAGCCGGAGTCGACGGCGAGCACCTCGAGCGGCTGGCCGACCTGGTCGAGCGCGTCGAGCCGTGCCGCGTCTCGGACCACGCCAGCTTCGCGCGCGGCGTGCTGCGCGACGCGCGCGCGGTGCACGCCAACGACCTGCTGCCGCTGGCTTTCACCGACGCCCAGCTGGCGATCCTGGTCGACAACGTGCAGCGCGTGCAGGACAGGCTGCGCCGGCCGCTGCTGGTCGAGAACCTGAGCAGCTACGTCGGCTGGCGCGACGCCGACTGGAGCGAGCCGGCGTTCTTCGCCGAACTCGGCCGGCGCAGCGGCTGCGGCCTGCTGCTCGACGTCAACAACCTGATGGTCAACGCGAAGAACGCGAAGGCCGCCGACCCGCTGCGCAGCGTGTGCGACTGGCTCGACGCGCTCGCCACGCTGGCGGCGCCAGGGCTGGTCGGCGAAATCCACCTGGCCGGGCACAGCGAGCAAGGCGATCTGGTCGTCGACGACCACGCCGACGTCGTGTCCCCCGACGTGTGGATCGCCTACGCGCACGCGCTGCGCCGCTTCGGCGGCGTGCCGACGTTGATCGAATGGGACACCGACCTGCCCGCGCTCGACGTGCTGCTCGGCGAAGCCGTGCAGGCGCAGGCGCTGCTCGACGAGCACGCGGCCGGGTGGTCGCCGGCATGCGGAGCGACGGCATGCGCGGCGTGATCGACCCGGCGCGGTCACCCGCCGCGGAAGCGGGCCGCGCGCGCGAGGCGCAGCGCCAGCAGCAGCTGCTCGACGCGCTGTTCGCGAGCGACACCACGACGCCGCGCGACGCCTTGCACGGCTGGCCGCGCGGCGTCGCCGCCTACCGCGTCAACGCCGCGGCGCACGCCGCTCAAGTGCTGCGCGCGCAGCATCCGACGGTGCTGGCGATGCTCGGCGACGACGCGTTCGACGCGCTGGCCGCCGCGCACTGGCGCGACTGCCCGCCGACACGGGGCGACCTGGCGCGCTTCGGCGACGCCTTCGCGGGCTGGCTGCGGCAGCGCGGCGACCTCGCGCCGTGGCCCTGGCTGGGCGACTGCGCGGCGCTCGACCGGGCGCTGTGGCAAGTGCAGTTCGAGCCGCCGGCGGCGCTGGGCGACG
>JAJZHH010000134.1:0-3158 GCA_021804595.1 Pseudomonadota bacterium
CCGGGGTGCAGCAGCGCGTCGCCGATCGCCGACATATTGATCGTGCGCGGGCGGCGCTCGCCGAGCAGGTCGGGGCGCTCGAGCGCGGCGTTGTCGACCGCGAAATGCCCCGAGCTCGACAGCAGCAGCCCGCCTGCCGGGTCGCGCCAGGCTCCGGTCAGCGCCGGCAGGCAGGCGATCGCGCGCACCGCGTTGCCTCCGCCGTGCACGCGCTGCAGGCCGTAGTTGAGGCGGATCGCCGCCGGACCCCGCTGCGCCATGTCCAGCGCCAGCGCGGTGATCTGCTCGGGCGCGACGCCGCACAGCGCCGCGGCGCGTTGCGGCGACCATTCGGCGGCGCGCGCGCTCAGCGCCTCGAAGCCGATCGTGTAGCGCTCGATGTAATCGTGGTCGATGGCGTCGAGGCGGATCAGCTCGTGCATCAGCGCGTAGGCCAGCGCCGTGTCGGTACCCGGGCGCAGCTGGATGTGCTCGTGGCAGCGGGCCGCGGTGTCGTTGCGCCAGGGATCGATGCACCACAGTTTCGCGCCGGCGCGCTTGGCCTGTTGCGCCAGACTCCAGAAATGCAGATTGCTGGTGATGCTGTTGCTGCCCCAGATGACGATCAGCCGGCTGTGCGCGAACTGCTCGACGTCCATGCCGCGCAAGCTGCCGAGCACCAGGCGCATTCCGGCGGCTCCGGCGGCGGCGCAGATCGTGCGGTCGAGCAGGCTGGCACCGAGCTTGTGGAAAAAGCGCGCGGCCATGCTCTCGCCCTGCACCAGCCCCATCGTTCCGGCGTAGCTGTACGGCAGCACCGCCTGCGGGTCGCGCGCAGCGATCTCGCGCAAGCGCGCGGCGATCGAATCCAGCGCGAGGTCCCAGCTCACCGGCTCGAAGCGGCCGCTGCCTTTCGGCCCGACCCGCCTGAGCGGATGCAGCAGCCGCTGCGGGTGATAAGTGCGCTCGGTGTAGCGCGCGACCTTGGCGCACAGCGCGCCGGCGGTGGTCGGGTGCTCGGGGTCGCCGCGCACAGCGGTGGCGACCCCGTCGCGCACCGTGACCAGCATCGCGCAGGTGTCGGGGCAGTCGTGCGGGCACGCGGCCCGCACCGTGCGAGTGTTCATGCCCGCCATGCTAACCGCCGTGCGCAGCGGTCGCGCGGTTGAAGCACAATGGACCAAGGAAACGCAGGGCCGCCCCAAGTTTCCTTGACCCCCTCGGGGGGCGGGCTGGGCGCAGCCCGGCCCTGGGGGCCTTTCAGGAGGAGAGCATCATGCCGATCATCGAAGCCATTGCGCAGCGCGCTGCGCAATTCGGCGACATCCGTCGCGACCTGCACGCCCATCCGGAGCTGTGCTTCGAGGAAACGCGCACCGCGCAACGTGTCGCCGAACTGCTCGAGTCGTGGGGCGTCGAAGTCCATCGCGGCCTCGGCCGCACCGGCGTCGTCGGCGTCATCGACGGCAGCCTGGGCAGCGGGCGCAGCGTCGGGCTGCGCGCCGACATCGACGCCTTGCCAGTGACCGAGAAGAACACCTTCGCGCACGCCAGCCGCCACCCCGGGCGCATGCACGCCTGCGGCCACGACGGCCACACCACGATGCTGCTGGCCGCCGCGCAGCACCTGGCCGCGCAACGCGACTTCACCGGCCGCGTGGTCTGCATCTTCCAGCCGGCCGAGGAAGGCGGCGGCGGGGCGCGCGAAATGATCAAGGACGGCCTGTTCGAGCGCTTCGACGTCGACGCGGTGTTCGGCATGCACAACTGGCCGGGAATTCCTGCCGGACACTTCGCGCTGGCCAGCGGTCCGGTGATGGCGTCGAGCAACGAGTTCCGCATCGTCGTGCGCGGCCGCGGCAGCCACGCCGCGATGCCGCATCTGGGGCTCGATCCGATCCCGGCTGCGTGCCAGATGGTGCAGGCGTTCCAGACCATTGTCAGCCGCAACGCGAACCCACAGCAGGCTGCCGTCGTCTCGGTGACGATGATCCACGGCGGCGAAGCGACCAACGTCGTTCCCGACAGCGTCGAGCTCGAAGGCACCGTGCGCACTTTCACCGACTCGATGCTCGACCTGGTCGAGGCGCGCATGCGCGCACTGGCCGGCCACACCGCGCAGGCCCACGGCGTCGAGTGCGATTTCAGCTTCTCGCGCAACTACCCGCCAACGGTCAACCACGCGCGCGAGACCGAGTTCGCCCGCGGCGTCGCCGTCGCACTGGTCGGCGACGCCGCGGTGCACGCGTTCGAGCCGTCGATGGGCGCCGAGGACTTCGCCTACATGCTGCAGCAACGCCCGGGCTGCTATCTGGCGATCGGCAACGGCGCCGGAGACCACCGCAGCAGCGGACACGGCGCCGGGCCGTGCACGCTGCACAACGCCAGCTACGACTTCAACGACGACATCATCGCCACCGGCGCCAGCTTCTGGGTCGAACTCGCGCGGCGCTGGCTCGAGCAGCCGCGCTGAACGCGACGCGTCAGGGCTGGCAGGGCTGCGGCGTGCGATGGCCCAGCGCGGCCGCGTCGAGCTCGCGCAGCCGTGCCGCGCCGGCTGCGTCGAGACCGTCGAGCCGCCAGTAAGCGGCTTCGAAGCCGGCGTTGCGCTGCACCACGTGCGCGCTGCCGACGCCGTGGCCGCGCAGCCGCGTCAGTTCCTGTTCGGCCGCGGCGCGTGAGCTGAACACGCCCAGCGACACGCCCGGCTCCCAGCGCGGGCGGTCGACCACCGGCGCGTAGCTTCCGGCCGGCAACTTCAGCGCGCGCAGCTCGGCGAGCTTGCGATGCAGCGCTGCGGCATCGGGATACGGGCCCATCAGCACCATCCATTGCGCCGGCAACGCGTGCTGGCGCGCCACCGGCGACAGTCCGGCGGCACGCAACGCGGCGCCGACGGCGGCCGGCGACGTCGTGTAGGGGCCGAGTTGCAGGCAGACGGTGGCGGGTGCCGCCGGCGTGCCGCGTGCGGCGGCGGCAGCCGACGGGACGGTGGTGGGCACGGCCGGAGCGCGCGACGCGCCGGCGGGCGAAGCGGCGGAAGCGGCGGAAGTGGCGGAAGTGGCGGAAGTGGCGGAAGTGGCGGAAGTGGCGGAAGTGGCGGAAGTGGCGGAAGTGGCGGAAGTGGCGGAAGTGGCGGAAGCGGCGGAAGCGGCGGAAGCGGCGGAAGCGGCGGAAGC
>JAJZHH010000134.1:3258-5949 GCA_021804595.1 Pseudomonadota bacterium
GGCGGAAGCGGCGGAAGCGGCGGAAGCGGCGGAAGCGGCGGAAGCCGCCGACGCCGCCTTCACGGCCGCCGCCGGCCGCGACGCGGACGGCGGCGGCAGCAGCGTCAGCCGGGCCGCGTCGACCTGTTGCTGCAGGCGCTGCGGTTCGCCGACCGCCTGCGGCCCCAGGCCGAGCGCGCGCAGCGTGCCGTGCGACCACAGGTAGAAGACCAGGTTGGCCGCGATCACCAGCAGTACGGATATGCGCAGCATGTCGCCTCGTTCGGGGTCGTCGTCAATCGTGCGCGCGCCGCAGCGAGACGTCGCCGCTGTGCACGCGCTCCACGCCGTGGCCTGTGTCGAGCAGCAGGCAGCCGTCGGTGTCGACGCCGCGCGCGACGCCGCTGGCGCGCAAGCGTCCGCCTTCGAGCAGTCGCACCGCGGCGCCAGTCCAGGCGTGCAGCGCGTTCCAGGTTGGCTGCCACGGCGCGAAGCCGGCCTGCGCGTAAACCGGCAGCGCCTGCAGCAGCACCGGCAGCAGCGCGTCGAGCACGCTCCAGCGTGTGGCCTGCGGCAGCACGTCGACCAGCGCGGCAGCGCCGTCGACGCCGGGCGGGCGGCGCAGGTTCACGCCGATGCCGATCACCGCCCAGCGCGCCGCCGGCGTGTCGGCCAGTTCGACCAGCACACCGGCGAGCTTGGCGCCGCGCAGCAGCACGTCGTTGGGCCATTTCAGCCGCACCGCGTCGGCGCCCAGCCCCTGCAGCGCCTGCGCCAGCCAGACGCCGACGGCCAGGCTCAGCGCGCCGACCGCGCAGCCCGGCGCGAACGGCCACGCCAGCGACAACATCGCGCTGTCGTCGGCGTCGACCCAGCTGCGCCCCTGGCGCCCGCGCCCGGCGCTTTGCGCGCCGGCCACCAGGCACTGCGGCGCCGACGCCGGTGCGGCGCGCACGCGGCGCAGCGCTTCGGCGTTGGTCGAGTCGATGTCGGCGAGCCAGTGCACCGCGCACGGCAGTTCGCGCGCGGCCAGCTGCTGCTGCAGCCGCGCGGCGGCGTCGGCGGCGGACGTGGCGTGCATCAGCGCCGCTTCGGAGCCAGCATCGTGCCGCGGCAGTCGGGCGCGCCGCAATGGCAGGCGAACGCGCGCTTGAGCTTGGCCGTGTGGCGCGCGTCCAGGCTCAGGCAGTAGTCGTAGAACAGTTCCTCGCCGGGCTGCAGATCGCGCAGTGCGTGGATGTAGACGCGTCCGTCGTGCTGGCGCGCCTCGCAGTTCGGCGCGCAGGCGTGGTTGATCCAGCGCGCCGCGTTGCCGTCGACCTTGCCGTCGATGACGCAGCCGTCGTCGAGCGAGAAATAGAACGTGTGGTTCGGCTGCAGCGGATCGTGCGGGTGCCGCGCCAGCGCCTCGTCCCAGTCGATGCGCTGGCCGCGGTACTCGAGAACGCGCGCGCCGGCCGCGATCGGGCGGCGCGCGAACACGCCGCGGCCGTGCACCGGCGAGGCGCGGACTTCGGTGCGTGGCCCGGTGGCCGGGGGGGCGCTGCGGCGTGGCGTTTTCAAGGCGGCGGCGAAACTGGTTAAAGTAGAAAAAGGATACAGTGCGGCCGACGGCGCTGCGCTTTCGCGCGCTGTCCTCTCAAATTGTAAGGAGCCTGACCCCGCGTGCGCCCCGGTGCGGCGTGCGCAGTGGATCGTCGCAGACATGAGCAAGACCCTGGTCATCGCCGAGAAGCCGAGCGTCGCGCAGGACATCGTGCGTGCGCTGAGCGCGAGTTCGAGCAAATTCGACAAGCACGACGAGTATTTCGAAAGCGACCAATATGTCGTGACTTCGGCTGTCGGCCATCTGGTCGAGATCGGCGCGCCCGACGCCTACGAAGTCAAGCGCGGCAAGTGGAGCTTCGCCCACCTGCCGGTGGTGCCGCCGCACTTCGACCTCAAGCCGATCGAGAAGACCAAGTCCCGGCTGGGGGCGATCGTCAAGCTGCTCAAGCGGCGCGACGTCACCGCGCTGGTCAACGCCTGCGACGCCGGGCGCGAGGGTGAGCTGATCTTCCGCCTGATCCAGCAGTACGCCAACGCCCGGCAGCCGGTGCAGCGCTTGTGGCTGCAGTCGATGACGCCGCAGGCGATCCGCGACGGCTTCGCGCGACTGCGCAGCGACGCCGACATGCAGCCGCTGGCCGCCGCGGCGCGCTGCCGCAGCGAAGCCGACTGGCTGGTCGGCATCAACGGCACGCGCGCGATGACCGCGTTCAATTCGCGCGACGGCGGCTTCTTCCTGACCCCGGTCGGGCGCGTGCAGACGCCGACGCTGTCGATCGTCGTCGCGCGCGAGGAGCAGATCCGCCGCCACGTCTCGCGTCCGTACTACGAAGTGCAGGCCGAGTTCGCCGCCGCCGCCGGCAGCTACAAGGGCAAGTGGTTCGACGCTGCCTACCGCAAGGGCGACGACGCCGAAGCGCGCGCCGACCGCATCTGGGACCGCGCGCAGGCGCAGGCCATCGTCGACGCCTGCCGCGGCCAGGCGGCCGAGGTGAGCGAGGAGTCCAAGCCGGCCACGCAGATCTCGCCGGCGCTGTTCGACCTGACCACGCTGCAGCGCGAGGCCAACTCGCGCTTCGGCTTCTCGGCCAAGATGACGCTGGCGCTGGCGCAGTCGCTGTACGAGAAGCACAAGGCGCTGACCTACCCGCGGACCGATTCGCG
>JAJZHH010000041.1 GCA_021804595.1 Pseudomonadota bacterium
CTGCTGCGCGCATCGAGCCGCAGCACGTCGGCGCTCATCACCAGCGTGCACGGCTTGTTGCCGAACAGGTCGCGCACGTGCGGGCGGAACATGCGGTCGGCGATCACGTAGCGGTTGACGATGCCCAGCGCGCGGCCGTCGTCGTCGACCACCGGAACCGAAGTCAGCTCGGGGTCGACTTCGAGCATCTTCAGCACCGCATCGAGCCGGGTGGGGCCGGCCACCGGCTTGACCGGCCGCGCCAGCGCGAGCACGGTCTGCTCGATGCTGCCGCGCGTGGCCAGCGCATGCAGCGTCGGTTGCGGCGTCGCGAGCAGTTCGCGCGTGAACACCGGCGCCGCCTGCGGCGGCGTCGACTGCGGGCGCGCGATGAAGAAACCCTGCGCCATCGGCACACCGAGCTCGCGCAGCGTCAGCAGTTCGCGCTCGGACTCGACGCCTTCGGCGACGACCATCGACTGGCTGGCTTCGGCCAGCAGCAGCATCGATTGCACGAACGCGGCCTTGAACGGGTCGCTGCCGAGGTTGCGCGTGAAGCTGCGGTCGATCTTCAGATAACGCGGGCGCAGGCGCTTCCACAGCGCGAAGCGGCCGAAGCCCTGGCCGAGGTCGTCGAGCGCCAGGCCGTAGCCGAGCTCGCGCAGGAACTGCGCATTGTCGAACGCGCGGCTGCCTTCGCCGAGCGCGTCGGATTCGAGCAGCTCCAGCACCAGACGTGCCGGCGCCAGTCCGAGCTGCTGCAAGCGGGTCAGCGTCGCGTCCTCGGCGAACCAGCCCGAGTCGAACAGCGCCTCGGTGACGTTGAGGAACAGCTGGCCCTGCAGGCCGAGCGCGGCGAAGCGCTCGATCGCGGTCTGCACGCACAGGCGGTCGAATTCGGCGACGCGCCCGCACGCGCGCGCGGCGGCGAACAACTGGTCGGGACGCTCCAGGCGTGACTCGGCCGGGCCGCGCACCAGCGCTTCGAAGCCGTGGAAAGTGCGGCTGCGCAAGTCGAGCAGCGGCTGGAACACGATGCGCACGCCGCGCGTGGCGAGCACGTCGGCGAACGCGGCGATTTGCGCGTCGGGCGTGGTGGCGAGCGTCGACATGTCGGTGCGGTGACGAGTAGGCCACGCATCTTACGGCGGCGCATGTGAAGCGATTGTGACCGCGGCAGCGCGCGCTCCACGTCAGATCGTCGTTTCCTGCGGTGCGAACGGGTTGACCCCGGACAACGGCGGCATGCGCCAGGCCTGGGTCCAGCCGGGGATGCGTGACGCCGGCATCGGCCGCGCGATCGCATAGCCCTGGGCGTAATCGGCGCGCAGGTCCGCGGCGAATTCAAGCAGGATCTGGGTTTCCAGCCCCTCGATGGCGACTTCGACGCCGAGGCGGCGCGCCAGCTCGACCAGGCCGGCCACCAGCGGCACGCTGCGCCGGTTGTCGTGCGCGATGCCACGCACCAGCGACTGGTCGATCTTGACCAGGTCGAACGGCAGGTTGCGCAGGCGCAGCAGACTGCTGTAGCCGCTGCCGAGGTCGTCGAGCGCCAGCCGCACGCCCAGCATGTGCAGTTTCGCGGCGTTGCGCTTGAGTTCGTCCTCGTCGGCGTAGGCCTCGTGCTCGAGCAGTTCGAGCGTCAATCTCGACGGAGCGAGCCGATGGCGCTGCAAGGCACTGGAAATCCACGCCACGCAATCCGGGTTGCGCAGCGTGCTGGGCGGCAGGTTGTACGACAGCTCGAGCAGGGTGCCCTGCATTTCCCAGTGGTGCAGCGCGGCCAGCGCCTGATGCAGGCCGTCGACGAACAGCCGATCGAGTTCGAGATGGCCGAGGATCGGCAGGAACTGCGCCGGCGGCAGCAGGGTGCCGTCATCGAGCTGCAGCCTGGCCAGGGCTTCGACCTTGGTGCACGCGGCACTGGCCAGATGGACGATCGGTTGCATGTGCATGCGCAGCCCGCCGCCGAACAGGCGCTGGCGCCACAGCGCGCGGCGGTCGGCGGCGACCGCGGGTGCGGCGGCCCCATCGTGTATGCGACGCAGCTCGCGGCCGAGTGCCAGGCGCGCGCTGTCCAGGTAGCCGCGCATCGTCGCGGTCGCGAACTGTCCCGGAATCTTCCCGTACAAGGTCAGCACCAGCGGCGGGCGCCCGGCCACGTCGGGCACCGACAAGGCGGCATGGGCACGAATGCCGCTGCGCTGCAGCATCGCGAGCTCGGCGGCGTCGGCCAATTCGAGCTGGGCCGAAGTCCAGGCACGCGTCATCGCGCTCGCGGCGGCTTCATCGTCGGCCGCGTCGCCGCCCGCGGTGGCGCTTGCGCCAAGCGGCTGTCGCGCCCTTGCTTCGCGCCACAGCCGGTGCGCGTGCGATTCGGCTTCGAGCTCGAAGCCGGCGTCGGCGGTGCTCACGTGCGCCGCGCAGAACGAAACGAAGGGCAGCTGGCCGAGTGCGTTGACCGCCGCGTCGAGCAGTTCGACGCGGCGCTGCAGCGCCGGCAGTGCGCCGGCGAGTTCGCGCAGCGCCGTGTCGACTTCGAGACGCAGCGCCTCGGCGCCTTCGGCGCGCAGCGCGATGTCGGCCTCCAGGCGGCGGCTGACGACCTCGAGCAGCAGCTGGCGCTGGCTCAGGCGACCTGGAATGCGCTGGTTCAACGCACTGAACGCTTGCAGCAGCCAACTGGTCGCGCGGATCCCGGCGCGCGGCGAAACGCCGGTCGCAGCCAGCAGGCGGCCAAGCGCATTCGCGCGCTCGCGGTGGCGTGCCGCGTCGAGCCCGGGGCGCAGCAGCAGCTCGACGTGGCCTTCACCGGGGCGGCAGCCGAGGCCGAGTTCATTCAGCAACACGCGCAGTGGCGGCTCGGCTTCGAGGCCTTGCAGGCGTGCGAGGAACTCGCGCTCGAAGTTGCGCAGCTTGCCCTTGACGAAGCGAGCGGCCCACGCCAACCGGAGTGCTGCCTCGCTGCCGTAGGGGTCGAGCTCGGCCGCGTGGGATTGTCGGCGCCGCTCGACCTGGCCGAACACCGCGGCCTCGGCGGCGCCGAGCAGCCGCGACGGGTTCACGCTGTCGGTCGGGTACAGCGCGCAGCCGACCGACGCCGACAGCGCCGGCGCGCAATCGGGCTTGACGTCGAACGGTTCGCGCATCAGGTCGACCGCCGCGTCGATCAAGGCGTTGCTGCGTTCGACGTCGACATTGACGAATGCCGCGGCGAACGAATCGGGTCCGACGCGAGCCAATGCCGCGGCGTCGGGCAGCGTGCGCATGCGCTGCGCCAGCAAGGCGAGCACTGCGTCGCCGACACTGCGGCCCCAGCGTTCGTTGACCTGGCCGAAGCGGTAGACGTCGACCACCAGCACGACCAGTGCTGCGTCGGCCTGCACGCGCGCCGCCAAGGCGCGCAATTGTTGTTCGAACGCGTGTCTCGAACCCAGTCCGGTCAGCGCGTCGCGCATGCGGGCCTGCTCGAGGCGTTGGGCGGCGAGCATCGCGCGGCGCTGACGCAGCGCCCACCCGAACAACGCGATGGCGGGCAGCAGGCCGAGCAGCAGGTAGACGGCGGCGTGCAAGGCAGCCTACTTGCGAACAGGCGCCGGCGGCGTCGGCCGGCGCGCGGATTCAGGGCGGCGCGCGAACATCGGTAGGCTCCTCGCTGGACAACGGGAGACCGATTCTAGGCAGCGCTGGTTAGTGCTCGAGCAGACCCGCCGGAAAGGTGCCGTAAAACCACCGTTCGATTTTGGCGGGTGAAATGCGGATAAGCCGCGCAAAAATATTGGCGGAGAATAATCCGATTATTTTTGATATTTCGGAAGCCTGTTCGCAGGCCTTTGCACCACGCGCTCGGCGGGCGCGCCAGGACGCTGCGGGCAGGCGGCCAGGCGCCGGAGCCCGGCCCGGAACGGTACCGGCCGGGCCGGGCAAGGTCAGGATTGCCCGAAATTATCCGGCATCTGCAGCGCGACGACTTCGCCGCGCGCCGTCGCGACGCCGTCGGCGTAGACCGTCGACTCGATCACGATCTTGCGCCCCTTGATTTCCTTGATGCGCCCGCGCAGGGTCAGCTCGCCGCCCAGCGGGGTCGGCTTCAGATAATCGACATGCAACGAGCCGGTCACGAAGCGCAACGGCGGCTCGCTGCCCGGCGCGCGACCGGCGGCGCGGTAGGCCGCCATCGCCGCGCTGCCGGTCGAGTGGCAGTCGACGAGCGAGGCGATCAAGCCGCCGTAGACGAATCCGGGCACCGCGATATGCCACGGCTGCGGCGTGAACCGCGACACCGTTTCGTCGCCGTCCCAGAACGTGCGCACATGGTGGCCCTGCGCATTGAGCCGGCCGCAGCCGTAGCAATGCGCCAGATTCTCCGGGTAGCTGTCCTGGATCGCCTTGTCGCTCATCGATGGTGCTCCGTGGTGGTCGCTTCAGTTCGGCAGCGCGGCTTCGATCGCCTGGCGCGTGGCGCGGATTTCGGCCGGCAGACGCTGCGCCAGTTTGCCGAGCAGTTCGTCGTGCAGCGCCAGCTCGGCGCGCCAGGCGGCCGCGTCGGCGTCGATGATCGACGCGAAACGCTGCTCGTCGAAGTCCAGACCGGTCCAGTCGAGATCGGCGTAACGCGGGCTGACGCCGAAGAAATGGCCTTCGCCTTCGGCGCGGCCCTCGACGCGCTCGACCATCCACTTCAGCACGCGCGCGTTGTCGCCGTAGCCGGGCCAGACGAACTTGCCGTCGGCGCCCTTGCGGAACCAGTTGACGCAGAAAATGCGCGGCAGCGAACTCGAGCGCGCTTGCAGCTTGTGCTCCATGTCGAGCCAGTGGCGGAAGTAGTCGCTCATGTTGTAGCCGCAGAACGGCAGCATGGCGAACGGATCGCGCCGCACCACGCCCTGCTGGCCGACCGCCGCCGCGGTCGTTTCCGAGCCCATCGTCGCGGCCATGTAGATGCCTTCGCGCCAGGTTCGCGCCTCGGTCACCAGCGGCACCGTGGTCGAGCGACGGCCGCCGAAGATGAAGGCGTCGATCGGCACCCCGGCGGCGTCGTCCCAGGCCGGGTCGAGCGCCGGGTTGTTGGTCGCCGCGACCGTGAAGCGCGCGTTCGGATGGGCGGCCTTGACGCCGCTTTCGGCGGCGATCTGCGGCGTCCAGTCGCGTCCCTGCCAGTCGACGGCGTGCGCCGGCGCCGGGCCCATGCCTTCCCACCAGACGTCGCCGTCGTCGGTCAGCGCGACGTTGGTGAAGATCACGTCGCGTTCGAGGCTGCGCATGCAGTTCGGGTTGGTTTCGGCGTTGGTTCCCGGGGCGACGCCGAAATAACCGGCTTCCGGGTTGATCGCGTACAGCCGGCCGTCGTCACCGGGCTTGATCCAGGCGATGTCGTCGCCGATCGTCGTCACCTTCCAGCCGGCCAGCGCCGGCGGCGGGATCAGCATCGCGAAATTGGTCTTGCCGCAGGCGCTGGGAAACGCCGCGGCGACGTGGAACTTGCGTCCTTCGGGGTTGGTCACGCCGAGAATCAGCATGTGCTCGGCAAGCCACCCCTGCTCGCGTCCCATGGTCGACGCGATGCGCAGCGCGAAGCACTTCTTGCCCAGCAGCGCGTTGCCGCCGTAGCCCGAACCGTAAGACCAGATCTCCTGCGTTTCCGGGTAATGGACGATGTACTTGGTGCTCGCATTGCACGGCCAGTTCACGTCGGCCTGACCGGCTTGCAGCGGGGCGCCGACCGAGTGCACGCAGGGCACGAAGTCGCCGTCGCGGCCGAGCAGGTCGAGCACCGCGCGACCCATGCGCGTCATCAGCTTCATGTTGACGGCGACGTAGGGCGAATCGGACAGTTCGACGCCGATGTGCGAGATCGGCGAGCCCAGCGGCCCCATGCTGAACGGGATCACGTACAGCGTGCGTCCGCGCATCGCACCCTTGAACAGCGCCTTGTCGCCGGTCTGCAGCAACTGGCGCATTTCGGCCGGGTCCATCCAGTTGTTGGTCGGGCCGGCGTCGTCGCGCTGCTGGCTGCAGATGAAGGTGCGGTCCTCGACGCGGGCCACGTCCGACGGATCCGAGCAGGCCAGGAAGCTGTTCGGTCGCTTGGCCGGATTCAGCCGGGTGAAGGTCCCGGCATCGACCAGTTGCTGGCACAGCCGCTGGTATTCGGCGTCGCTGCCGTCGCACCAGTACACGTCGGCCGCTTCGGTCAGCGCGGCGATCTGCGCGACCCAGTCGATCAGGCGGGCGTGGTGGACGTGTTCGGGGGCACGGGCGCGCTCACGCGCCGGCATCGCTTGGTTCATCGGACAGCTCCAGGTCGTCTTGTTGCGCGGGGCGGTCGCCGCGGCGCCAGCCCTCGTCGTGAACGGGAAAATACCGAACCACGCGGGAGGCCTCGGTCGAGCACGCCCGCGCGTTCCGACTTCACCAGTGTAGCCAATCCAGACATGCGAAAAACGCACGATGTGCGTTGCGGCTGACGAGCGTCTGCAGATTGGGGAGCCAAGCGCAGCGCTTGGGGCGCTGGCGGAGACGGAGGGATTCGAACCCTCGATGCGCTTTTGGCACATACTCCCTTAGCAGGGGAGCACCTTCGGCCACTCGGTCACGTCTCCTCTTGTCGACCGGCGGCGGCTTGCCGCGCCGGCAACAAAACGCCATTATTGCACATTTCCCGGCGCACCCGACATGGATTGGATCGACACCCACGCCCACCTCGACGCCACCGAGTTTGACGCGACGCGCGACGCGGTGCAGCAGCGCGCGCGAGCGGCCGGCGTGCGCAGCATCGTGATTCCGGCGGTGGCGCCGTCGAACTTCGCCGCGGTGCGCGAGCTGGCGCACGCCGGCGGCCACGCCTATGCGTTGGGCGTGCATCCGCTGTACGTCGCCGGCCTCGGCGACGCCGCGCTGCGCCAGCTGCACGACGCGCTGCGCGACGCGATCGACGACCCGCGGCTGGTCGCGATCGGCGAAATCGGTCTCGACCATTTCGTCGACGGCGTCGACGTCGCCCATCAGCTGTGGTGGTGCGAGCGCCAGCTGCGGCTGGCGCGCGAGTTCGAGCTGCCGGTGCTGCTGCACGTGCGCCGCGCGCACGACGTGCTGGCCGCGGCGCTGCGCCGCGCCGGCTGGGGCGGTGGCGGCCGCGGCGGCATCGCGCACGCCTTCAACGGCAGCCGCCAGCAGGCCGACGCGTTCATCGCGCTGGGGCTGCGGCTGGGATTCGGCGGCGCGATGACCTTCGAGCGCGCGCGCAACATCCGCCGCCTGGCCGCGGCGCTGCCCGACAGCGCGATCGTGCTCGAAACCGATTCCCCGGACCTTGCGCCGGCGTGGCTGGCCGGCACGCCCAACGAACCGGCGCAGCTGCCGCGCATCGGCGCCGAGCTGGCGCGGCTGCGCGCCTGCGACACGGCGGCGATCGCGGCGCTGACCGCGGCCAATGCGCGTGCCGCGCTGCCGCGGCTCGCCGCGCTGGCCGCGCTGGCCGCGGGGGCTTGAAGCGCCGGCTCGCGCCCCCATCTGGCTGGGCGAGGGCTGCGGCTCGCCTTGCCCGGTTCCGCCCGATTCCGCCCGATTCCGTCAACGAAAGCAGATCATGACCGAAACCACTGCCCATACTCATGCGTTCCAGGCTGAAGTGCGCCAGCTGCTGCACCTGGTGGCGCATTCGCTTTACTCGAACCGCGACATCTTCCTGCGTGAACTGGTGTCGAACGCGTCGGACGCCTGCGACAAGCTGCGCTATCTGGCGATCGACGACGCCGCGCTGTGGGAAGGCGACGGCGAGCTGCGCATCCGCATCGATTTCGACGAACAGGCGCGAACGCTGACCGTCGGCGACAACGGCATCGGGCTGTCGATGCAGGACGCGATCGACCACCTGGGCACAATCGCCAAATCCGGCACGCGCGAGTTCATGAGCCAGCTCGGCGACGCCGCGAAACCCGACGCGAAGCTGATCGGCCAGTTCGGCGTCGGCTTCTACTCGGGTTTCATCGTGGCCGACCGCATCACCGTCGAGAGCCGTCGAGCCGGCATGGCCGCTGCCGAAGGCGTGCGCTGGAGCTCGGACGGCACCGGCGAATTCAGCGTCGAGCCGATCGAGCGCGCGGCGCGCGGCACCGACGTGATCCTGCACCTGCGCGCTGACGCCGACGAGCAGCAGTTCGGCGACTTGCTGTCGGCGTGGAAGCTCAAGAGCATCATCGCGCGCTACTCCGACCACATTTCGCTGCCGATCGAAATGCGCCAGCGCGAATGGGACGCCGACCAGAAGGAGGAAGTGGTTCGCGACGCCTGGGAGCAGGTCAACAAGGCCGCGGCGCTGTGGGCCAGGCCCAAGGCCGAGATCGACGAGGCGCAGTACGTCGACTTCTACAAGCAGATCGCGCACGACGGTGACGCGCCGCTGGCGTGGACGCACAACCGCGTCGAAGGGCGCAGCGAATACACCCAGCTGCTGTACGTGCCGGCGAAGGCGCCGTTCGATCTGTGGAACCGCGATCAGCACGGCGGCGTCAAGCTCTACGTGAAGCGCGTGTTCATTCTCGACGACGCGCAAAGCCTGCTGCCGAGCTATATGCGCTTCGTTCGCGGCGTCGTCGACAGCGCCGACCTGCCGCTGAATGTGTCGCGCGAGCTGCTGCAGGAAAGCCGCGACATCCGCGCGATCCGCGAAGGCTGCACCAAGCGCGTGCTGTCGCTGCTCGAGGACCTGGCCGGCAGCGACGACGCTGCGCAGCGCGACAAGTACGCGACGTTCTGGGCCGAGTTCGGCCAGGTGCTGAAGGAGGGCGTCGGCGAGGACTTCGCCAACCGCGAGCGCATTGCCAAATTGCTGCGCTTCGCGTCGACCCACAGCGACGACGACACCCAGGCCGTCAGCCTGGCCGACTACGTCGCGCGCATGAAGCCCGAGCAGAGCGCGATCTACTACATCACCGCCGACAACGCGCGCGCGGCGCGCTCGAGCCCGCAGCTCGAGCTGTTCCGCGCCAAGGGGGTCGAAGTGCTGTTGCTGACCGACCGCGTCGACGAGTGGATGCTGAGCTCGCTGCACGAATTCGACGGCAAGCCGCTGCAGTCGGTCGCGCGCGGCGGCGCCGACCTCGGCGCGCTGCAGGACGCCGACGAGAAGCAGCAGGCCGAGGCATCGGCGCAGCAGCACAAGGATCTGCTCGATCGCCTGGGCGCGGCGCTCAAGGGCGTGGCCAGGGAGGTGCGCGTCAGCTCGCGGCTGGTCGAGTCGCCGGCCTGCCTGGTCGCCGCCGAAGGCGACGTCAGCGGCCATCTGGCGCGTTTGCTGCGCCAGGCCGGGCAGGATGCGCCGAAGGCCGAGCCCATCCTCGAGATCAACCCCGGCCACGCGCTGGTGCAGCGGCTGGACGCGGCGATGGCGCGCGACGACGGTGCCTTCGATGAACTCGCGCGCATCCTGTTCGATCAGGCCTTGCTGGCCGAAGGCGGCATGCCCGATGATCCGGCGGCGTACGTGCGTCGCGTCAACCAGTGGCTGGTGCGCGCGGTGGCCTGAGGGGCGAGCGACGAGGCGCCGGGATAAACTCGGCGTCTTTGACGCAGCCGATGCCATGGACAACGCGAATTCACCCAAGCGCTTGAGCGGCCACACCGACGCGCGCCGCGCTTCAGCTCGCGAAGCGACGGCGCGGGCTCGCGGCTATCTGCATTTCGTGCGGGAGTTCGTCAGGCATCCGCGGCAGATCGGTGCGATCTGCCCGAGTTCGCCGGTGCTGGCCCGGCGCATTGCGAGCCTGGTGCCACCCGGCGACGGCCTCGTGCTCGAGCTCGGCCCCGGCGGCGGCGCGGTCACCGCGGCGCTGCTGCGCCACGGCGTCGCCGCGCACGATCTGGTGCTGCTCGAGCGTTCGGCGGCGTTGGTCGCGCAGTTGTCGCACCGTTTCCCCGACGTCGCGCTGATCCACGGCGACGCCGCGCATCTGGGCGACTACGCGCAGCTGCGCGAGCGGCCCCTGCGCGCCATCGTGTCCAGCCTGCCGCTGCGCAGCCTGCCGCGACCGCTGGTGCGGCAGATCCTCGACCAGATTGCCGAGGTGTCGGCGCCGGGCACCCGCTTCATCCAGTTCAGCTATGCGCTGCACGACGCCTGTGCGGCGCCGGCGCGCGGATTCGAGCGCGACGACGCCTGCCTGGTCTGGCGCAACCTGCCGCCGGCCCGCGTCGACTGCTACCGCGACGCGCGCGCGCGCGCCTGATGCGCGCCGCTCACGACACCCACATCGTGATCGTGACCACCGCCAGCAGCAGCATCCACAGCAGCACCGAGCGCCACACCAGCCCGACCACGCTGCGCAGGTGAGCCGGCACCGGCGCCGCGCCGGGCATGTGCGGCGCCGGTTCGGGGCCCTGCAGTTCGGCGTCGATGACCCGCGCCCACGGCTGCTCGCCCGGTTCCGGGCGCACCGCCTGTGCGGTCGCGCCGAGGCGGATGCCGACCGCGCCGGCCGCTGCGGCGAGCATCGCGCCGTTGTTGGAGTCGGGCCACAGCCTAGCGTAATTGCGCCAGATGTCGATCGATTCCTCGAAGTTGCCGACGATGGCGTAGCCGATCGCGGTCAGCCGCGAAGGCAGCCAGTCGAGCATCCGGAACGCACGCGCGGCGAAGTCGCGCAGCCAAGGGCTGGCGTCCGAGCCGGTGGCGTTCCATTTGCCGGCGGTGAATTCGGCCATCCGGTACAGCACCGCGCCGGCCGGTCCCAGCGGCAGCAGGAACCAGAAGAACACGCCGAGCACGTAGCGCTGGGCGGCGATCAGTGCGTGCTCGATGGTCTGCTGGGTGACGTCGTCGGCCGACATCTCGAGCGTGTCGAGCGCTTTCCACTGGCGCAGGATGGCGCGCGCGCCAGGGACGTCGCCGTGATTCAGTGCGTCTGAAATGTCGGTGAAGTAATGGCTGAACTGGCGAAAGCCGAGCGTGAAATACAGCACGAGCACATTCCAGGCAAAGGCCAGGAAAATGCTCACGCGCAGCGCCGCGACGTAGATGCCGAGCGTCAGCAGCGTGGGCAGCAACACCGCGATGAACCATGCGGCCAGGCCGTGGCGACGCTCGCCGGCGTCGAAATTGCGCGACGCGAAGTCGGCCAGCGCACAACGCGACGCGTAGACGATGCTCAAGCGCCCGAGCGGCTTGACTTGCTCGAGCAGCAGGGCGAGCAGGACGGAGAAGAAGGCCATGGCGCGATGCTATCAGGGCGTCGGACGGCGCAGGGTCAAGCGGCGAGCAAACGGTAGAGATTGCGGATCATCGCCGCAGTTGCGCCCCAGATGAAATAGCGTTGGCCCAGCGCTGAAGTCCACGGCATCGCATAGAAGCTGCGCCGCGGCGTGGCGTCGCCGGCGGGAGCACCGTTTTCCGGGTTCCAGCTGCGATGCTCGTGGTTCGCCGGGTCCATCAGGAAGTCGAACGGCACTTCGAACAATTCGGCGACTTCGCCCGGGTCGGCGCGCAACAGCGCGTCGGCGGCGACCAGCGCGACCACCGGCGTGACCGCGAATCCGGTGATCGTCGTGTACACCGGCATCGTCCCCAGCGTCTCGACCCGGGCCGGGTCGAGACCGATTTCCTCGTGCGCCTCGCGCAATGCGGTCTGCACCGGGTCGACGTCGCCGGGGTCGCGGCTGCCGCCGGGGAAGCTGATCTGGCCACCGTGCACCTGCAGCCGCGCGTTGCGGCGGGTCAGCAGCAGCTGCAGCCCGGAGTCGCCGCGCTCGACCAAGCCGATCAGCACGGAAGCGGCGCGGGTGGGCTCCAGCGCCGTGCGCGCGTCGCGGAACACCTCCGGCGTCCAGCGCGGCGGCTGCGCGAAACGCGCGCGCAGCGAGTCGGGTCGGAGTCGCGCGCGGTCGAGCGCGGGCAGCGCCGCATCGCGTGCGCGCACCGGGATCGATTCGGGGTCGAAGGGGGGAAGCATCGCTGCGGGTGCGCGGACAGGCGGATGGGAACGCGGACAAAAAAGCCGGCCCAGGGGCCGGCTCCGAGCTGGGTGCGGCAGACGCCGCTCAGGCCAGCTTTTCCTTGATGCGCGCCGACTTGCCGGTGCGGCCGCGCAGGTAGTACAGCTTCGCGCGACGCACGTCGCCGCGACGCTTGACTTCGATCGACGCGATCATCGGCGAATACAGCTGGAAGGTACGCTCGACGCCTTCGCCGGACGAAATCTTGCGCACGATGAAATTCGAGTTCAGGCCGCGATTGCGCTTGGCGATGACCACGCCTTCGTAGGCCTGGGCGCGCTTGCGCGAACCTTCGACGACGTTGACGCTGACGATCACGGTGTCGCCGGGAGCGAAGTCAGGAATCGGCCTGCCTTGTGTCAGGCGCTGGATTTCTTCCTGTTCGAGTTGCTGGATCAGATGGCTGGGCATGAAAGGCTCCGTTCGATCGTGCGCCCGCCGGGTGGCTTGGTTGTCGCCTGGACCGCGTCGAACGAGGTCGTGCGCGGCCGGCGTGTGGTGCGGGGCAGAGGATCGGTGAACCGTCAAGTATACGGGATTTCGCCGTCGGCGGCGAGGGCCGCTTCGTCGCGCCGGCTCAGCCGCCCGGCCGCGCGCGCCGCGGCGATCAACTCCGGGCGGCGCCGCAGCGTCAGCTGCAGCATGCGGTCGCGGCGCCAGCGCGCGATGCGCGCGTGGTCGCCGCCGAGCAGCACCGCGGGCACCGCGTCGCCGTGCGCGTCGAGCGGCGGGCGCGTGTAGTGGGGGCAGTCGAGCAGCCCGTCGGAGAAGCTGTCCTGCTGCGCCGACTGCTCGCTGCCGAGCACGCCCGGCAGCAAGCGGGCGACCGCGTCGAGCAGCGTCAGCGCGGCGATCTCGCCGCCCGACAGCACGTAGTCGCCGACGCTGCATTCCTCGTCGACGTGGCGATCGATGAAGCGCTGGTCGACGCCTTCGTAGCGACCGCAGACCAGCACCGCGCCGCTGGAGGCGGCCCAGCGCTCGACGTCGGCCTGGCGCAGCGCACGGCCGGCCGGGCTGAACAGCACGACCGGCGCGTCGGCCAGCCCGGCGCGCCGGCGATCGGCCTGCGCGGCGGCCAGCGCGCGCTCGAGCGGCGCGGCCAGCATGACCATGCCGGGGCCGCCGCCGTAGGGGCGGTCGTCGACGCTGCGGTGGGCGTCGTCGGCATGGTCGCGCGGGCTCCAGCAGTGCAACTGCAGCGCGCCGCTGTCAAACGCGCGGCGGCCGATGCCGTGGCTGCGCAGCGGCGCGAAATAGGCGTCGAACAGCGTCAGGACGTCGAAGCGCGGCATCGCGGCCTCAGTCGAAGTCGGCCTGCCAGTCGGCGACGATGCGGCGTGCGTCGAGGTCGACGTCGATCACGTAGGCGTCGACGAAGGGAATCAGTCGTGGTTGTCGGCGACCGTCGACGCGCAGTTGCAGGATGGCCTGTGCGCCGCTGTCGAGCAGGCCCTCGACGACGCCCAGCGCGGCGCCGTCGCGGTCGACCACCTGGCAGCCGATCAGGTCGACCCAGTAATACTCGCCGGCGGCCGGCGGCGGGAAGTCCTCGCGCCGCGCGTGCACGCGCCAGCCCCTGAGCGATTCGGCATCGTCGCGTGTGGTCACGCCGTCGAGCAGCGCGACCACGGCGCTGCCGTGGTGACGCGCCAGGCGCACGTCGAGCGCGAGCCGCGTGCGCGACGGCGGCGGTGCGCTCAGCCACAGCCGCTTGCACGCCAGCAGCGCGGCGGCCTGCGCCGACGCTGGCGCCAGCTTGATCCAGCCGCGTGTGCCCCAGGCGTCGAGCACGTGGCCGACGTCGACCAGCGTATCGGGCCAGTCGGCGCCGGCGGCGGCGAGCAGTTCGGCGGAAGGTGCGGTTTTCATCGCGTGCAAAGCAAAACACCGCAAGCGCGGGGCCTGCGGTGTCTCGATCGGGCGGGGCGCAAACGCGCCCCGGCGCTTGCGCTCAGGCCGCCGGCTGCAGCTTGACCAGGCGCTGCACGGTCGGCGACAGCTGCGCGCCGACGCCGGCCCAGTAGGCCAGGCGCTCGGTGGCGATGCGCAGCGGCTGTTCCTGGCCGCGCGCCACCGGGTTGTAGAAACCCAGGCGCTCGATGTAGCGGCCGTCGCGGCGGTTGCGCGAGTCGGTGGCGACGATGTGGTAGAACGGGCGCCCCTTGGCCCCGGCGCGGGAAAGACGAATGACGACCATGGTGTGTGTCCTGTGATGGCGTTCGGTTGCTGCTGCGGCCGGGTCTGCTTCGACCGCGCCGGTAAACTCGCCATTATAGCCATACCACGAAAGACAAGCCAGATGGACGAGGCCCCGATGCAGGCCGGAAGCGAGCCGCGGTTCCGCTCGAAAACGACCGCGGCGCGACTGGCGCTGCTCGCCGGCGTGTTCGGCGCGCATCGTTTCTACTTGCGCGGCGCGCGTGATGTGCTGGGCTGGCTGCCGTGGCCGCCGACGCTGCTCGGGCTGTGGGGACTGTGGCGCGCGCTGTACGTCGGGTTCGACGACCGCGGCGCCCGCCTGGCGCTGCCGCTGCTGGGTCTGAGCGTCGGTGCGGCGCTGTTCCAGGCGGTGCTGATCGGCTTGTGCGCCGACGCGCGCTGGGACTTGCGCTGGAATCCGCGCGCGGCGCACCGCTCGGCCAGCGGGTGGGGCGCGGTGCTGGTCGTGATGATTGCGTTGCTCGCCGGCACCGCGGCGTTGATGGGCACGCTGGCGTTCGTGCTGCAAGGGCTGTACGGCGGCGCCTGAGCGCGTCGCCATCAACCCAGCAGCGGTTCGCCGCAGCTGACGCGCTGGCCTTGCGCGCACAGCCGGCGCGCCGCCGCGGTGACCGGTTCGCCGTCGTCCAGGCGCCAGTGCGGCGCGATTTCGGCCAGTGGCGCGAGCACGAAGGCGCGCAAGTGCAGGCGCGGATGCGGCAGCGTCAGCCGCGGCTCGTCGACGCGCACGCCATCGACCCACAGCAGGTCGAGGTCGAGCGTGCGTGGGGCGTTGCGCTGCCCGGTCGGGCGCACGCGTCCATGGGCGAGCTCGATGCGCTGCAGCGAGTCGAGCAGTTCAAGTGGCCGCAGCGCGCTGCTCAGCAGCGCCACCGCATTGCAGTAGTCGGGCCCGCCCGCGTCGACCGGCGCGCTGCGCCAGCTGCTCGACACGCGCAGCAGCCGGCAGCCGGGCAGGCGCTGCAACTCGGCCACTGCGGCGCGCAGTGTGCCCAGTGCGTCGCCGAGGTTGGCGCCGAGCCCGATCAGCGCGTCACGCATGGGCCGCTCATCGCGCGCTCAACCGGCCGCGGGCGTCATTCGGCAGCGGTCGGCGCCGCGTCGGCGCCTGCGGCCGGCTTGCGCCGACGGCGCCGCTTGCGCCGCACGGTGCTGTCGGCGCCGGCGTGCGCGGCCTGCTCGAGCAGCGCGGCGCGCGCGTCGGCGTCGGCTTGCTGGTATTGCTCCCACCAGCGTGCCAGCTCGGGCTCGGCGCCGCCGGTGCGCGCGCGCAGCAGCAGGAAGTCGAATGCGGCACGAAAGCGCGGGTGCTCGAGCAGGGCGTCGGCGTAGCGCGCGGTACGCCGCGCCAGCCGCGGCTGCAGCTGCCAGATCTCGCGCATGTCGCTGGCGATGCGGCGCTGGATCGCCAGCCGCGCCGATTGCGCGCCGAGCACTTCGTCGGCGGCCTGGTCGAGCGCGGCGATCGCCGGCACGCCTTCGTCCTGCGCCGCGCGCCAGTGGCTCTCGACCTGCGGCCACAGCAGGCAGGCGAACAGGAAGCTGGGGCTGGCGGTCTTGCCCTGCGCCAGGCGCGCGTCGGTATCGCCGAGCGCGGCGAGCACGAAGGCTTCGCCACCGGGCTGGCCCAACGCCATGTCGAGCAGCGGCAGCAGGCCGTGGTGCAGGCCCAGCTTGCGCAACTGTTCGAGCGAGGCCAGCGCATGTCCGGTCTGCAGCAGCTTGATCGTCTCGTCGAACAGCCGCGCCGACGGCACGCCTTGCAGCAGTTCGGCGTGAGTCGTGATCGGCGCGCGCGTGGCCGGCGCGATGTCGAAGCCGAGCTTGGCCGCGAAGCGCGCCACGCGCAGCAGCCGCACCGGATCCTCGCGGTAGCGTTGCGCCGGGTCGCCGATCATGCGCAGGGTGCGCGACTTCATGTCGCGCAGGCCGTGGTGGTAGTCGACGACGAGGTCGCGCGTCGGGTCGTAGTACAGCGCGTTGACGGTGAAGTCGCGCCGCGCCGCGTCCTCGTCCTGCGCGCCCCAGACGTTGTCGCGCAGCACGCGGCCGCTGGCGTCGACCGCATGCTGCTTGCCGGCCAGCTCGCGCGTGTTGCGTTCGTCGCCGTCGACCGCGGCGGCGCGCTGCGCGTCGGGCGCCGCGCGGAAGGTCGACACCTCGATGACTTCGCGGCCGAACATCACGTGCACGATGCGAAAGCGCCGCCCGATCAGCAGCGCGCGCCGAAACAGCGGCTTGACCTGCTCGGGGGTGGCGTTGGTGGCGACGTCGAAATCCTTGGGCTTGAGCCCGAGCAGCAGGTCGCGCACCGCGCCGCCGACGATGTAGGCCTCGAAACCGGCCTGCTGCAGCGTGCGCACGACGGTCAGCGCCGAATTCGGCAGCCGCGAGGCGTCGATCTGGTGCTGGGCGTGCGCGATCTCGACGCGCTTGCCCAGCGCGGTCTGCTTGCCGAGCAGTCGGGTGATGAATTTACGGATCATGGGAACAGGTTGAGGACGGTCCAGCCGCGCTGACGCGCGAGCTCGGCCAGCCGCGGGTCGGGATTGACCGCGACCGGGTGGCTGACGTGCTCGAGCAGCGGCTGGTCGTTGATCGAATCGGAATAGAACCAGGTCTGCGCGAAGCGGTCCCAGTCCAGTCGTTGCGCGCGCAGCCACTCGGCGGTGCGCACGATCTTGCCTTCGCGGAACGACGGCACGCCGACCCAGCCGCCGGTGCACAGCCCGGCGGCGTCGCGCTCGACGCGCACCGCGATCAGGTCGGCGACGCCGAACGCGGCGGCGATCGGCGCGGTGACGAAGTCGTTGGTCGCGGTGACGATGGCGCACAGGTCGCCGGCGCGCTGGTGCGTGCGCACCAGCTCGAGCGCCTCGCTGCGGATCTGCGGCAGCACGACCTCGCGCATGAACGCGTCGTGCGCACGCGCCAGCTCGTCGGCGCCGCGCCCGGCCAGCGGCGCCAGCGTGAAGCGCAGGTAGGCGTCGAGATCGAGCGTGCCGGCGCGGTAGTCGGCGTAGAAGCGGTCGTTGGCGGCACGGTGGCGCTCGCCGTCGACCCAACCCAGACGGACGCAGTATTCGCCCCAGGCATGATCCGAGTCGAACGGGATCAGGGTGTTGTCGAGGTCGAACAGCGCGAGCTTCGGAGGTGTCATCAGGTGGGCGCGGAGCGGTCGGCGTCGGCCAGCATGTCCTTGAGCAGCGGGATGCTGGCCGCGCGCGAATGGCGCAGCGCGTAGGCGTCGAGCCGGTCGATCAGTTCGGCCAGCGAACGCATGTCGCGCGCGTGATGGGTCAGAATATAGCGGCTGAGCTCGTCGCGCAGTTCGAGGCCGCGCGCGGCGGCGATGCGCTGCAGCACCCGCGCCTTGGCCGCGTCGTCGAGCGGCTGCAGCGCCAGCGCCAGTCCCCAGGCCAGCCGCGTGCGCAAATCGTCGCGCAGCGGCAGCTGCGCCGGGGCGCGGTCGCCGGCGGCGAGAAAACCGCCGCCGCGCTGGCGCAGCGCATTGAACAGGCCGAACAGCAGTTCCTGCTGCCACGGTGAGCAGTCGTTCACATCGTCGATCGCCAGCAGGGCCAGCCCTGGTGCGTCGATCGCCGGCCAGTGCGACGGCGGTGCGTCGGGGCTCAGGTACAGCGCGCCTGCGCCGCGCTGCTGCAGCGCCGCACAGGCGGCGCGCAGCAGGTGGCTGCGTCCGCTGCCCGGCGGCCCCCACAGGTAGAGCGCGCCGCCGTCGTCGAGCAGTTGGCGCAGCGCCTGCAGGGCGATGCCGTTGGCGCCGGGCTCGAAGCCGTCGAGCCGCGGCGAGTCGTCCCACTGCAGGTCGAGCAGCAGTTGGGAGGCGGGGTATCCGCTCATGAACCGAGGAACAGCGCGCTGCTGCGGTACCAGGCCAGCGCGTGGCGCGCCAGCACCAGCAGCAGCGCGCCGGCCGGCAGCGCCAGCAGCACGCCGATGAAGCCGAACAGGCTGCCGAACGCCAGCAGCAGGAAAATGACCAGCAAGGGATGCAGGCCGATGTGGTGGCCGAGCAGCCTCGGCGTCAGCCACGAGCTCTCGACCACCTGGCCGATGCCGTAGACCACCGCCACCGCGCCCAGCGCGTACAGGCTCTGGAACTGCAGCGCGCCGGCCAGCAGCGCCAGCAGCAGGCCGACGCCGAAGCCGACGAAGGGCACGCACACCGCCAGCCCGGTGAACACGCCGATCGGCAGCGCCAGCTGGAAGCCGGCCAGCGCCAGCCCGACGCTGTAGAACACGGCCAGCACCAGCATCACCAGCAGCTGGCCGCGCAGATAGCGCGCCAGCAGCGCGTCGCACTCGAGCAGCAGGTCGCGCAGCGCGTCGCGCCGCGGCAGCGGCACCAGCGCGAAGCTGCGCTGCATCAGCGCGTCCCAGTCGAGCAGCAGGTAGAAGGTCACCACCGGGATCAACAGCAGATTGGCGGTCCAGTTCAGCAGCACGCCGCCGCCGCTGCGCGCCGAGCTCAGCAGTTGCACGGCCCAGCGCTGCGGGTCGCCGGCGAGCATGCGGGTCAGCGCCTGGCGCAGCGCGTCGAGGTCGAAGCCGCCGCTCCAGCCCAGCTGCGCGGCGTGCGCGCCGAGCCACTGGCCGACGCGCCCGAGCAGCACCGGAACCTGCTGCTGCAACTGCGGCAGCGTGCGCTGCAGCACCGCGACGATCAGGCTGCCGACCGCCAGCAGCGCGCCGCACAGCAAGGCCAGCGCCAGGGCCGCGCCCAGTGCCCGCGGCACGCGCCAGCGGTGCAGGCGGTCGACCGCCGGGTGCAGCGCGTAGCCCAGCGTCAGCGCGACCAGGAAGGGCATCAGCACCGGCGCCAGCAACAGCAGCAGGCCGAGCGCGGCGGCGCCGACTGCGGCCCAGCTCAGGCGAATCTTGTTGGCGGTCGACAGCGGCACGGGGCAGGGGAGGGGGCGGCAGCGCCGCCGCTTCTACAATCGGGCCTATTTTACGTTGCGCGCGCCGCGGCGCGCCGCGAATCCCAGCCGAGCGCAAGCCATGACCCAGACCAGCCTGACCTACCGTGACGCCGGAGTCGACATCGACGCCGGCGACGCCCTCGTCGAAGCGATCAAGCCGCTCGCCCGGCGTACCCTGCGCGACGGCGTGCTCGCCGGCATCGGCGGCTTCGGCGCGCTGTTCGAAGTGCCCAAGCGCTACCGCGAACCGGTGCTGGTGTCGGGCACCGACGGCGTGGGCACCAAGCTGCGGCTGGCGTTCGACTGGCAGCGCCACGACACGGTCGGCATCGACCTGGTCGCGATGAGCGTCAACGACGTGCTGGTGCAGGGCGCCGAGCCGCTGTTCTTTCTCGATTACTTCGCCTGCGGCAAGCTCGACGTCGGCGTCGCCGCGCAGGTCGTCGGCGGCATCGCGCGCGGTTGCGAGCTCGCCGGCTGCGCGCTGATCGGCGGCGAGACGGCCGAGATGCCGGGCATGTACCCGGCCGGCGAATACGACCTGGCCGGCTTCTGCGTCGGCGCTGCCGAGAAAAGCCGGCTGATCGACGGCAGCGCGGTGCAAGCCGGCGACGTCGTGCTCGGGCTGGCGTCCAGCGGCGTGCACTCGAACGGCTACTCGCTGGTGCGCAAGGTGCTCGAGCGCGCCGCGTCGCGGCTGCCGGCCACGCTCGACGGCATGCCGCTGCGCGACGCCGTGATGGCCCCCACGCGCATCTACTGCAAGCCGGTGCTGGCGCTGCTGCAGCACACCGACGTCAAGGCGATGGCGCACATCACCGGGGGCGGGCTGGTCGAGAACATTCCGCGCGTGCTGCCCGACGGCCTGCAGTGCGTGCTGCGCCGCGGCAGCTGGCGCCGCCCCGAAGTGTTCGACTGGCTGCAGCGCGAAGGCGACGTGCCCGAAGCCGAGATGCTGCGCACCTTCAACTGCGGCATCGGCTACGTGCTGGTCGTCGCGCCCGCGGTGGCCGACGCCGCAGCCGCGGCGCTGCTGGCCGCCGGCGAGCGCTGCGTGCGCATCGGCAGCATCGAGCCGCGCGCGGTCGACGCGCCGGCGGTGGTCGTGGTGTGATGTGAGTGCCCCCAGGGCCGGGCTGCGCCCGACTCAGCGGTGGGTGTGCTCGAAGCGCTGCTGGCAGGCGGTGCAGCGCTGCGCGGTCGGCTCGGCGAGCAGCCGCGCGTCGTCGATGCTCTCGCCGCAGTCGCTGCACACGCCGTAGTCGCCGTGCGCCAGGCGCTGCAGCGCGGAGTCGATGCGCACGAACTCGGCGTCGTCGCGCATCGCCTGCGCCATGTCGACCGCGTCGAGCGGGTCGCTGATTTCGGGGTCGGTCTCGTCGCGGTGGCTGCGCAGCTCGAGCAGGCCGTCGTCGCCGTGCAGTTCTCGGGCCAGCTCGTCGCGCAGTTCGGCGCGGCGCGCACGCAGCGCCGCTTCGAGACGGGCGGTGAGCTCGGGGGTCGGGGCCATGGTCTGTCGTCTCCTCGGCGGCGCGCGCCGGCGCGGGTCGTCGGCATCTTTCCGATTGTGCGCGCATCGCCGCTCGCCGCGTTGACGTGCGGCAAGCGTGGCGTCACCGCGCACTCAGTCGCGGTGCAGGAAATGCGCCGGGCGCAAGCCCAGCAGCGCGAGCGAGCCGAAATAGGCGACGACCGCAGCGGCCATCAGCCCGAACGCGGTCAGCAGCCGCAGCAGGTCGTGGCCGTGCCAGTCGACCCACGGGAAGTGCCATGCACCCCAGCCGAGAATCGCCGCCGGCGGCAGCTGCGCAGCGAGCACGCGTCCGCCGAAGCCGGCCCAGCCGGGGCGCGGGCGCCAGCTGCCGCGGCGCAGCAGCCCGTGCAGCAGCAGCGACGCATTGAGCAGCGCGCCGCAGGCTATCGCCAGCGCCAGCCCGGCGTGCGCCAGCCGCGGCACGAACACCACATTCAGCAATTGCGTGGCGACGAGCACGACAATGGCCAGCTTGACCGGAGTGCGCAGGTCGCGCTGGGCGTAGAAGCCCGGCGCGAGGATCTTGACCCCGATCAATCCGACCAGACCGACGCCGTAGGCGCGCAGCGCCAGCGCGCTTTGCGCGGCGTCGAAGGCGTTGAAACGGCCGTAATTGAACAGGATCGCGACCAGCGGCTGGGCAAACACGCCGAGCGCTACCGCGCACGGCAGCGCCAGCATCAACGCCAGCCGCAGACCCCAGTCGAGCAGCCCGCTGTAGCGTGCGGTGTCGCCGTCGGCGTGCGCGCGCGACAGGCTGGGCAGCAGCACCGAGCCCAGCGCGACGCCGAGCAGTGCGGTCGGGAACTCCATCAGGCGGTCGGCGTAGCTCAGCCACGATACGCTGCCCGGACGCAGATGCGACGCGATCTGGGTATTGATGATCAGCGACACCTGCGCCACCGACACCGCCATGCTCGCCGGCAGCATCTGACGCACGATGCGTCGCACCACCGGCGAGCGCCACGCCGCGACCAGGTTCAGGTGCGGGCGCGGCAGCAAGGCCCAGCGGCGCAGTGCGGGCCACTGCACGGCCAGTTGCAGCACGCCGCCGACGACGACGCCGACGGCCAGCGCGTAGACCGGCGGGTGCAGCGTGTGGTGCAGCGACAACGCCGCGGTGATGATCGCGATGTTGAGCAGCGCCGGGGTGAGCGCCGGCACCGTGAAGTGCTTCCAGGTGTTGAGGATGCCGGCCGACAGCGCGACCAGCGAGATGAGCCCGGCGTAGGGGAACATCAGCCGCGTCATCGCCACCGCGGCGTCGAACGCCGCCGGGTGCAGGCCGGCAGCGGTCAGCCACACCAGCGCCGGCGCCGCGAGCACGCCGACGACGCTGACCGCAGCCAGGATCCAGCCCAGCGCGGTGGCGACGTCGTCGAGCAGTCGGCGTTGGGTCTCGATCGAGTCCTGCGCGTGCGACTGCGCCAGGATCGGAATGAAGGCCTGCGAGAACGCGCCTTCGGCGAACAGCCGGCGCAGCAGGTTGGGCAGCCGGAACGCGACGTTGAACGCGTCGGTCCACGCGGTGGCGCCGAAATAGCGCGCGACGATGACTTCGCGAGCCAGCCCGAGCACGCGCGAGACCAGGGTCAGCAGCGAGACGGTGGAGGCGGTCTTCAGCAAGTTCACCGGGCACGATTATAGGCACGCGGTGCCGGCGCCTTGGAGACGTTTGACGTCTGTGCTTATAATGCAAGATTTCCCAGCCAAATTCAGAGGTTTTCAGATGGCGACTTCCGCGCAAGCGAAGAAAAAGAGCGCCCGCACGCCCTCCGGGCGCAAGCGCGCGCGTCAGAACGTCAAACTCAACGCTGCCAACTCGGCGATGCGTTCGCGTTTCCGCACCGCGCTCAAGTCGGTGCGCAAGGCGATTGCCGGCGGCGACAAGGCCGCGGCGCAGGAAGCCTTCAAGGCTGCCACGCCGGTGCTCGACTCGATCGCGCGCAAGGGCCTGTTCCACCCGAACAAGGCCGCGCGCGACAAGAGCCGCCTGAGCGCCGCGGTCAAGGCGATGGGCGCCTGAGCACCGCTCGAGCACGTCGCCTGCGCGCCGTGCACGGCCGAGCCCGCCGCGAGGCGGGCTTTTTCACTTGTTGACCTGGGAGGATGTCGATGTCCGCGCACCTGATGACCACCTACAACCGCTTGCCGGTCGCGTTCAGCCACGGGCAGGGCGTCTGGATGT
>JAJZHH010000135.1 GCA_021804595.1 Pseudomonadota bacterium
CCGCGCGTCGCTGCTCGCGGCGCGAGCCGTCGGCCGCCGCCGGCGCGGCGGCGTCGCGCTGGCGCGCCCGCGCGCGCTCGAGCACCCAGCGCTGGTAGTCGTCGAGGTCGCCGTCGAAATCGGCCACGCCACCGTCGGCGACCAGCCAGTAGCCGTCGCACACCGCGCGCAGCAGCGCGCGGTCGTGCGACACCAGCAGCATCGCGCCGCCGAAATCCTGCAAGGCCAGTGCCAGCGCTTCGCGCGTGGCCAGGTCGAGGTGGTTGGTCGGCTCGTCGAGCAGCAGCACGTTGGGCCGCTGCCAGACCAGCAGCGCGAGCAGCAGCCGCGCGCGTTCGCCGCCCGACAGCGTGCCCACCGCCTGCTCGGCGAGCTCGCCGCTGAACTGGAAGCGGCCGAGCCAGTCGCGCAAGTCCTGCGGTCGCGTCTCGGGCGCGGTCTGCGCGGCCAGCCGTGCCAGATGCTGCAGCGCGTTCTCGTCGGCGCGCAGCACGTCCATTTCCTGCTGCGCGTAATAGCCGACGACGACGTCGGCGCCCGGACGCACTTCGCCGGCCAGCGCCGGCAGCAGACCGGCCAGCGTCTTCACCAGCGTCGACTTGCCCTGCCCGTTGGCGCCGAGCACGCCGATGCGCGCGCCGGCACCGATGTCGCGGTCGACGCCGCGCAGCACCGGCGGCTGCGCGTATCCGCAATCGGCGCCGCGCAGGCGCAGCAGCTGCTGCGGCTGCCGCGCCGGCTCGAGGAAATCGAAGCGCAGCGGGTTGCGCAGCAGCACCGGCGCCAGCCGCTCCATGCGCTCGAGCGCCTTGAGCCGGCTTTGCGCCTGCCGCGCCTTGGTCGCCTTGGCGCGGAAACGCTCGACGAAGCGGTTCAAGCGCGCGATGTCCTGCTGCTGCCGACTCCACGCCTGCGCCTGCTGCTGCAGTTGCATGGCGCGGCGTTCCTCGAACGCGGTGTAGCCGCCGGCGTGGCGTTGCAGCTGGCCGCCGTCGAGCAGCACGGTGCAGCCGGTGACCGCGTCGAGGAACTCGCGGTCGTGCGAAATCACCAGCAGCGTGCCTTCGTAGCGCGCCAGCCAGCTCTCCAGCCAGACCAGCGCGTCGAGGTCGAGGTGGTTGGTCGGCTCGTCGAGCAGCAGGCAGTCGCTGGGCTGGAACAGCGCCTGCGCCAGCGCCAGCCGCATGCGCCAGCCGCCGGAGAACGCGCGCACCGGCTGCGCCAGCTGCTGCGGCGCGAAACCCAGCCCGAGCAGCAGCGCTTCGGCGCGCGACTGCGCGCTGTAGCCGCCGGCCAGCTCGAGCGCCTCGGCCGCCGCGGCCAGCGCCAGTCCGTCGCCGCGCGCCTGCGCGTCCTGTTGCGCGCTGAGCGCGGCCTGCAGCGCGGCGTCGGCCGCGCGCACGAACTCGGCCGCCGGCAGTTCCGAATCCGGCGAGTCCTGCGCCACCGCGGCGACGCGCCACTGCGCCGGGAACTCGACGCTGCCGCCGTCCTCGTGCAGATGCCCCTGCAGCAGTGCGAACAGCGACGACTTGCCGGCGCCGTTGGCGCCGACCACGCCGACCTTCTCGCCCGGCTGCACGACCAGATCGGCGCCGTCGAGCACGACTTTCGCCGCGCGCCGCAGCGTGACACCCTGCAGCCGGATCATGCGAGTTCGCGCAGCGCCGCGGCGTCGACCAGGAACACGCGGTCGGGCTCGCTGGTCGGCAGCCAGACCACCGGCAGACGGGCAAACGCGGCTTCGAAGTGGTCGCGCTCGTGGCCGATCTCGATCACCGCGACGCCGTCCGGTGTCAGCCGCGACGCCGCCTCGCGCAGCAGCCGCCGCACCAGGTCCATGCCGTCGGCGCCGCCGGCCAGCGCCAGCTCCGGCTCGTGGCGGAACTCGGCGGGCAGCGCGCGCATCGACTGCGCGTTGACGTAAGGCGGGTTGCACAGCAGCAGGTCGATGTCGGCGGGCAGCTGCTGCAGCAGATCGGAGCGTTGCAGCCGCACGCGCGACGCGTGCAGCGCGACGTTGGCCGCGGCGACTTCGAGCGCGTCGGCCGAGATGTCGCCGCCCCACACGTCGGCGTCGGGCCAGCGCTGCGCGGCCAGGATGGCCAGGCAGCCGCTGCCGGTGCAGACGTCAAGGATGCGCCGTGGCGGCGACGCCAGCCAGGGATCCAGCGCGTCGTCGAGCAGCTCGGCGATGAACGAGCGCGGCACGATGACGCGCTCGTCGACGAGGAAGCGCTGGCCGTGCAGCCACGCTTCGCCGATCAGGTAGGCGGCCGGGCGGCGCGTCGCGATGCGCGCGTCGAGCAGCTGCTGCAGCCGCTGCAGCGCCGCCGCCGGCACTGCGCGACGGCCCAGCCGCGGCAGCTGCGCGAAGCTGTCGAGCACCGGCCAGCCCAGCGCGTGGATCAGCATCCACGCCGCTTCCTGCGCGGCGTCCTCGGTGCCCTGGCCGTATTGCAGCGCGGCGCGCTGCAGCTGCGCGGTGGCGTCGCGCCAGACCTCGGCGAATCGCGGTTGCGCCATCACGCCACCAGCGCTTCGAGCGTGCGCCGGTAGATCGCCGCCAGCGGTTCGAGCTCGTCGACGCCGATCGACTCGTCGACCTTGTGGATGCTGGCGTTGGTCGGACCGAACTCGACCACCTGCGCGCACAGTCTGGCGATGAAGCGCCCGTCCGAGGTGCCGCCGCTGGTCGACAGCTCGGCGTCGATGCCGCATTCGGCGCGGATCGCCGCGCCCAGCGCGTCCGACAGCGCGCCCGGCGTGGTCAGGAAGGGCTCACCGCCCAGCGTCCAATCGAGCCGGTAGTCGAGCGCGTGGCGGTCGAGCAGCGCGTGCACGCGCGCCTTCAGCGACTCGGGGGTCGATTCGGTCGAGAAGCGGAAATTGAAATCGACGACGCACTCGCCCGGGATCACGTTGCTCGCGCCGGTGCCGGCGTGCACGTTGGAGATCTGCCACGACGTCGGCGGGAAATGCGCGTTGCCGTCGTCCCAGCGCGTCGCCACCAGTTCGGCCAGCGCCGGCGCGGCTTCGTGCACCGGGTTGCGCGCCAGCTGCGGGTAGGCGATGTGGCCCTGCACGCCGCGCACCGTCAGCCGCCCCGACAGCGAGCCGCGACGCCCGTTCTTGATCGTGTCGCCGAGCCGCGCGCCCGAGGTCGGCTCGCCGACCACGCACCAGTCCAGGCGCTGGCCACGCTGGCGCAGCACGTCGCAGACGTGCACCGTGCCGTGCAGCGCCGGACCCTCCTCGTCGCTGGTCAGCAGCAGCGCGATCGCGCCGCGCGGCTGCGGGTGCGCGGCAAGGAAGCGCTCGATCGCGACCACCATCGCCGCCAGCGAACTCTTCATGTCGGCGGCGCCGCGACCGTACAGCCGGCCGTCGCGCAGCGTCGGCTCGAACGGATCGCTGCTCCAGCGCTCGCGCGGCCCCGGTGGCACCACGTCGGTGTGGCCGGCGAACACGAACACCGGCGCGTCGGCGCCGCTGCTGCCTGCGCGCAGCGCCCACAGATTGCGCACCGGCGCGTCGGCCGGACCGGCGTCGAGCGATTCGCAGACGAAACCCAGCGGGGCCAGGCGATCGGCGATCAGGGTCTGGCAGCCGCCGTCGAGCGGCGTCTGCGATGGCCGGCGCATCAACTGCTGCGCCAGCTCGAGGGTCGGGGAAGGCATCGGTTGGAATTCAGTGCGAGCCGAGGTCCAGCGAGATCTCGTGGAACGACGGCCCGTCGTCTTCGGGTTCGGGAGCCGGCGCGGCGGCGCGCGCGGCGAAATCGTTCTGCAGCCGCCACAGCAGATTGGTCGGCGAGTCGGCGAAGGCCAGCGCGTCCTCGCGCGATACGCGCTGCTCGACGACCAGTTGCGCCAGCGACTGCTCGAAGGTCTGCGAGCCTTCGGCCAGGCTTTTCTCCATCGCTTCGCGCACGCCGGCGAGTTCGCCCTTGGCGATCAGCTCGCGCACCAGTTGGGTGTTGAGCAGCACTTCGACCGCCGGCAGCCGCCCGCCGGCGGCCGCCGGCAGCAGGCGCTGCGAAATCACCGCGCGCAAGGCAGCGGCCAGGTCCGACAGCAGCGCGCCGCGCATGTCCAGCGGAAAGAAGCCGAGGATGCGGTTCAGCGCGTGCTGGCTGTTGAACGCGTGCAAGGTGGCCAGGCACAGGTGGCCCGACAGCGCGTAGTGCAGCGCCGCGTTCATCGTGTCGGCGTCGCGGATCTCGCCGATCATGATGCAGTCCGGAGCCTGGCGCAGCGCGTTCTTCAGCCCGATCGACAGGCTCTTGGCGTCGATGCCGATTTCGCGCTGGTTGACGATCGACTTGCGGCTCTTGAACAGGAACTCGATCGGTTCCTCGAGCGTCAGGATGTGGCCGCTGGCGCGCGCGTTGCGGTGGTCGAGCATCGCCGCCAGCGTCGTGCTCTTGCCCGAACCGGTGGCGCCGGCCATCAGGATCAGGCCGTGCTTTTCCATCACCAGGTCGGCGAGCACGCCGGGCAGGTTCAGCTCGCCGAGCTCGGGAATCTCACCGGGGATGTAGCGCACGACCAGCGCCACGGTGCCGCGCTGCACGAAGGCGCTGACGCGGAAGCTGCCGATGCCGGGGCGCGACACGCCGATGTTGAGCTCGTGCTCGTCGTACAGCTGCTGCATGCGCGAGCCGTCGACGACTTCGGCGAGCAGGCGCGCCGGGTCGTCGGCGCCCAGCACCTGGCGGTTGATCGGCACCGCCTGGCCGTTGATGCGCACCAGGATCGGCGCGTGCGGACTGATGTAGATATCCGACGCGCGCTTCTCGGCCATCAGCGCGAACAAGCGCTCCATCGTCGACATCGATCGCTCCCCGGGCCGCGCCGCGCTCAGTCGCGCAGCAGTTCGTTGATCGCGGTCTTCGCGCGCGTGCCGGCGTCGACCCGCTTGACGATCACCGCGCAGTACAGGCTGTAGCGGCCGTCGGCGCTGGGCAGGTTGCCGGAAACGACCACCGAACCCTCGGGCACGCGGCCGTACATCACCTCGCCGGTGGTGCGGTCGTAGATTTTGGTCGACTGGCCGATGTACACGCCCATCGAGATCACGCAGTTGTCCTCGACGATGACGCCTTCGACGACTTCCGAGCGCGCGCCGATGAAGCAGTTGTCGCCGATGATGGTCGGGTTGGCCTGCACCGGCTCGAGCACGCCGCCGATGCCGACGCCGCCCGACAGGTGCACGTTGCGCCCGATCTGCGCGCACGAGCCGACGGTGGCCCAGGTGTCGACCATGGTGCCCTCGCCGATGTGGGCGCCGATATTGACGTACGAGGGCATCAGCACGACGCCAGGGGCGATGTAGGCGCCGTGGCGCGCGACCGCCGGCGGCACCACGCGCACGCCGGTGGCGCGCATTTCCTCTTCGCCCAGGCGGCTGAACTTGGTCTGCACCTTGTCGAAGAAATGCAGCTCGCCGGCGCGCATCATCGCGTTGTCGCTGAGGCGGAAGCTCAGCAGCACGGCCTTCTTCAGCCATTGGTGCGTGACCCACTGCCCGTCGATCTTCTCGGCCACGCGCAGGCGCCCGCCGTTGAGCTCGTCGAGCGCATGACGCACCGCGTCGCGCAACTCGGCCGGTGCGCGGTCGGGCGCGAATTCGCTGCGGCGTTCCCACGCCTGGTCGATGAGGGTCTGGATCTGTGTCGTCATGGATAGGATCGTTCGCGGTTGGCGGCCAGGGTCAGCGGGTTCCGAGGTAGGCGGCGATGCGGCCGGCGGCGTCGACGCAGGCGTCGACGCCGGCGACCAGCGCCAGGCGCACGCGGCCGGCCCCGGGGTTGCGGCCGTCCTGCTCGCGAGCCAGCAGGCTGCCGGGCAGGACCGCGCAATTGTAGGTTTGTAACAAGGATCGTGCGAATTCGACGTCGTCGCCCGG
>JAJZHH010000042.1 GCA_021804595.1 Pseudomonadota bacterium
ACCGGCTTCCACTGAACGAGGAACCATCGAGCACCCAGGTCGGAACGTGCGTGCGTCGTCGGACCTGAACAAAGCGATCCTCGACCAGGGTTGGTTCGAGTTTCGCCGTCAGCTTGCGTACAAGCCAGAGCCGGTGCAGTCGGGCCGCGTTCGGTGACGATTCATCGTGCGGGTTTTTCGTCGATTTTCCATTGGGCTGTGCATTATCTGCACGCAGCTCATTTTGTCGATATTTATTGCGGCTTCGTTGCGCAATAACCCGGTTTTTGCCCGGAACTTTGTCATTACCATCGATTGCGTAGGGCATTGCCGTGACGCATGCCCCCGGAATTCGACACCAACTGCGCCAAGCTCTTGTTTTTGTTGAGGTGGGTTAAAAAATTGCCACTACAGCAGAGTCAACTGGGCGTCGCGGGTCGGTTTCCGGACTTTGAGGGTCTGGACGAGCTGCGCCTGGCTGGCGTCGACGCTGGAGATGCCCTCGAGGGGCTCGGCGTCGTTGATGCGCATGCGGTGGCGCTGGCTGGCGCGCAGAATCGAATGCGCCACGTGAATCGCCGTTTCCAGATTTTTGCTGGATGTCTGGCGCTGGTATTCGTGCTCCCGGCGAGAGCGCAGGTATCCGCAGGGCAGATTCTGCACAATCTGCGCAGCGAGCAGCGCCGACGGCAGGCCCTGCCGCGCCCGGTGCCGCGCGCGTCGACGCCACAGCCGGCGGCGCGCAGGATCGACTCGCACCAGGCCATCGAATTCGTCTTGCGTCGCATGCGTTTCGTCGGCGCCCCGCTTCACGACCGGATTGCGCTCCAGCACATGGTCGCGCCCTACCTCAACCGGGCCATCGACTTTGCGACCTTGCAGCAGGCGGCTGACCGCGTCGCCGCACACTACCGACGCCGGGGCTTGTTGGTGCACGTGCAGTATCCGGCGCAGGACATCACCTCCGGAACCGTGACCATGCGCATCGTGATGGCCCAGCTCGGTGACGTCGTGCTGCAAGGCTCGCCCCGCAACGACGCGTCGCGTATCAAGGATTGGATCTACGCGGCGGTTCCGCGAGGCTCGCCCATCGCCTTGCCCGCGCTCGAACGCAGCCTGCTGCTGCTCGACGACCTGCCCGGGTACGAAGTCTCGGGCAGCCTGACACGCGGCATCCAGCCTGGTTCGAGTGATCTGGATCTGCGGCTCAGCGCGCGCCGATCGGCGCGCGGCGTCGTGTCGTTGGACGACTTCGGCAGCGCGTCCACCGGACGCTCACGCGTGTCGGCGCAGCTCGGCGTGGCCGGCATGCTCGGGTTCGGCACCCGAGTCGGACTGAGCGCGATGCATGCAACAGGTACCGACTTCATCCAGGCGGACCTGGGTCTGCCGCTTGACGACAACGGTTGGCGCTTCGGCGTCGGCGCCAGCCGAATGCAATACAAGATACTCAATCCGACGTTCCGGGCGCTGGTTCTTTCGGGAAACTCCACCAGCGCGGGGCTGCACCTCAGCTACCCGCTGCTGCGCTCGCGCCCGGCCAACCTGTGGCTACGGGCGGAGTGGAATTTCACGGCGATCCGAAGCGGGAACGCTGGCGGCGAGGTGGCCGACCAGTGCTACGACACCCGGGTCGGTCACGCCGAGCTCGACGCGAACTGGCTGGGCCGAGGTGTCAACACCGGCTCGCTGCAGCTCTTTGCCGGCAACATTGGTCGGGCGCGAAGCGGAAGCTACAACGCCGTGTACATGGTCGCCGGCAACTTTGCCAAGTTGCATTACGCGATCGGCCATACGCAAACCATTGCGGGCGGATTGTCGGGCCAAGTATCGCTGTCAGGGCAGATCGCAAGTCGAAACCTCGACAGTTCCGAGCAGATGTACCTGGGCGGACCCTACGCCGTGCGTGCGTACACCAACGGCCAACTGCCGGCCACTCAGGGGCAGTTGCTGAGCGTGAACTTGCATCAGGCCTTGCCGCGGCGCATGCGGGCGGAGCTGTTCTACGACTTCGGCGCGGTGCAGACGTGGAAGTTCAATTCACCGGCGAACAACGACAGCAACCGTTACACGGTGCAGGACATCGGGCTCGGCCTGAGTTGGCGCGGACCCCATGGATGCGAGCTGACGGGCAGTTGGGCGTACCGCCTGGGGCAACTCGACCCCAGCGTGGCGTCCTATCTGAAGCGCAACGGCGGGCTCGCCAGCAACAGCGTGTGGCTGATGGCGTCGCTGCCATTCGGCGATTGACACGATCCATCGTGCCGGGTGCGCCACGTGGCGCACCCGGCGCCGGGCGCACGTGTGACAGGAGTAAGCCATGACAAGCTCCCCGAATCGCGTTTTCAAGCTCATCTGGTGTCGCTGGCGCAGCGCCTGGGTGGTCGTCAGCGAGCGGGTCAGCGGCGGACGCGCGCGCAGCGCCAGCGCATTGACGCACAGCCTTGTGTCGATGTCGTTGTGGGCGGGCGCCGGCCTGTTCGGGTCGTCCCGGGCCGCACCCGCGCCGGCGCAGTTGCCCACGCAGGGCCGGGTGAGCGCCGGTCGTGCCAGCATGGCCAGCGCCGCATCGACATTGACGGTGACGCAGTCGTCGTCTCGGGTGGCGATCGACTGGGGCTCCTTCGACATCGGCGCCCAAGCGACGGTGCACTTCGTGCAACCGGGCCGCGACTCGATCGCGCTGAACCGCGTGGTGTCGTCCGACCCCTCGCAGATCTACGGCCACCTCGACGCCAATGGGCAGGTCTTTCTGCTCAATCCGAGTGGTGTGTACTTCGCCCCGGGCGCCGCGGTGGATGTCGGCTCCATCGTCGCGACCACCGGCGGCATGTCCGACGCCGCGTTTCTTGCGGGTGGTACGACCTTCGCGCGCGACGGCGCGAGCGGCACGGTGGTCAACGCCGGCACGATACGCAGCCGGCTTGGAGGCTACATCGCCTTGCTCGCGCCGCAGGTGCGCAACCAGGGGCTGCTGGTGGCGCAGGCCGGCACGGTGGCGATGGCCGGAGGCGAAACCGTGCGCCTGAACTTCGGCCCCGGCTCGACGCTGCAGAGCCTGACGGTGACGCCGGGCCAGCTCGCCACCCTGATCGACAACCGCGACGCGGTGCGCGCCCCCGGCGGCCTGGTGATCCTGTCGGCGCGGGCGATGAACCAGCTCGCCGGCGACGTGATCAACAGCGGACGGATCGAAGCCGTCGGCGCCACCGAGCAGGGCGGGCGCATCCTGCTCGAGGCCGGCAGCGGCGGGCGCGTCGACAACGCAGGCCTGCTCAGCGTGGCCAGCAGCGGCGGCCGTGGCGGCTGCGTCAGCCTGAGCGGCGGCAGCGTGGAGCTCGGTGGCGCCAGTCGCATCGATGCCAACGGCGCCAGCGGCGGCGGTACCGTGCGGGTCGGCGGAGACTGGCACGGTGGCGACACGATGCCGCAGGCGCGCTCCACCGTGATGCAGGCTGGCGCCCGCATCGACGCCGCGGCGACGCGTGCCGGCAACGGCGGCGAAGTCGTGCTGTGGTCGTCGTTGAGCGGCAACGGCTCGACGCGTGCCGCCGGCCGCATCGACGCGCAAGGCGCCGGGCCTGGCGGGCTGGGCGGGCGCATCGAGACCTCCGGCGGCCACGTGAACCTGGGCCGCCTGAGCGTCGACGCCGGCGGCGCCGGCGGCAGCGGGCTGTGGTTGATCGACCCCTACGACTACACGATCACCGCAACGGCCGCGGCCAACATCGCCGCGGCGCTGGACACCGGCACCAGCGTGACCATCACGACCAGCGCCGACAACGTCGCGCAAGGCGCGACTGGCGTCAGCGCCGGAAACATCACCCTGGCCAGCCCCATCGACTGGTCGGGTAGCGCCAACCTGACACTGAGTGCGACCGGGAACATTGCGATCGAAGCCGACGTGGCAGCGAGCGCGCAGGGCGCGTCGTTCACGGCACAGGCCAACGGTGCGATCTTCACCGGCAATGGCATCAGGATCCAGACCCACAACGGCAGCATCGTGTTCTGGAGCAATGCCAACGGGGGCAACGCCGGCGGTATCGCGTTCGGTGACGGCAACACGTTCAACTCGGCGAACGGAAGCCTGACCCAGCAAGGCGGCGGGGGCAGCATCGTGTTTGGCGGCGGCGCGGTGGCCAATGCCGCGGGGCTGCCTACCGGCGCGGCCATCAGCTCGAGCAGCTCCGGCATCTCCGCCGGCTCCGGCAACGGCTCGTCGAGCTTCACCGTCGAATCGGGCGGTGGGGACATCGTGATGTGCGGCGCGTCGAGCGCGAACAGCGGAGTCTCGATTGCCGATGGTTACCTGATCGACGCCGGCGGCGGCAACGTGACGATCAGCGGTACGTCGGCGGGGCCTTCGTCAGGTTGGAGCGTCGGGTCGGCGCTCGGCTTCAATTCGAGTCTCGCGTCGAGCATCAAGGGCGGCAACGTGACGCTCAGCGGCTCGTCGATGAATGGCGGCTACGCGCTCTGGGTCGGGGACGGGTGGTCCGGCGCGGTCGCCCCGACCGTTGCTGCGAGCCACAATCTCTTCCTGGCCGGCAATCTCGGCAGTGGCGGGGGTTCGAGCAGTGTGGCGGCGGTCTACTTGCCGGCGCTCAATGCGGCGTCGACCGCCGGCGATATCTCCATCACGGGCAGCTCGACCGGAGGGGGGGCAGGCACCTATATCGTGTCCACGCTCAACGCGACCGCGGCCAGCGCTATCGAGATTGACGGGCGCAGCGCCGGCGGTGGTTACGGCGTTTATCTCCCCAAGGCAAACGTCGCCGCCGCCACTGCGCTTACCGTCAACGCAACGTCCGCGACGGGGGATGCCATTCACTTCGTCAACGGTGTCGAACTCCAGGCGCAGAGCGCAAATCTGACCCTGATCGGGTCCAGTGCTGGAAGCGGCCGTTATGGGATCTTTGATGGTGGCGGCAACATCACGGCCGCGTCCGGGGGCGTGTCGCTGATCAGCACGGGCAACGTCCAAGTCGCTTCGAACCTTGTCGCCGGAGGCGCCGCCGACGCGCTGTTGCTCAAATCCAGCGGGGACATCGTGGTCGCCAGCAACGTGACGCTGCAGACCAACAACGGCGCCATCGTGCTGTGGAGCAACGCCAACGGCGGCAGCGTCGGCGGCATCGACCTGGGCGACGGCGACGTGGTGAACACCGGCAACGGCAGCACCAGCCAGACCTCGGGCGGCGGCGCGATCACGCTCGGCGGTGGCGTCGCGTCGGCCAACGGTGCGCCCACTGGGGCCGCGGTGTCGAACAGCACCTCGATCTGGGCCATCGGCCTGGGCTCGGGCAGCGCGACCGCGGTCGCCACGCTGGATTCGGCCGGCGGCGACATCCGCATCGATGGGCAATCCGACGAGACCAGCGGCACCGCGCTCAATGCCGCGGTGTCAATCAATGGCAATACGCAGATCCACGCCTTCAACGGCAACATCACGATCATCGGCAACGACACCTCGGGCAACAGCAATGGCATCCAGCTCGGGGCCTATGGAGGGTCCACCGACGCGATCGAGGCCAGCGGCAACATCTCGCTGACCGGCAGCGCCGTGGCGGGGGGCGTGGGCATCCTCGCGGTGAACCAGGGCGGCCTGATCGAGGCCTGCGGCGCCGGTTCGATTTCGCTGACCGGGTCGGCTAGCGGTGGTGGCGACGGCATCAAGCTGTCGCAGGGCAACAACGTCACGGTGCTTGCGCAATACGGCGACATCACGCTGTGCGGGACGACCCCGTGCACGACGACCCACGCAGTGGATATCTGGAACGTGCTCGACGCGGCCGGAAACATCACGGTGAACGCTGGAAATTCCGCGTTGATCGTCTACGGTGCCGTCGGGCAACTTGCTGGTTCGCAGGTTCCGACGAGTTCGGCCAACATCACCTTGATCGGGAACATCTCGTACAACCAGGGTGCGCTCATCCATTCGAGCACCGGCAACATCACGCTGAAGTTCGGCGTCACCTACTTCCATCCGCCGTTGATCGTCGGCACCAACGGCTCGATCTCGCTCCTGCCGCTGACCCCTGGTGGCTTCGCCCAGACGCCGAATTTCAGCGCCGGCCAATACAACCTCGATCCGACCATCGCCAACGTCGGCTATGTCCCCGAGGGCCTGACCATCGGCGATCCGGCGAGCCAGTCCGACGTGGCGTGGGGAAGCGCGATCAACGTCAACGGGCCGATCAGCATCTACGGCGGCAACGTCAGCATCAGCGCGCCGATCGTCAGCCACGGCAGCGGCGACATCTGGCTGCAGGGCAACGCCCGCGGCCCGAATTCCCTGCTGGTGTCGGCCAACATCACGAGGACAGCATCTTCGCCATCGAACATCACCTTGCGTGCCGCCGGGCGCATCGTCGATTCGGCGGCGATCTCGTCCAGCAATGGCGCGGCCAACATCACCGAGTGGGCCGACGCCGGCAACGCCACCGGTTACGGCATCGGTGGCACCGGCAACCTGTCCAGCCATGGCGGGGACATCTGGATCGGCGGCAGTTCCAGCGCCAACGGCCATCTGCTCTGGCACGGGCTGACGGTCGGCGACGGTCCCGCCGAGGGCGCCAGCGGCGGCAATACCGATCCGGTGGTCATCAACGGCAACATCGCCAGCGGCGGCGGCGACGTGCTGGTCTGGGCCGGCAACTCCAGCGCCAACGCCAGCCTGGACGGCATCACCGTGTCGGGTTCGAACCTCGGCATCGCCACCGGAACCGGCAATCTGACGCTGATCACCGATCAGGTCGGCGGCGGCCGGCTGAACCTGCAAAGCTTCGGCACGCTGGACTGGACTCCCGATGGAGGAGCCTTCAGCGGCAACGCGAGTTTCGCGGGCATCGAAGGCGTCGGCACCCACACCGGGGGCAGCGGCGACACCAACACCTTCGTGACCTCGGCGAATTCGGCCTTCTCGAACGTCACGCTGATCAGCGACACGAACGGGACATTCGGCGCGTTGACCCTCGGGCGCTACGCCGGCCTGTCCTATGCCAACGGCAGCGTCGACGTGATGGGCGACAGCAGCAATCTGAGCTTCGCGCCCACCGCCACCGCGGCCAACCTCACCATGGACTTCAACGGCGCGCTGCAACTGTACGGCGCGAGCGTCGATTTCGCGCCATCGCAGCTTGCCGCCTATGTCTGGGCGCCCGCGGCCAGTGTGATCCAGGCGTCCAACGGCTCGGTGTCGCTGAGCAGCGGCGCCTTCGAGTCGCAGGGTGGCTCGATCAGCCTGATCGCCACCGGCAGCGTCGTGATGAGCAATGGCGCGTACATCGCCAACGATCTGGGCGGGGCGCCGATCAACGTGGCCGTCCGCACCGATTCGGCGGGAACCGACCCCGCGGCCGTGGCCGGCGTCGCGAACATCAGCACCCACGGCGGCAATCTGTGGGTCGGCGGAGCGAGCGCTGGCGCGACCCCGGGCACCTGGCACGGCATGGTCGTCGGCGACGCCGGCACCACGCTCAGCGTGGGCGGAAACATTTCGACGGCAGGCGGCGATCTGTTGCTGTGGGGGGCAGCCGGTACCGCGCTCGACGCCAATGCCCTGGCCAATGTGTCCGTCGGCAGCGGCACCGCGGTGCTGATCACCGACGCCGTCAACAATGGCACGCTGATTCTGTCGGCAGCCGGCGGCACCCTGGACTTCGAGTCCGCGTCGGGCAACTTCGGCGGCAACATGGTGCTCGACGGCGTGAGCAGCGGTGGCGTGTTCGTCGGCTGCGGCACGCTGGCCGGTGTGCAGATCCAGGGGGTCGACGGTTCGACCACGGCCAACGCGTCGGCGCCGATGCGGATCAACGTCGGCGCTTACGCCGGCACCGGCCTGGCCGGCGACACGGTGTACGCGTTCGCGCAGGCCGGGACCATCACCGTGCAGGCGCCCGACCTGTTGCTTCCGGGCAGCCTGGCGCTGCACGGGTCGAACGTGAGCTTCGAGGGTATCGTCGGTACCGGGCAGGGGCTGTCGGTCCATGCCACCCAATCGGTCGCCGAGTCCGGGGCCGGGGAGGTGCAGGGCGGAATCGACCTGCAGGGCGGCAACGTCTCGCTGAGCAACGTCTCGAACCTGATCACGACCTTGAACGCCAGCGGCGTCGATTCGCTGCAGGTCATCGATGGCTCGAGCAACGCCTCCTTGCGCGTGAACCAGGTCTCGGCGTCCGGTGCGGTCAAGGTCGTCAACCTCGGCGCGATCGAACTGGCTGGCAACATCACGACCGGCGACGCATCCAAGGTCGCGGCGGCGCCGGCGATCGAGCTGGCATCGGGCTACGCGCTGGCGCCCGGAACGACGACCGGGAACGTCACGGTGGACAGCGGCGCCAGGGTCACCGCCGGCATCGGCGGGGTCGCGGTGATCTACAGCGGGGCGGTATCCGGAAGCTCGGGCCTGACCAGCCTGGTCGGCTCCGGCTCAGGGCGATTCCGCTACGACAGCAACGTGTCGGTGGCGAACTACAACACGAGTGCAGCGCCGCTGAGCGCGGGCCTGTACGCGGTGTATCGCGAGCAGCCGACGCTGGATTTCGTCGGCCAGAGCCGGACCGTGACCTACGGCAGCCAGGTGTCGCTCGTCAGTTCCTCGGCGCAGAACGGCGACACGCTGGCGCAGATCTTCGGCGCCGGCAACGAGCCGGTGGTCGACGTCAGCGGAAGCTACTCCACCGCGGGCTTCCTGAGCGCCGGGAACCATGCGTTTTCGGTCACCGGCGCGAGCAGCACCTTGTTGGGCTATGCCGCGCCGGTCTACGGCAACGGCACCGTCGTCGTGAACCCGGCCACATTGACGGTCGGCGGCACGGCGGTCGCGGACAAGGCTTACGACGCAACGACCGTCGCGACGTTCTCGAATGCGGGTTCGCTGGTCGGCGTGTTCAGCGGGTCGAATGGCGCGGATTCGGTGGTGCTGTCCGCAAGCGGCAACTTCACCACCAAGAATGCCGGCAGCGGCATCGCGGTGCTGATGAACGACACCATCAGCGGAGCCGATGCCGGCGATTACACGCTGACCCAACCGACAGCCAGCGGCCACATCACTCCCCGCGTGCTCACGCTCAGCGATACGCAGACCTATACCGGCGGCGCGAACTTGACGTCGGTGCACATCGGCAACCTCGTCGCGGGCGAGACCCTGGGCTATGTCAACGCCACCGCAGCCAGCAGCCAGGTCTCCGACAACGGCAGCAACTTCATCGCCTCGATCACCCTGTTCAACCAGAGCGGAGCCAGCTCGACCTCGGGCGGGCTGATTTCGAATTACCGGCTCCCCTCGCTGAACGCGAGCACTGCGCCGGTGACCCTCGACGCGGCGCCGCTGACGGTGAGCGCGAACAGCACCAGCAAGGTCTACGGCCAGACCCGGAACTTCACCGGCTCGGAGTTCAGCAGCAGCGGGCTGGTGAACAACGAGACGGTGACCTCGGTGACGCTGAGCAGCAACGGCGCGGCGGCGGGTGCCGCCGTGACCGGCTCGCCGTATGCGATCACCGCGTCGGACGCGACCGGGGCCGGCGGCTTCGTCGCCAGCAACTACAACATCCGTTATGTCGGCGGCCAGCTGACGGTGACGCCGGCGCCGCTCGGGATAAGCGCCACGGGGACCTATACCGGTACGACTGCGGTCATCCCAACCCATTACACGATCACTGGATTGCTCAACGGAGACACGATCAATTCGCTGGCTTCAATCGCGGTCAACAGCCCGAATGTCAGCTCGGCCAACCGGGTGGACGGCATCGTGGTTGCGAACGGCACCGCCCTGATGGGCAACTATCGGCTCGACGCCTCCGTCGATACGGCGCTGGGCAGCAACGCCACCAACACGTTCGTGATGGCACCAGCACCGCTGACCGTGACTCCGGTCAACGCAGCGGTATTCATCGGCCAGAGCATCCCGACCACTTACAACGTGTCCTATCACGGCTTCGTCAACGGTCAGACTGCTGCGACCGCGGGATTGACGCTCGGCGCCGTGACCAATTCCGCCAACAACAATTCACCGGCCGGAAACTACAGTCTGAACGCGACCGGGTGGTCGGCTCCGAATTACGCGCTCCGGTATGTCGCGGGCAAGTTCACCGTGGCCCCGGCCAACGAGCTTCGGATTCAGACGGGTACGCTGGCCGGCACCTATGGAAGCGCACCGATCCTGGTGCCCGCCACCGTGCAGTATCTGGAGCAAAACGGCTCAGGAAGCCGGTTGCTCGTCAACCTCAGCCTGGTATCGTCGTCGGGCAACAGCTACGTCTACACCGATTCCCGCGGCGGCTCGGTCAGGTTCACGCTGGATACCGCCAACTCAGCCTACAGCGGCAGCGGCAAGCTGCGCGCTGGCAGCTACCAGATCGGCGGTTCGCTGAACAACGTGAGCGGCCCCGACTTCAACGGGAGCGTTGTCTTCGCGGGCTCACTCGACATGGCACCGCTGGCGGTTTCCGCGGTGTTCACAAACCTCAGCAAGGTCTACGACGGAACCACCGCGATGCCCGGTTTGCAGGTCGGGGCCGGCCCGTCAGTGGTCATCGGCGACAGCGTCGTCCTCACCGGCCACGGTTCATACGCGCAGAGCCATGTAGGCGCGGGCATCGGCTATTCAGTGGCGGGACTCGCGTTGTCGGGAGCCGACGCCTCCAACTACGTACTCGCGGGCTCGACGACTCAATCGGGCAGGAACGGCACCATTGTTCCCAAGGCGATCACCTTGATCCCCGAGGCGGGCAGCAAGACCTACGATGGCCATACTGCCTATACCGCCAGCGGCCCCGAGCTGGCCCACTTGGGCGGCGAGCTCGGCGTGGCGGGGGACACGCTCAGCGTTGCCAACCTGAGCTACGGCGATCCGAACGTAGGGAGCAACAAGACACTCAATCTCAACGCCGTCACCATCGTCGACGGCAGCGGAGCCAAGGTCAACGCCAATTACGTGATCACACTCGGCGCGGATCATTCCAGCAGCATCACCCGGCTCGGCTCGGTCACCTGGGTCGGGGGCAGCACGGGCAATTGGTTCGATCCCGCAAACTGGGCCGGCGGCGCAGTGCCGGACCTCGAGAACGTTGCGAACGTGGTCATACCCAGCGGTACGACCGTGCAGTTTGGAAATACTTCGGTCGCACCGGCCGAGCTCGGCTTGGTCCGGATCAACAGTCTGAGGGGAGGCAAGCTGCTGCAGACCGCTGGCAAGCTCGCGGTGGCCGCGGGCGGTGTCGTGCTCGACACGCTGAGCCAGCAAGGCGGCAGCTTGGCCAGCGATGGCGAGTTGGTGGTGGGCACTTACAGGCAGAGTGGCGGCGCGACGGTCAGCAATACGGGCATCGTCGTCACCGGCAGCTATTCGCAGACCGGCGGCAATACTTCGAGTTCGGGCAACTTCAGCTTCGGTGGGCTCGGCCAGCCCGGCGAATTTCTGCAGACCGGAGGCAAGCTGAGCATGGGCGGCAGTGGCGTGATCACTGCGGGCGCCAACGTGACGCTGAACAACCTTTCCTCAAACGGAAGCCTGGCCATCCACAGCAGCATGGGGTGGATCGTGCGGACGGCGGGCGCAAGCATCTCCGCCCAAGGGGCCGCAATCTTCTCGGCCCCGAACGGTGCGATTGTGCTGGGCCATGGCAACAGCTTCGGTGCAGGGCAGACGATTTCCGCCGGCGCAAGCAGTTGGGTGTTTGTCAGCGCGATGCTGGTGCCGCTGGACGAGCCGGCGGTGCCTCTGCCGGGGCTGCGAGACGGCAACGGGGAGCCGCTCCAGGACGTCTTCAGCCCAGGGGGCGAGCAGGTCGCCCGCGGACGCGATCTACCTCTGTTGTCGCTGGGCGATCGCAGGAACCGGTCCGACTGGGACGTGCAGCGCATTGGCGGTCGGGCGCGGATCGTCGATCGCGACGCTCAGGTGGCGCCCGGCGTTGGCACCGATACGAAGTCTTCTCACCGCAAAGCCAGCAAACGATGACCTTCCAACTTGAAGAGTTTGAACACCTCGTGTACTCGCGCCAGCATGAACCGGCCGCGCGCATGTTGGTGCAACTGCTGGGCCTGCTCGACAGCAGCTACGGCGTTCCGGGCGACCAGTTCCGCGCCCAGCCGCTCGAAGCGTTGGGCGCCGACGGCATCGCGCCCCATGTTGGAGTGCGCCTGGCGTCGGCGATTTCCTGTCTGTTCGCCGATCGAAGCTTCCAGTTCTCGCCCGGCGGGCTGCCGGGCCTGTTCACGTTGCAACGGTGGCTGGCCGTGTTGTTCGGCTCGACCCCATTCATCAACGCCGATCACGTGGTGCGCGCGCTGAATCTCAGCGGGCGCGGTGACCTCGAGCATCTCGCGGTGGCCCCGCAGGATCTGGCCAGGTTCTGCCTGCTTTACATGCCGGAATCGGAAATCGGGCTGGAGATCGACGCCATTTGGGACGTCGATCCTGCGCTTGCGGTGTCGTTGGGGCTGGCCTTGCTGTCTCCGCGCTTCCTGGGCGCCGCGGTTGCACACGACAAGCGCGAGACGCTGTTGCCGTGGCTGAGCGAGCGCTTGCCGCTCCTCGACGACCTCGACAAGCTTCCCTTCGGCATTTTGCATGACGTGTACATGCACTGCAGCTACGCCGACCGAGCCGATAAACACGCGATCAAGCGCTCCATCAATGTGCTGATCGAGCGCTGGCTCGATCGCCACGGGCTGCGTGCCCTGCATGCCCCACGCGGCATCGATCCAGGAACCAAGCCCGTGTTGTTGGTGGTGCTGGAGTGGTTCAACGCCGGCCACTCGATCTACCGAACCCATTCGCGCACCCTGGAGGCCGCTCGCGACCGCTTCCATGTGATCGGCATGGGACTGGGCAGCGCCACCGACGAGCCCGGGCGCGCCGTGTTCGATGAGTTCATCGAGATCCACCCTGTTGCGCTGGCGCAGCAACTCGGGCAGATCCGCGACGTGGCGGCGTTGCGCTCGGCGCAGATCCTCTACATGCCCAGTGTGGGCATGTTTCCGCTGACCATGATGTTGTGCAATCTGCGCGTTGCGCCGGTGATGGCGATGGCGCTGGGGCATCCGGCGACGACCCATTCGGAGGCGATGGACGTGGTCGTCGTCGAGGAAGACTATGTCGGCGATCCCGCCTGTTTCAGCGAACGACTGTTGATTCTGCCGCGGGACGGCATGCCTTACCGCCCTTCGGCGCACGCCTCGGCGCAGCCCGAAGCACCGCGCCTGCGCGGGCGACCGGAAGTCGTGCGCATATGCGTCGCGGCGTCGGCGATGAAGATCAATCCGGGCTTCCTCGATGCCTGTCGCGTCATCGCCGACACCTCCAATGTCGCGGTGCACTTCCATTTCGCCGTCGCGTTCGCGCGGGGCATGGTGCACGAACAGATCCGGCGCGTGGTCGCGCACACGCTGGGCGCGCACGCGACCGTGCACAGCCATCGCAGCTACGCGGCATACATGGAAATCGTGCGCGACTGCGACATGTTCATCAACCCCTTCCCGTTCGGCAATACGAACGGTGTGATCGACTGCGTGACCGCAGGCCTGGTCGGCGTTTGCAGGACGGGGCCAGAGGTGCACGAGCACATCGATCACGGGCTGTTCGATCGCCTGGGGCTCCCCGGGTGGCTGGTTGCGCCCGACACCGAGCGCTACATCGATGCGGCCCGACGCCTGGCCGAGGATCACGACTTGCGCAACGATCTGCGCCGCAACTACAGCGGCCCTGGCAAGGTGCAGTGTCTGTTTCAGGGGCGGCCCGAAATCATGGGGCGCAAGTTCATCGAATTGCTGGAGGAGAATCCGTCATGAGCCGAGTCAAAAGCACCCTTCGCGTACGCCAGGCCGGCGAGGGCTCCGTGCCGTCGGCGCCGGCGCAGCACGACATGCAGGAATCCGGCCGCTCGGTGTTCGCGGTACGCGAAGTTGCGCGAGCCGTCAGCGTCGAGACCATGCTGCTGCGCACCGACGGGCAGTTGCGGCGCATGCCGGCGATTTTTCCGAACCGCGCCTACGCGATGCAGCAGATCGAGCAACTGGCGCAGCTTGTACAGCAGCACTTCGACCGGATCGAGCGCGCGCAGCCTGCGGCAGCGACGCCCGCGCCGGCGCATGACAAGGTGGCTGCGCAAGGCTGAGCTGACCTTACCTGCGAGTTCAGGACCCAACGGTCGTGCTCAGGCGTGCTGCGTCGCGCCGACCCGCTGCGAAGCGCCGAATGCCGGAAGGCGCAGCCCGTTTCAGGCGTAGGCTTGGGGCCTCGGGCAGCGGCCTGGCAACGGGAGACGGCGATGACGCAGGACTTGAACGGTGCGGGCGAGCACTATGCGGCCACCGGGGTGGTCGAGCGCCTTCGCGCAGCGCTGGGCCCGGAAGATCGTCCGCTGACGACGCGCGAGCTCGGCGCGATGGACCAGTTCCATACCCGCGGCCATGCCGCCACCGCCGAACTGGCGGAACTGGCCGCGATCGGCCCCGCCGACCGCGTGCTCGATCTGGGCTGCGGCATCGGCGGGCCGGCGCGCCTGATCGCCGAGACCCGCGGCTGCCGGGTGGTGGGCGTCGACCTCAGCGAGGGCTTTGTCGAGGCCGCACGCTACCTGAGCTCGCGCACCGGCCAGCAGGAGCGCGTGGAATTCCACGGCGGCAGCGCGCTGGCGCTGGACTTTGTCGACGCCAGCTTCGACGTCGTGCTGCTGCAGCACGTGGCGATGAACATCGCCGATCGCTCCCGCCTGTACCGGGAAATCCGCCGGGTGCTCGCGCCGGGCGGTCGCTTCGCCAGCTACGACGTGGTGCGCGGTGACGGCGAGCCGCGATACCCCGCGCCATGGGCACGCGCGGCGGGTGACAGCTTCCTGCTCGACGCGCAGGCCACGCGCGAGGCCGTCGAGGCTGCCGGGCTGCGGGTGCGGGTCTGGCGCGACGACACAGTTGCCGCCAGGAGCTGGGCGGCGCAGCTCAAGGCCGCCGCCTCGACGTCCAGGCCGACCACGCCGGGGCTCGGCGTGGTGATGGGGCCGGACTTCGCGGTGCTGGCGGGCAACCACGCGCGCAACCTGCTGGAAGGGCGCGTGGGCGTGCTGATGGCGGTGTTCGAGGCGGTATAGATCTTGAAAAAGATCCCCATGCGGTCGCGGGTGTCGCCACGCATCCGTGTGTTCCCGTGGATGCTGGCGTACGCGGTGGCGGCACCGGCGGCGCATGCCGCCAAGTCCTGGGTCGAACATCTGGCGGATTTTCCGTCGAGCCCGCTGTGCCAGCCGAACGAGGTGACGCTGTGGACTTGCACGGTCAGGCACAAGCGGTTTTCGTTGTGCGCGTCAAGCGGCGCCGTGACACGCGAAAGCTACATTCAGTATCGGGCGCAGGCACGACGGGGCAAGATCGTCTTGCGCTATCCCGACCCCTTGCGAGCCCCAGCGGCGGCCTTTGCCTATGCCTATTCCGCCACGGGCGATGCCGAAGTCGATTTCTCGATCGGCCGCTACAGCTACTCGCTGGTGGACCCGTTGCGAGGCGTCTCGTTGATCTTCGTGCAGAAGGCGGGGAAGGACGTGGCCCGGTTGAGCTGCGGCGAGGGCAACCAGTCCCTGCAACTCAATGACACGATCGCGCTGATGCGAGCGCTCAAGGTGCCTGCGCCGAAGTGAGCCCGGTTGTGGTCGGGTCCTGCTCGGTTCGGGTCAAGCCGGCACCGCGGCCACCGCTGGATTCCGCCTGCGCATGCGCTGCGCAGTGTCCGCGCCGATTCACCACGGGACGGTGTTGCCGTTGCGCTCGAGGTATTCCAGCCCGGGCCGGTCGCGCTTGCCGATGATCAGACCGACGAGGTCGGGAACGGTTTCCTCCAGCGTGAACGGCGCATCCGGTCCGCCGAGGTCGGTGCGGATCCAGCCTGGCGCCAGCAGCAGCATTGAGCGCGCGCTGCCGGCGTGGCGGGCGGCGTAGCTGCGCATGAACATGTTCAGCGCCGCCTTCGAGCCGCGGTAGAGTTCGCGCCCGCCCTGTTCGTTGCGGGCCACGCTGCCCTGACCGGAGGACATGACGCCGATCAGGCCCGCGTCGGTGACGAGGTCGTCGAGCAGCTCGACCGCGCGCATCGGTCCGAGCGCGTTGGTCAACATGAGGTGGAAGAACTCGTCGGTCGAGACTTCGCCGATCGTGTCGGCCGGATTGCGGTTCGTCGTGCCCGCGTTGACGAACAGCACATCGAAGCGGCGGTGGGCCAGCCGCTCGCGCAGCGCGACGAGCTGGCCGGCGTCGGTGACGTCAACCGATTCGACTTCGACCCGGTCCGGGTGGCGCTCGGCCAGATCGTGCAGCCCGGTGCGGCCGTCGCGCACGGTGCCGACGACGTTCCAGCCGCGTTTGACGAATTCGGCGGCCATCGCATGGCCGAGGCCGCGCGAAGCGCCGATCAGGAGTATCGACGGGGAACAGGGTTTTGCATCGGGCATGGTGGGCTTTCGTCGTGGCGTGCACGAAGTATCGGCCGATTGCGATCCCGGCGCCAGGCGCGGCACCAGCCCGATGTGCTTGCCTGCGCAGACTCCAGCCGGCACTGGCGACGTCGTACGCATCGCATCGCGCTTGCGCTTTTTCGCGAATTGATACAGCTGGCTGTATGTCGGACAATAGCCCGGTGTCCAAAACGATCTCGACTTCCCCCGTTCCCGCTGCTGCCGCGTCGCCGCTCGACGCCGCGCGCAGCGGGGGCGGGGGCGGGCGCGAGACGACGTTCCGGCGCATCTACCCGATGCGCGTGCTCGGCATGGGGCTGGGCGGCCTCGCGATCGGCGGCACGCTGTACGCGCAGCACGCCCCGGTGGCGCTGTGGTGGTGGATGGCGCTGAGTTGCCTGGCGTGGCCGCAGCTGGCGTTCGTGCACGCGTCGAAGAGCCGCGACGCCTACGCGGCCGAGCGCAGGAATCTGCTGATCGATTCGGCGATCGCCGGCGCCTGGGTGCCGCTGCTGCACTTCTGCCTGCTGCCCAGTGCAATCCTCGTCACGGTGACGACGTTCGACAAGCTCAATACCGGCCTGCGCCGGCTGTGGCTGCAGTCGATCCCGTTCCTGCTCGGCGCGATGCTGGTCGTGACCGTGGCGGTGCGGCCGCAGCTCGAGCTGGAGGGTGGTCTGCTCGTCGTCGTCTGCTGCCTGCCGCTGTTGATCGTGCATACGCTGGCGACCGGAATGGCCAATTACCGCCTGGTGCGAACGACGGCGCGCCAGAACCGACAGCTCGAGGCGATGCGTCGCACCGACGCGCAGACGCGGCTGCTGTCGCGCGAGAGCGTTCTCGAGCACTGCGAGGCGGCATGGCGCGCTTACGCGGCGGACGGCGCGTCGGCCTCGCTGCTGATGGTCGACATCGACCACTTCAAGGCCATCAACGATACCCATGGGCACGGGGTTGGCGACGAGGCCATCGTCGCGGTCGCCGACGCGATCCGCGCCAGCCTGCGCCAGCAGGACGTGGCCGGGCGCTACGGCGGCGACGAGTTCATCGTGCTCTGTCTCGGGGCCGGCGAGGACCAGGCGCAGATGATCGCGCAGCGCGTGCTGCAGAGCATTCACGCGGTGCGCGGGCTGTGCGTGGAGCTGCAGCTCACCGGCAGCATCGGCGTTGCACCGCTGCGTGCCGGCGTGCACAGTCTTCGCGATTGGCTGCACGCAGCGGACCAGGCGCTGTACCGGGCCAAGGCCGAGGGACGCGACCGGGCCAGCGTCGCCTGATTCCTACTCGGGTTGGCCACGATGGTTTAGTACCACGCGGTATAGTAAAAAGGTGTCATCCGACGGGCATCGGTAGACACCGGGCGGTCATGTTTTGCGACGTCGACAAGCCCGCTGGCAGGTCCTCACTCCAGGCCTTGGCATGCAGCCGTTCGACGTTCTCGTGCTTCATCTGCTCGCAAGCGGCTTCACCGCGCTGGTCTTCGCGCTGATCTGGTATGTCAAGCGCCAGGACGATGTGGTACGAGCCTGGGCGACCAGCCAGTTCGCGACCACCGCGGCGGTGGGCCTGGGCGTCGCGTATACCCAGGCACCGCGGGTGTGGATCGGTCTGAGCGCGGTGCTGTGCATCAGCGTGGCGACCACCCGGTTGAGCGCCGGGGTGTGGTTGTACCGGCGCGGCACGCTGCGACGAGGGGTCGAGCCATGGGCCGTGGTCGCCTTGTTCGCCTTGATCTCGGCTGGCTGGGCGCTGGGATCCGCCCGGGCCGCCAACCTGCTGGCCTCGAGCAGCTTTGCACTGGTCTGCGGCTGGGCCGGTGGTTTCCTCTGGTACCGTCGCCGATCCTTCATCGACGACGTGCTCGGCGCCTTGTTCATCGTGCGCGGCGTCGTCCTGCTCGGGCGCACGCTCACCGGTTCGAGCAGCTGGGGAGTCGCTGTCGACTCGCTGAGCAGCCTGGTGCTGTCGCTGTTCCTGCTGGTGGCGCTGGTGCTGCACGTCACCGGCCGCGAACGCGACCGCTACCAGAGGCTCTACCAGAGCATGCTCGACGGCTATTTCAGGTCCGATCGGCAGCGTCGTTTCATCGATTTCAACGAAAGCTTCTGTCGCATGCTCGGCTACCGGGCCGAGGAACTGCGCGATCTGACGACCCTCGACATCACGCCGCAACGCTGGGCCGACATCGATCACGAAATCTATCTGCAGCTCAACGGTCGCGGCTATTCGGATATCGTCGAAAAGGAATACGTCAAGCGCAGCGGCGACTTCCTCCCGGTCGAGATTCGTGCCTATGCCGAACGCGACGAGCGAGGAGCGGTGGTCGGCGACTGGGCCGTCGTGCGCGATATCAGCGCGCGCAAGCTGTCCGAGCAGCGCAAGGCCGCGGAGTTGCGCGAGCAAAGGCTGCAGGCGGTGCTGGAGGCTACCGGAGAGGGCGTCTGGGACTGGAACGTGCAGACCGGCACCGTCTACTTGAGCGAGCGCTGGTACGAGATCTTCGGACTCGATGCTGCCGACGCCATACGCAGCCTGACCGACCAGCGCTATCAGAGCCTGCTGCACCCGGACGACCGCGACGGCGTGCTCGCGCGCGTGCAATCGTGCCTCGACGGCGGCGGCCGCTACGTGTCGCAACATCGCGCGCTGCGCCGCGACGGCGAAGTCATCTGGCTGCAGACCCACGGCGACGTGATCGAACGCGGCGCCGACGGCAGCGCCTTGCGCATGGTCGGAAGCGTGATCGACATCACCGCGCAAAAGCGCGCCGAGTTCGCGTTGCGTGACGCCAAGGCCGACGCCGAGCGGGCGAACGCCGAGCTTGCCGAGACCTTGCGCCGCTTGTCGCAGACGCGGGATGAGTTGCTGCGCGCGGAAAAGCATGCAGCGCTCGGCGCGCTCGTCGCCGGGGTGGCCCACGAGTTGAACACGCCGATCGGCAATGCTGTGACGGTGGCGAGCACGATGCACGACGCGCAGCGCGAACTCAGGCGCTGCACTGAAAGCGGGCTGACAAGATCTGCACTGAACGGCTTTCTCGATACGTTCGAGGAGTCGTCGTCGATCCTGCAGCGCAACCTCGTGCGCGCCGCCGACCTGATCCACAACTTCAAGCAGCTCGCGGTCGATCAGTCGAGTTACAGCCGACGGACTTTCGACTTGCGCGAGGTGGTCGACGAAGTGCTCATCGTGATGGCCCCGGCGCTGCGCAAGGTGCGCGTCGAGCTGCACTGCGAAATCGCACGCGGCATCGCGATGGACAGTTACCCGGGGCCGTTGACGCAGGCGCTGATGGCCTTGATCGACAACGCACTGGTGCACGCCTTCGCCGACGGCGGCGGGCGCCTGGGGCTGCGCGCGGAGATCGACGGCGACGGTGCTGTGTGCATCGAACTCAGCGACGATGGCGCGGGCATCGCGCCCGAAGTCCTGCGCCGGATCTTCGACCCCTTCTTCACCACGCGCCTCGGGCGGGGCGGCTCAGGCCTGGGGCTGCACCTGGTCTACAACATCGCCACGGTGGTGCTGTCGGGCCACATCGACGTGCGCAGCGCGCCGGGGCAGGGCAGCACGTTCACCCTGCGCCTGCCCCGTGTCGCCGCCGACGCCGACGCCGACGGCGACCTGCTGTCGAGTTTCCGCGCCGCATCCACCCCTTCGGAGTTGCCCCATGTCGCAGCCGCCGGTTGACGATCTCGATATGCTGTTCGCGTTCGCCGAGGAGCCCGTTGGCGAACGCCGTGCCGGTGGCGCGGAGGGCTGGCGCGTGTTGATCGTCGACGACGATGCCGACGTGCATCGCGCCACCGAACTGGCGTTGCGCGACGTGATCGTCGAAGGCCGGCAGCTGGTGTTCGAACACGCGTTCGATTCGGCCCAGGCGTACGCGCTGCTGCAGACCCATCCCGACACCGCGGTGATGATGCTCGACGTGGTGATGGAATCGGAGAATGCCGGACTCGAACTGGTGCACAGGGTGCGCGAGGAGCTGGGGCGGCAAGAACTGCGCATCATCCTGCGCACCGGTCAGCCAGGCTACGCGCCCGAGCTCGAAACGATACGCCGCTACGACATCAACGATTACAAGACGAAGGCCGAGCTGACCCGGGTGCGTCTGTACACGAGCCTGACCGTCGCGGTGCGCTCGTACCGCCAGCTTCATCGCCTGGAAGCCACGCGTCGAGGCCTGGAGGCGATCATCGACGCCGGCATCGACCTGGGGCGGCTCGACACCATCCAGCGCTTCGCGCAAGGCGTCGTGATGCAGTTGTGCGCGCTGTTCGACGTGCCCCCGGAAGGGCTGGTCTGCGCTGCGTCGGGACACCACGGGCGCCATGTCGTGGCGGCCGCCGGGGGGTATTCGGAGTACATCGGCAAGCCGATCGACGCATTGCCCGACGCCACGATACGCGACGCGATCGAGCGCGCCTTCGCCGAACGTCGAAGCCGCTCGGGCGCGGGCCATGCCTTGTATTTCCCGGTCGGCTCCATCGATGGCGTCGTCGCCTACGTCGACGTGCCGCATGATCCCGCGCGGCTGGACGCGCGGCTGCTCGAGGTGTTCGTGATGAACATCACCGCGGGTTTCGACAAGCTGATGCTGCATCAACGCATCACCGACCTAGCCTACCTGGACATGCTGTCGAAGCTGCCGAACCGAAACGCCATGCTGCGCTGGATCGCCGAGCGCGGCGAGGGCGAGCGGGTCGTCGCGTTCGTCGACATTGACGATTTCGCCCATATCAATTCGATACTCGACCAGGCGTTCGGCGACCAGGTTCTGCTCGCGGTGGCGTCGCGCATCGAGCGTTTGTTCGGCGACCGCGCCCGCGTCGCGCGCATCGGTGCCGACGTGTTCGGCATCCTCGGTCCCCCCGACGTCGTGCACGCCGCAGCGATCGATGCGATCTTCGACTCGGCGTTCGATGTCGGCGGTTTCCGGCTGCGCCTGTCGGCATCGAGCGGGTTCGCGCACTGTCGTCGCGATGAGCCGGGTGGCGATCATCCGCTGCGCGACGCGGCGGTCGCGGCCAAGCGTGCGAAGGCCTTGTCGCGCGGCAGCAGCGTGTACCACGACGCGGCGCAGGCGGCCGCGGCGCGCGAACGCATGCTGCTGCTCAGCGAGTTGCGCGACGCATTCGACGCCGGCTGTCTCGCGCTGGCCTATCAGCCGGTGTTCGAACTCGGTAGCGGTGCCATCGTCGGCGTCGAGGCGCTGCTGCGCTGGCAACGCGCCGACGGCAGCTGGGTGCCGCCGGCGCTGTTCATTCCCTTGGCCGAGGAGTCCGGGCTCATCGTCGACATCGGCGACTGGGTGCTGCGCACCGCGCTGGCCGAGCTCGACGGCTTGCGTGCGCTGGCCGGGCCGCGTTTCGGTATGGCGATCAACATCTCGCCGGCGCAATTCCGCGAGCCCGACTTCGTGCAGCGGCTCGACGCGGCCATCCGCCAGGCCGGGGTCGGCCACGCCGGGGTCGAGATCGAGCTCACCGAGTCGATGGCGATCGAGAACCTGTCGTTCATCGTCGACGTGCTGGCGAAAGTCCGCGCGCTGGGCGTCAGCGTGGCGATCGACGATTTCGGCACCGGCTATTCGTCGTTGTCGCTGATCCGCCAGCTGCCGTTCGACCGGCTCAAGATCGACCGCAGCTTCGTCAACGACATGGCGAGCGACCGCAGCATCGTCGAGTTGATCACGAACCTCGCCCGCGTGCTCGGCGTCAGGACCATCGCCGAAGGCATCGAGACCGCCGAGCAGCTCGCAACCCTGCGCGAACTCGGCTGCGACTGCGGCCAGGGTTACCTGGTGTCGCCGGCGCTTCCGGCCGACGCACTGCGCGCGTTCCTGCACGCGCGGCGCGCGGCGTCGGCGGCGACGCCGACCGCCCTCGAACTCGGGCAGGGACAGTACGATGAACGATGAGTCGCGAAATCGGCGCCCTGCAACTGTGATGCAAACGACTTGAGGACCCCAACCATGTCTCGCACATTCGGTTTCCACTTCGACATCCGGCGCAGCTTCATCGCGCTTGCGGTGCTGTTCGTCGGCGGCATGTCGGTGGTGACGTGGCTGAACTATCGACACGCATACTCGACGATCCTCAGCGAGCGCCGG
>JAJZHH010000136.1 GCA_021804595.1 Pseudomonadota bacterium
CCTTAAACTGACGCGTCGACTGACATACCAACTACCTCGTTCACGTCCATGGCTCTACGCCTCAAGCCCCTCGCGCTCGCCGCCGCACTGTCGCTCGGCGCTTGCTCGACCTTCGTCCCCGGTTCAGGGCCGCGCACCCAGGCCATCGTCGATGCCCCCCAGCACGCCGAGTTGCACGGCATCGAAGTCGTGCACGTCAATTACGCACTCGCCGACCAACTGGCGAAGCAGCAATCCGCGCGAGCGTTCTCGACCTATTTCTCCGGACCCGGCCACCCCGATCACCGCGTCGGCGCGGGCGACGTGCTCGCGGTCTACATCTGGGAAGCTCCGCCGGCCATGCTGTTCAATGCGCAGGGCCTGGCCAGCACGGGCATCAGCGTCGGCAGCAACGGCACGGTGACGCTGCCGCCGCAGGTCGTCGCCAACGACGGGGACATCAGCGTGCCCTTCGCCGGGCGCATTCATGCCGCCGGTTGCACCACCGCCGAGGTCGCGCAGCGCATCACCGCGGCATTGCGCGGCAAGGCCAACGAGCCGCAAGTCATCGTCAGCCTGGCGCAGAACAATACGCAGAACATCACCGTGGTCGGCAACGTCGCGCACAGCATGGAGGTTCCGCTGAACCCCGGCGGCGTCACGCTGCTGCGCGCGCTGGCCCTGGCCGGCGGCGTGGTGCGGCCGGTCGAGAAGACGTCGATTCAACTCTCGCGCGATGGCCGCGTGATGACGGTGCCGCTGCAATCGGTGCTGCGCAACCCGGCCAACAACATCGCCTTGCGCGCCGGCGACGTCGTCACCGCCTTGTACCAACCCGAGAGCTTCACCGTGCTCGGCGCCACGGGGCGCAACGCGGAGGTGGACTTCGAGGCCAGCGGCATCACGCTGGCGCAGGCCCTGGCGCGCGCCGGCGGGGTCGACGGCAACACCGCGAACCCTGCGGGCGTATTCGTATTTCGCTTCGAAGCCCCCGACGCACTGCGTTGGGACACCGCGCACCCTCAACTGGTCGACGGCAAGGTGCCGACGATTTTCCAGTTCAATCTTCGCGATCCTTCAACCCTGTTTGCCGCGCAGACCTTCCCGGTGCAGAACCACGACCTGCTCTACGTCAGCCAGTCGCCCGCGACCGACTTGCAGAAGGTGCTCAACGTGGTCGGCGGCATCGTCTACCCCTTCCAGACCCTCAACGCGATGGGGGTGATCAAATGATCGCTTCGATCGCGTCGCACGCCACGGCCGCACCGTCCTCGGCCGCAACCTGAGGCGCCAGCCGCCGAAGTCGGGCGTGCAGCGCGGCGTCGCCGAGCAGGGCGTCGAGCGCTGCGGCGTCGTGCCGCGGGTTGGCGTCTGCGCCGAGTACCTCGGCCACGCCGGCCCGGCGCGCCAGCCGGGCGTTGTCGTACTGGTCCCAGTCGCCGGGCAGCAGCAACGACGGCACGCCGGCGCGCATCGCCCAGCCCAGGGTGCCGATACCGCCTGAGTGCAGCACCACGGCGGCCTGGCCGAACAACTGGGCGTAGGGCAGGTAGCTTGTCGGGCGCACGTCGTCGCCGCTCGGCAGTGCCGCATGCAGGCGCGGCGCGGCCACCACGATGGCGCGCCGACCCAGCACCCGGCACGCGGCGATGCCTCGCTGGATGAAGCGCAGAGGGTCGGCGCGACTGCTGCCGCCGGGTGCCAGCACCACCGGCGCCGAGCCTGCCGCGGCGTACTCCGCGAGCGCATCGGCCAGCCGCTGGTCGCCGAGAAAATTCGACTCGAACCAGGCAAAGCCCGTCAGCCGCGTCGGCGTCGGCCAGTCGGGCTGCGGCGGCAGCAGCAGCGGCGAGACCGGCAGCAGGTTCAGTTGCGACGAGTACAACGCCTCGAAGCGCGGGTGCGCGCGCGAGGCCACGCCGAGTTCGCGCCGCAGCCGGGTCTGCGCACGCATCAAGGTGCGCGAGCCCACGCGCGCCACCCCGACGAAGACCGATTGCGGCAGGCCCAGCGCCGCCGCGGCCGCTTGGACGTGCCGCAGGTAAGGCCACAGCGGCGGGTCGCGCCGCGACGGCAGCGCCAGCGGCGACGCGGCGCAGAACGCCCACGGCTTGCCGAGCAGGTCGCGCACGATGGCTCCGGCGTAAGCCAACTGGTTGCCCAGCATCAGATCGGCGCCGCGTGCCAGCGGCTCCAGCGCGCGCACTTCCGCCGCCAGCGCGGCGGGGTCCAGCGTGGCGGCCAACTGCCCCCGCAGCGAGTCGGCGCGGGGCGATGCGGGGGTGTCGAGCACGACGTGGCGGGCGCCGATCTGCGCGCACGCAGCCGCGTGGTGCGATTCGGCCGCGACGGTGACGTCATGGCCGCGCGCACGCAAGCCATGGCCGATGCTGAACAGCGGGAACAAATCCCCGAAGCCACCCTTGCCGACGATTAAGATATGGGCCATTGAAAATAACGAACGATTGCTGTGGCATCTTACGGGCGCCGAGCCCGTGCTCGGCGAAGGGCCCCTCTTTGAAAGTCCAGGTGTATGCACGCATCGCCGACGTTCCGGCGGGCGCTTGGGATGTCCTGCTGGGTGATGCCACGCGTGCGCTGAGCCGCGCATTCTGGGAAGTGCTCGAGCGGGCAGGGCTCAACGACTTCGACTACCGCTACGCCGTGTTCACCGACGACGCCGGCGCGCCGCTGGCGCTGACCAGCCTGTACACGGTGACCACCGACATCGCCATCTTCGCACCCGCGCCGCTGCGCGCGGTGCTCGGCGCGGTGCGCCGCGTTTGGCCGGGTTTCCTGAAGCTGCGCATGCTCGAGTGCGGCACCCCGGTCACCATCAGCAGCCCGCCGTGGGCCAAGCGCGCCGACGTCGACGACGCCGCATTCATCGGCGAGCTCGACGCGCTGCTGCGCCGTACCGCGCGCGCCGAGGGGCAGGCATTCATCATCGTGCGTGATTTCGAGCCCAACATCGCCGCGCAGCAGCCGCTGTGGCGCGCGCGCGGCTACCACTGGATTCCCAGTCTGCCCAACACCTACATGGACATCCGCTGGGACACGCCGCAGCAGTACCTGGCATCCATGCGCAGCTATTACCGCAGCAAGCTGCTCAAGCACCGCAAGCGCAATGCCGGCGTGCGCCACGAGCGCGTCGACGACTTCGGCCACCTGGCCGATACGCTGTGCCGGCAGTGGATGGTCGTGCACGAAAGCGCCAGCGAGTTCCAGCGCGAAGTGCTGACCCCCGAGTTCTACCGCAGGCTGTCCAGCGACCTCGGCGCCGACTCCAAGGCGCTGCTGTTCTACCGCGACGACGAGCTGGTCGGTCACGCGCTGCTGCTGCGCGACGGCGACATGCTGCGCTGGCTTTATGTCGGCCGTGAAATCGCCGCCAACGACAGCCTGTATCTGTACGTCGCGCACGCGGTCGTCGACAGTGCCATCGAGCTCGGTGCCAAGCGGCTCGAACTCGGCCTGACCACCTACGCGATCAAGCAGGACCTCGGCGCCGACGTGGTGCCGATCCACGTCGCGCTGCGCGCGTCCTGGGGGGTGATCAACCCCTTCGTCGGTCTCGGCTACGCCGTGCTCAACAGCGTGCCGCGGCCGACGCCGCGGCAGGTGTTCAAGTCGTCGCGACCCTGAACGCCATGGCCGACGGCACGTCACGACCGCTGCTGGTCACCGGCGCCACCGGTTTCATCGGCGGCCACCTGGCGCTGCGCCTGCTGCGCGACGGCCAGGAGCCGCGCCTGCTGGTGCGCGACCCGCATCGGCTGCCCGCCGAGTTGCGCGAGCGCGCGCAGGTGGTCCGCGGCGACCTCACCGACGCCGCCAGCCTGGGCGAAGCGGTGCGTGGAGTACGCGCCGTGTTGCACTGCGCGGCCAACGTCGCCACCTGGGGGGCCTGGCCCGACTACGTCGCGGCGAACGTCGACGGCGTGCGCAAGCTGGCGCAGGCGATGCTGCGCGAGGCGCCCGGCGCCCGCCTGGTGCACCTGTCCAGCGTCGACGTCTACGGCTTCCCGCGCGCGCCCGCCAACGAGACCCAGGCAGCGGACGGCGGCGGTTTCGGCTACGGCCGCAGCAAGGCGCTGGGCGAGGCCGCGCTGCGCGAGCACGCGCGCGAGCTCGACGCCGTCGTGCTGCGACCGTGCAACGTCGTCGGCCCACGCAGCCCGTTCGTGCAACGCGTCGGCGACGAACTGCGCGGCGGGTTGATGCTCAAGGTGGACGGCGGCCGCGCCGATTTCGGCTACCTCGACGTCGACAACCTGGTCGACGTGATGCTGTGGGCCGCCGGCGCGCCGCAAGCCGCCGGTCGCACCTTCAACGTGCGCGACCCGGTGTCGGTGAGCTGGGCCGCGTTCCTGGACGAATTGCGCCGTGGTATCGGCGGCCGCGGCCTGCTGCTGAACCTGCCGTTCGCGCTGGCCGACGCCGCGGCCGCCGCGCTGGAGGCGCCGCACCGGCTGTTGCACCTGCGCCGCGAGCCGCTGCTGCACCGATTGCTGGTGCGCATCTTCGGGCGTACCTGCGGCCACGACATCGCGGCGCTGCGGGCTGCCGGGGCGCCGCTGGGGCGCGTCGGGCACGCTGAATCGATGCGCCGCGCCATCGCCTGGTACCGCGACGCGGGGGCGCGCTGATGGCCCGCGCCCGCCATGCGGTATTCCTGCAGGGCATGCCGTCGCCGTTCCTGCCGCGCATTGCCGCGGGCTTGCGCGAGCGCGGCTGGCGCACCACGCGCATCAACCTGTGCATCGGCGACCGCCTGGTCTGGCGTGGCGGCCACGCCATCGACTACCGCGGCAGCCTCGCGCACTGGCCGGCATTCATCGACGCCTTCTTCGCACGAGAAGGTGTCACCGACCTGCTGCTGCTCGGCGAGCAGCGCCGCTACCACCGCGAAGCGGTCGGGCTGGCCAAGGCACGCGGCATCCGCGTCGTCGTGCACGACTTCGGCTACTTGCGCCCGGACTGGATCACCTTCGAGTGCGACGGCATGAGCGGGGGCTCGCGCTTTCCGCACGACCCGCGCGCGATCCGCCGGCTGGCGGCGCGCGCGCCCACCCCCGACTTCGCGCCGCGCTATGTCGACAGCGCGGTGCAGATGGCGCGCGCCGACCTCGGCTACAACATCGCCAACCTGCTGCTGGGTTGGCTGTACCCGCGCTACCGACGCAGCGACATGCGTCCGCCGACGCTGATCTACACCCCGGCCAGCGCGTGGCGGCTGTATACCAATGCCCGAATCAAGCCCCGCACCGAGGAATTCGTCACCGAACTCGTCAAGTCGGCACGGCCGTTCTACCTGTTCCCGCTGCAGCTCGACTTCGACTTCCAGATCGTCGCCTATTCGCGCTTCTCGAGCATCGAGGAGTCGATCGATCTCGTCGTCGGCTCGTTCGCCCGCCACGCCGCGCCCGACAGCTGGCTCGTGCTCAAGGAACATCCCTGGGACCCCGCGCTGCACGACTGGAAGCGCAGCATGCGCGCGCGCGCCGAGGAACTCGGCGTGGCCGACCGCGTGCATTACCTGCGCGGCGGCAACCTGGACGATCTGATCCGCGCCAGCCGCGGCGTCGTCACCGTCAACAGCACCACGGGGTTGCGCGCGGTGCAGCTCGGCCGCCCGCTGCAAGTGCTCGGGCAGGCGGTGTACGACGTCGCCGGCCTGAGCCACCAGGGCGGGCTCGATGCGTTCTGGACCCAGGCGCAGCCGCCCGACCCGGAGCTGGCCGCCGACTTCCTCAAGGCGCTGACCGCCACGGTGCAGATCCGCGGCGTGTTCTTCAGCGAGCCGGGCCTGGGCGACGCCGTCGGCACCGCCTTGCAGCGCCTGTTGCAGGG